>CAJQNW010000142.1 GCA_905479765.1 uncultured Tepidamorphus sp. | reverse complement strand
CGTCACGGAAATTTTCACCTGTTGCGCGCAGAGCCTCAACAAGGTCTACGCGCAAATGTCGAAAATCCCGAGCAGTCTCACACCAGATCGTCAGCAACCAAACAGTGTCAAAGACGGTGAGACCAAGTGGCCTGGCTCGCCGGGTCGACGACTTCCCCGCGAGGCTCGTATACCCAATTTCAAGCACTTTTCGCCAGCGGATCGCATCGCGCAAGGACTCCAGATGGGGAGCGTAGGCGGCGTCGCTCGGCCCCGCCTCGAAAGCGCTCTCCAGGAAGGCCCGTCGCGCGCCTTCACCGACGGATGATGCGATCTTCGCCGCCGCCCGCCGTGCCGCCTCTGACATGCGCGGATCGGTGCGCACGACAGCGAGCCGCAGGCCAAGAGCGATTGCTGACAGTTCGTCCTCGTCAAACCGCAGCGATGGCATGAAGTAGCCCGCCTCCATCACGTAGCCGACACCGCCTTCGCCGCGGATTGGCGCGCCCATCGCCTGAAGATCGGCGATATCGCGATAAAGCGTGCGTAAAGACACCCCAAACTCCCGCGCCAGTGCCTCTGCTGTTACTGGCGCGCGCCGTAGACGAAGTTCGTCGAGGAGATGAAAAAGACGAAAGAGCCGCATGCGGAGACCCCTGCCATTTTCTGACACCAGAGGGAAGTAGGATGACTGCATCACTGAGAGGAACAGCCATGCAGATTGTCAGAGCAGCAATGCTCGCTACCACATTGATCCTAAGCACAGCCCAAGCACAGGAAATACCGATGACCGATGAAGCCAGAGTACTATCGACAATAAACACGATGACGGCAGCCTTCGCTGCGGGCGATATTGACACCGTTATGACGACCTATGCGCCCGAAGCCGTCGTGGTTGGAGAGCCGGGTCAACCGGCGACCGGTGAGACCGCGCTGAGAGCGATGTTCGCAGCGTTCGTCAATTCCGGCGTCGCTTTCACCTATGGTGACCATGAGGTGGTCGTCGCCGGTGATACTGCATTGCATCTGATGAAATGGTCCGCGCCTGGGCCGGATGGTGAGGAAATGACCGCTCTTTCGGTAGCAGTGTTGCGACGACAGCCGGATGGCGGCTGGAAGATGGTGATCGATCATCCCTTCGGCGACGGTGTTATGAACCAGGAAAGGTGATTTGGCGGACGTGCCTGACCGTTGGGGATGGGCGCGCGCTCGGTCCTCAAGGCGGGCAGCCAGGTTCCGAGCCGCGCGGCAAGAATCGGCGTCTCAGGCGTCGATACTTGCCGCAAGTATCTGGCTGATCTCGGTCAGGCTGCGGCCGGACTGCGCAGACCAGGCATTGAACGCGGCCTGCACGGCAGCCATGTCGCGGCGCGAAGATGGAGCCTTTGCAACGACACTCTCAGCGATCAGCCGCGCGACGACATCGGGTGACAGCACGAAACCGTCCACGCCCATCCGTCGCAGCGCCCGTTGCCCGGTCAGGCCACCCAGCCGCGCACCCCGCGACTCGAGCAGGCCGAGCAATCCGGCATAGTCAGTCGCTGGCCAACCGGCGACGAAAGCCCCGTCCGAACCATGCTCCGCGGCGATCTCTTGCAGGAAGCGCGCATTCGCGAGCACCGCTTCGATCTTTGCGCCGTTGCGCACGATCCGCCTGTCGGCCATGAGCCGGTTCAAGTCTTCGTCGTGCCAGAAGGCCACTCGGCCCACCGGGAAGCCCTCGAAGGCATCTTCGAACCCGGGCCATTTGGCCTCGATGACTTTCCAGTTGAAGCCCGCCTCGAAGATGCTGCGCGCCATCGCCGAAAGCCAGCGGTCGTCGGGCGTGGCGCGAATATCTTTCACGCTTCGCGGCCGGGAAAGGCGCTCATCCAGCGCATCGGAGCCGCCTTTGCGCGCGGCAGCAATCGCATATATCTCGTCGAACGCGCGCATCCCTATTCCTCCAGCAGCCCGAGCGCGCCCAAGGTCGTGCGCGCGGCAAGCCATAGATCCTCCTCGGCGCGCACTGCCTTTGACATGGCGTTGATCCCGACCAACAGCGATTGCAGGGCCAATGCATTGCCGTGGCAATCGGTGGTGTCCGGCAGTTCTCCGCGCGCAACGCCAATCCTCAGCAATTCTTCGAACCGGCGCGCGCTGCTCAAAACCGCCGACACCATCATCTCGGAAAGCTCTGTCTCAGGCCCGCCGGCAAGCTCGCACAGAGCGTTGATCGCCATACAGCCGCGCCCCTCGGGATCGCCCGCCCGCTCCGCGCACGCCGCGCGAAAGGTGCAGGTGAGAAGCGCCCGGATGCTCGTCACGCCTGGATCGTCATAAAGCGCCCGGTCAGGCGACTGTTCGAAATAGACGGCCAAGGTCTCCTTGAAGAGGTCCTCGCGCGAGCCGAAGGCGTTGTAGTAGCTCGACCTTGTCATACCGAGCCTTTCGGACATGGCCTTCACCGATGTCGCCTCATAGCCAGAACGCCAGATTTCCTGCATCGCCGTCTCGATCACCGCCTCGCGGTCGAACTTGGAGGGTCGTGCCATCGAGATGCCTCTTCCGAAAAAGTTTTATACAGGTATGGACAAAACATCCGGACCGTGTTTTATACATACATGTCTAAAACATCGCTCGTCAAGACGGAGGTAACCATGAGCGCTCTTCTCGTTTCCAGAATCCGGGTGCGCGACCCGGAACAAATGAAAGACTACGGGGCAGCCGCCGCGCCGACGGTTGCTGCACACGGCGGCGAAGTTCTTGCCCGCGGCAAGTTTACCATGGCTCTTCTTGGCGAAGGGTCATCGCACATGACGGGCATCATGCGGTTCCCCTCGGAGGCCGCGATCGAGAACTGGTTCGCCTCGCCTGAGTATCGCGCACTGGCCAACCTGAGGGATTCGGCGGGCGAGATGGAATTTTTCGTCTACCAGGCCCTGTAGCCCGCCACCTGCGGCATCCCCTTCAAATTACTGACCCTGAACGACCCGGACGCGCGTGAAGTGCCGGGAAGGAGAAACTCATGCAACTGACTTCGAGACTTGCACTACTTGCCCTTACATCGGTACTGGCTATTGCCGCTCCCGCGCTGGCACAGGAAACGGCGAAGCTGCCACCGACTACGATCAGCGAGGAAAACCCGCTGCCCCGGCGCGAGGTCGCTATCTACGACAGCACCATGTCCTACCTCGATGCCGGAGAGGGCGAGGTTGTCCTCTTCCTGCACGGCAATCCCAGCGCCGCCTATCTCTGGCGCAACGTGATCCCCTTCGTCGCCGAAGGTCACCGTGCCATCGCTCCAGACCTGATCGGCATGGGGCATTCCGGCAAGCCTGCGATCGACTACACCTACGCCGATCACACCCGCTATCTCGATGCCTTCGTCGAGGCGCTGGGACTGACCGAGATCACGCTTGTTGGCCACGACTGGGGCGCCGCACTCGCCTGGGATTACGCCCGCAGGCACCCCGAAAAGGTCGTGCGGCTGGCCTTCATGGAGGGCGTTCTACCCCCGGCCTTCCCGCAGCCCTCCTATGAGGCGATGGGACCCGAAATGGGCGGCATGTTCCAGGCAATGCGCGACCCCGAACAGGGCTACAAGATGATCATGGAAGGCAACATGTTCGTCGAACAGATCCTGCCGATGATGATCGACCGGCCTCTGGGCGATGCCGCGCGGGCCGAATACGGCATGCCGTACCACCAGCTCGAAGCGCGGCTGCCGACCTGGACCTGGCCGCGCCAGGTGCCAATTGGCGGGGAGCCGGCAAGTTCGGTCGCGCTGATGGAAGACATCCGCGCCTTCATGGACACGACCGGGATGCCGGTGCTGCTCGCCTATGCCGAACCTGGCGTTCTGGTGCCGCCGCAGGTGGTGCCGTTCTACACCGGCCTGATCGACAATATCGAGACTGCCTACATCGGGCAGGGCCTGCACTTCATCCAAGAAGACCAGCCAGCCGCCATTGGCCGCGCCATTGCCGACTGGCTGCGCCGCAACTGAGTTCCCGGCGTCGGCAGGCTAGCCAGGTCTGCCGACGCCAGGGTCACGGGCAGGGACGTCCGGAAACGAACTCCAACCGACAAGGGCACAACACCATGAACCTCACGAAGATGCTTACCACCAGCAATGTCGGCACCACGGATCGGATTCTGCGGATCTTGCCAGCCGCTCTGGTCGGCATTACCTGGGCCTATGGCTGGATTGCCGGCTGGACCGCCATCTTTCTGGCGATGGTCGCGGCGATTCTGCTCCTCACAAAGCCTCCTCGGGTCGTGCAGTATTTACCACGTGGTTGGCTTCTCAACCTGTCCGGTCAGCGACGCGCCGCGTCCGAAGGACTGACATCGTCGGGGCCTGCTTAAAGGTGCCGCAATGGCGGCACCCATCGCCGTCGCGCGTCGGGTTTTATCCGGACTTCCCGCGCAGTACGGCTAGGCAGGACGCATAAAATCTCGGCGCGGCCGCTCCATGAGGTGGGCGCCTTAGTATTCCGACGGACGCCGAGCTGCCGTCCGTGCAGTACCGACCGTATCCGATGCGAACCGCTCTCTGTAGGCGGCAGGTGTGAGCCCAAGTTCGCGTCGCATCTGTCGGTGCAGTGTATCGCATGTGCCAAAGCCGCATCGCTCGGCAATTCGATCAAGCGTCCAGAACGTGGTTTCCAGAAATCGGCGCGCATGGTCGAGCCGCAAGTCGAGCACATGCCGGGCTGGCGTCCGGCCGACGTCGCGGGCGAAGCGGCGCGCGAAACTGCGCTCGCTCATGGCCGCACGCGCAGCCAGTGCCGGCACGCTCAGGTCGGCTTGGGGGTTGTCCGCCATCCAGATAAGGAGATCGGCAAAGCGCTCTACGTGGCGAGCCTGAGCAGCCAAAGTGGCGCTGAACTGGCGTTGGCCTCCGGGTCGACGAAGGAACAGAACGAGGTCCCTTGCGATCTCGGCTGCCACATCATTTCCGAGATCATCCTCGACGAGCGCCAGTGCAAGATCGATCCCCGCGGTAACCCCGGCCGAAGTGCAGATCGGTCCGTCAATGAGATAGATCGCGTCTGGATCGATGCGTGAAGCAGGAAAATAGTCCTGCAGGACACTCGCCGCAGCCCAGTGGGTCGTGGCGTTCCGACCGTTGAGCAGGCCCGCCGCGCCGAGGACGAAGGCTCCCGTGCAGATGCTACCGATCCTTCTCGTGCGTCGGCTCCAGTCTTTAACCCAAGCTACCAGATCGTCGTCCACTGCAGCCTCGCGAATGGCGTCCTCGCTCCCGCCCGCCACCAGAATCGTGTCGACCGCGCCATCGATCGCCTCCAGCGGGAGGATACCCGCGAGCGAGAGGCCCGACTGGGCGGTAAGGATGCCTCCCTGCGGCGCGGCTATGCGGATCACGTAAGTGCCTGGGACCAAGGCTTCGGCGCGCGCAAATACGGCCATCGGGCCGACCAGATCGAGGGGCTCAAATCCGTCGAAACCGACCAAGACCACCTGGCTCGGGCTGCGCCTGAATGAGATTGGCAGATTTTGAGGTAGATGTGTCATATCCGCCAGTAGCACGGATAACTATATTCGGTCTTGAACAAAACGGAGGGGCGAGTGGCATGAAGAGGCGGCTGTTTCTGATGGGTATCGCCGGAGGTGGACTGGTTGCAGCCTGCAGTTCGGAATGGTCTGGCGATAAAGTAGCGACCGCCGCCCCTCTTTCGGCAGAAGAGCACCGCCGTACCATTGAGGGGCTTCGACCGCCTAAACGCCGGCGTCCGCTGGTCGCCATCGTGGCGGACAACCGCGGGTCGGAAACCACTGATCTGATGATCCCCTATGCCGTCCTAACACGTTCGGGCATTGCAGATGTCGCAGTGCTCGCACCTGACCAGACGCCGATCATCTTGATGCCGGCCCTGTCGATCGAGCCTCAACTGACATTTGATGCGTTCGATCTTGCGCATCCCGAGGGAGCGGATTATGTCATCGTTCCGGCATTTCACCATGACGACCAAGAGGGGCCGATCCTCGACTGGCTCCGGAAACAAGTGGCGTCCCGCGCCACGATCATCGGCATCTGCGAAGGGGCAAGGGTAATTGGTCGGGCCGGATTCCTCGACGGTCGACGCGCGACCACCCACTGGTACGCCGTCGATAGCTTGAAGCGTGCTCATCCAACTATGACCTGGGTACCCGATCGACGTTATGTTGTCGATCGGGGCGTCGTGACCACAACCGGGGTAACCGCATCGATTCCGCTGTCGCTGGCCCTGGTCGAGGCAATTGCCGGGCCGATCGCCGCGACTGAGCTTTCGGCGCGGATCGGTGTTGAGCACTACGACGCCACCCATCATAGCGCCCATTTCCGCCTTGGCCCTCGCTCACTTTATAGCATCTCCCTCAACAGCGTCGCGGTCTGGAACCACGAGATCATTGGAATCCCAGTCCTGGCGGGAGTTGATGACATCTCACTCGCCTTGTCTGCGGATGCGTGGTCACGAACATATCGTTCAAAGGCCGTAGCGATGAGCAAATATCGTTCGATCAGAACTCTCGACGGACTAAAGGTGCTGATCAACCCTGCTCCCGGTGAAGCAAGCCCAGACGTTGTCATGCCGGTTCCGGAAAGCGTTCTCCCGGCTCAAAGCCTCGATGTGGCGCTGGAGAGGATCTTTACACGCCATGGCGGTGGCACATCCGGGATCGTCGCACTTCAACTGGAGTATCTGTGGCGCGAGCCGGAATGACGCCGTTGGCGGAAAGGGGTTCGCCGAGCGAAACCGTTCACTATTGCCTGGAACGGAACATTGCGGCCCGCATGGATCGATAAGCGATGCAACCGCCCACCATCAACAGTTCGGTCTTCGAACTCAAGCGGCTTCGAGGGATCACACCGCTTCGAGAAACCCGCCAGAACCCCTCTCGCCTTCGCCACCATCGGAGCCTATGTCCTTTGGATCAGATGACTGCCCCACTCGGCCCGGTCTATAGCGATCTTTGGGTATCCGCTTGTTGTGAAATTCAAACCGGTGGTGATTCCGTCGTCTGCGCGAGAAGGGTCATATCGCTACAACCGGTCGAATACTTTTCTCCCGCTGCGAGGTACCGGTCGAGCAGCCACATGCGGTCGGCGCCCCAGAACAATTCCCCGCCGACTGCCACCGTGGGAGAGCCGAATACCCCTATGGACAGTGCTTCCTTGGTCGTCGCTGTCAGGCGTGCTCGGGAGCGCGTGTCTGCGATCGTTTCGGATACGGTACCGGGAGACATACCGATGCTCGCGGCGACGGATTCCAAAACCTCAATATTGCCAATGTCGAGGCCGTCGGCCCAGCGTGCCCGGAGAAGCCTCATCGCCAGCGGCTCCTGAAATTCCTCAGGGCTGCCGTGGAACAGCAGGGCGGGCGGCAACGGGTCGGGCAGAGGACCGTCAGAATGCAACGGTAGCCCCATCACCTGAGCGAGGCGAACGATATCGCGTCGGACATAGTCTGACTTGAGTGGGGTATCCATCAGAGGTTTGAGCCCCATGACCTTGACCACGGCAACTCCCAGCCTGAACGGTTTCCAGCAAATCGTCCGGTTATGCGCGTACGCAATGCTGCGAAATGCGCCTGAAGCCAGATAGGCGTAAGGCGATATGAAGTCGAAATAGAAGTCGAGATCACCCGGCATTGGCGGCCGCCTGGGCATGCCCGTGCGCGAGCGGGTCCAGAGACCACTCGAACAGGAAGCCGTCCAAGCGCCCGGCAAGCGCCTTAAGCATATCCGCCGGGATCAGTGCGTCTGAATTCGGTTGGAGCACGATGGAAATCCGACCTCCGGGCTTCTCATCGGCGCAGACAACCAGTCCAGGCAGGGCCGGATGTTCGACGGCGAACTCTTCAAGCATCACCACAACCATCCGCCGGGCGGCATCCGCGCGTAGCGCCGGCTTATATATTTTTCCGATCGCGGTAAGCGGCAATTCGTTCACCAGAAAGACCTGTTTCGGTGCGGCCGGGCGCTCGGCAACCGATGCCGCAACGTGGGCCTTCAGCGCGTCGACATTCGGCGCAGCGCCCGGCATCCCGGCGACATACAACACCGGCAGTTCGCCGGCATAACGGTCGGGCTGACCCACGGCAGCGGCAGCGGTGACCCCGGGAAACGACAATGCCGCCTCCTCGATCATTGCGGGGTCAATGTTATGGCCGCTTCGGATGATCAGGTCCTTGCTGCGGCCGGTGATCGTCAGCCGTCCGTCCGGCGCCATGACAGCAAGATCGCCCGTGATTAGCCAGCCATCGACGGTAAAGGCGCTTCTGTCATGCTGAGGATCACGATAGCCGGGCGTAACAGTCTCGCCGCGGACGACCAGCACGCCGCTCTCGCCATCAGCGCAATTGGCGCCCGGACTGCCATCTGGATCAAGTCGCAACACCCTGCATTCGACAAAAGGGGCGGGATGGCCGACGGTGCCGATCTCGTGAGAGCCCGCGCAGCGCTCCACGGCAATCACCCCGGCAGTTTCCGTCATGCCGTATACTTCATGTAGGCGTCTGCCTGTCGCAGCCTCGAACGCCAGTGCCGCGCTGCGTGGAGTCAGCGAGCCGCCCGTATACCCGCACCGCAGCGATGAAAGGTCCGCTCCATCGACCGGCACCTGGGCAACCGCCGCCAGCGCGGTGGGCACGCCGCCGGCGACCGTCACCTTGTGGCGCTCTATCAGGCGCCAGTAGTCGGAGATCATGCGCGGGTTGCGGAACCCCGCCGGCGTGAGATTTAGCACGGTGGCGCCGGTCATGAACGGCGCCAGCGAGCAGCAGATCGTGCCGGCAACATGAAACAACGGGAAACCGTTGGTGAGAACATCGCCAGGCGCGAGGTCCGCCGCGTAGGCGAATCCGAACGCAGCGGCGAGCTGGTTGCGATGCGTATGTCTGACCAGCTTCGGCGCTCCCGTCGTACCGCCGGTGTGGAAGAATGCCGCCGTGGCGGCCGCGCCATCATGTGGGGGGACGAAATCCAGGCTGTCTGGGAATACGCCCAAGGCTTCGCCAAATAGTCGAGCGCCGGACGCGGCGTCCGCAATGCCTCCCACCTGCAGCAATGCCGGGGCGTCGCCACCCATCATCTTTCGGACCGCGAGCGCCTTGCTCCAGATATCGGTTCCGGCAAGCGGACCGAGCGCCGCCAGCACGCTGCAATTCGCCACCGCCAGCAACGTGGCGATGTGCTCAGCCGACAGTAGAAAGTTGATCGGAAAGGCGGCGGCTGCCGTCTCGGCTCCCCAGATCAGCCATTGCGTTTCAGGCAGACCAGGGAGCATCAGGCCCACCGCCGTCCCCGGCGTCGCGCCCATGTCACGCAGCAGATTGGCCGTGCGTGCGATATTGGCATGCATGTCGCGATAGGAGACTAGGCGTGGTTTTTCGTCCGGCTCACCCGACTGCAAATGGCGGAATGCTATCTGGTCGCCGTGCTGGTCTGCGGCATCGTGGAAGATGTCATATGTAATTTTGTTCCCGATCCAGTCGTCGGCATTGAAGCGCAACGATGCGGACTCGAACCGAGGGCTGTTCATCGCAAAGATCTCCCGTAACACTATCGAACCGTCTGTCAGGCAAGTTGGGGTTCAACCGCAGCCGCCGACCGATGGGCATCGGTAAGCAGCGCGCCGAAATCCCGCGAGCCCAGATTCGAGAAACCTCCGTCGATGTGAATGACGGTTCCGTTGATGTAGTCGGCGGCGCCGCTAACGAGAAACAGCGCCAGGTCGGCGATCTCGTCCAGTCCCGCCTGTCTTCCGGAGGGAATGCCGGCGAGCATCCGCGCTAGGTGGTCCTGCCCACCCGGCGCCAGGCGCCGCATACCTTCGGTGCCGTCGACCGGCCCAGGCGCGATCGCCAGGCTGCGGATGCCGTCGCTTGCCCATTCAACCGCAAGCGTGCGCATCAGCATTTCAACACCCGCCTTGGCGGCGCAGACATGAGCCTGAGCGGCTGTCGGCATCTGCGCCTGCACGGCCGATATCGCCAGAACGGCAGAGCCCGGCTTGCGCAAATGGGCATGTGCCGCCCGCAGGGTGTTAAAAGTGCCGACCAGGTCGATATCGACGACGGTGCGGAACCCGTTGGACGACATGCCAAGCGCCGGCGCGACAAAATTGCCGGCTGCGCCGGCAACGACGATGTCAAGCGGGCCGAAGCGGTCGGTCGCCTCGGTGCATGCAGTCTCGAGCGACGCCATGTCCCGCACGTCGGCAGAAATTCCGACCGCCTCGCCGCCGGCCGCTATCAAGGCGGCGGCTGCGGCGGCTGCTCGATCACCGTCACGGCCGACGACGGCAATCTTTGCGCCGTGGGCAGCGAACCGTTCGGCAATCCGCCGGTTGATGCCGCTGCTGCCGCCGGTGATCAGTACCGCCCTGCCCTCTAGGAGCCGCGGCGCAAATATGCCTGCCATGTCGCGCGCTCCTACTGTCCGAGCGCGGCAGCAATGGCCGCGAACGCCGCCCGGTCGACGCGATGGGTGAAGAGCGTTTCGCTGACCGGGTGGGAGGAAAACTTGACGATCACCATTTCGGCAGCAGGATTGATATGCAGTTGCTGCCCGCCGAGCCCCTTGGCTTCAAAGCTGCCATCCTCATCGTGGGGAATCCACCATTGATTGTGGTAGGAATATCCGGCCCTGGCTTCCTGTCCGGCGGCCTTGAACTTTCCCCTGTCAGCCCCCCTGCGTATCTCCGCAACGACGCTTGCGGGAATGACAGCGCGGCCATCATGCATGCCATCATTACGCAGCATCTCGCCGAACCTGGCGAGATCGCGCAGCGTCGCGTTGAAGCCGATGCTGGCGATTTCGGTTCCGATCGGATCGACCAGATAGTAGCCGTCCGCTTCCGCGCCGATGCGGCTCCAGATCCGCTCCTCCAGCAATGTCGCCAGCGACTGCCCGCTGGCGCGCCGAAGCACCCAGCCAAGCGCCTCGGTGTCCACCGTCTTATAGGCAAAGGCAGCACCATGTTCGCTGCCGCCGCGAACCGTGCCCATATAGTCGTATAGCCTGCGCGGCCCCGGGTAGTCCGGGGGCGGTGGTATAAGGTTTGCCGCGAACAGATACTGGAAGATGCCCGATTTCGGGTCCCTGAAGTCTTCCTTGTAGTCGACCGCGGTCGTCATATCGAGCGTCTGCTGCACCGTTGCATCGCCCCAGGCGGTGCCGGCAAGCTCGGGAACGTATTGCGAAACCGTGGCGTCGCCGTCGATGGCGCCCTCCTCGATCAAAAGAGTGGTCAATAGCCCAACGAGCGACTTGCTGAGCGACCAGAGGGAATGCTGCTGACGCGGCAACATTCCGACGTGATAGTTCTCGTAAACGATATTGCCTCGATGCAGCACAAGTAGCGCGTCTGTGTACGTGCTGCGCTGCCAGTCCGCGATGCTGATTTCCCCGCCATTGCCGTCGCTGAACCGCACCGCGTCCAGATCGGCGGCGCGCTCGTTCAGGTCGGCCGGCGCGTCACCGCCGCGATAGACCTGCTTTGTAGGGGCGACTTCGCGCATGTGATGATAGGCCCAGCGCGCATTCGGATACTGAAGGACGTTGCCGAGCACGACCTGCCTGTCTGGCGGCGGCGGAAATCCGACCATCGTTCCGAGCGTCACCGGGTCTGTCGTCTCGGGCGGCGGCAGCGCGCTCTGAGACATTGCGGAGGTGGAGGAAAGCAGGATGGCGAGCAGGCCGGCAGCCAAGCCGGATGGTTTCATGCGCATCGGTTATCCCTTCGCAGAACAGTGTTAAATTTTCATAGCAGACGCTATCAGCAAAATTTAACACTGTCAACTAATGGGAAGCGCGTAAGTGAATCAGGAAGCGGCGCCCTTGAGCAAAAGGCGCATCATCGCTCCGTGCAGGCCGTATAGATCGCCGCGGTCGGGGATCAGGCCGGCCAGATGGTTCATCACAAGACCATGGGCCGCCGACCAGAAGATCATGCCCATTTGCTCCGGGTCGCCCGCAATTTCTCCCGCATCAACGAGCGCGCGCACATAACGCGTCATGCTCGCCCGAGCGCGATGCGTGGCCTCGACCAAATCGGGGTAGCTGCTGGCATCGGGTTGATGGACATCGAACATGAGACGGTAGGCATCCGGTTCGTTGATGGCGAATTCGAGATAGGCGCGGCCGACCGCCCGGGCGTCGGCGCGCGGATTCGCGTTGTGCATGGCTGCGTCGAGACGGGCCGCGAAACGGTTGAATGCTGCGGCGCGCACGGCGGCGAGTATTTCGTCCTTGTCGGCGAAGTATCGGTAAGCCGCAGTCTGGCTGTATCCGAGTTCGCGCGCAATCTGCCGCATCGTGACGCCGCCGACTCCGTGCCGGGCGAATAGATTTTCCGCCACCGCGCAAAGCCGGCTCCGGAAGGTCTCGATCTCATCGTCGGTCAGTGCTTTGCGCATTTGTATTCCTCGTTCGGCCGAACACTTCCCATCCCAGAGCGCGGGACACCCATCTCTTCATAGAAGCGGCTGCGCTTCATGTCCTGGTCCTCTCAATGGGCCAGAACGAACTTCAATCCGGATTAACGCGCGGGGCAACGTCAGAAGAATTATAGCGATGCATATTGCATACTACGAACTTTTCTGACATTTTTTGCACGCCGATAAGAACCGCGCCACAGCGGCAGAGGTTGCAAGGCGCCAAGGACCTCGACGAAAATGAGGCCGCCAATAATCCGGAATGGGAGAAATCATTGATTAATCTCAATGACTACTACTACTATGCCCAAGTCGTAGAAAACAGTGGCATCACTGCCGCCAGCAAAGTGCTCGGCCTGCCGAAGTCGAAGCTCAGCAGGCGGATCGCTGAGCTAGAGGCGCGATTGGGGGCAAGGCTGATCCAGAGAACACCGCGCAGCTTCCTCGTTACGGAATTAGGCCGCGAATTCTACGAGCATGCTCGTAAAATGATGCTGGAAGCACGAGCGGCTGAGACGGCAGTCAAGTGCAGGCTCGTCGACCAGACGGGCACGATCCGGCTGTCGAGCTCCCCTACAGTTTCACGCCTTTGCTTTGCGGAGATCATGCCAGCGTTCCTTCGTAATTTTCCAAACACCCACGTCAAGCAGGAAGTGCTGAACCGGCCTACGGATATGATCAACCGGATGTCGGACCTGTTCATTCTTTCTCACGAAGATGCGCTCGATGACTCAACCATGATCCAGCGTCGGCTTCTGATCGAGCCACGGCATCTGGTTGCCAGCCGTGAGTATATTGCACATTCGAAATCGCCGGTCGGTCCCGACGATCTTATGTCACACCAAATGCTGGCGACGTCCGAGACGTCTACTCGGATTAGGTGGGACTTGACCGAAACCTCGACCAATCGGCAATCATGTCAATGCCTTTCGTCCCGCCTTGCCAGCAATGACATTTTTGCTGTCGCCGCGGCTGCCCGCGCTGGCGCAGGCATCGCCGCGTTGCCAGCATCTGTCTGCGGCGATGACATCAGGACCGGCGAACTCATACATATACTGCCCGACTGGACTGCGGGTGCGACCATGGTCAGCGCCTTGCTGCCATCGAAGCAAGGTGTGTTGCCAGCCGTTCGAGCATTGCTTGACCACATCACCGAACAATTGCCGCCAATTGTCGCCGCCATGCACCCGCGTAGGCAGCCGGCAAGGGCGATCCAGTAGAACTGACATCCGGATGTGGAGACACGCAATGATTTATGAACTGCGTTACTACGAATGCGTGCCGGGAAAGCTACCTCTGGTCCTCAAGCGTTTCGAGGACCATGCGTTGCCGATCTGGAACGAGTTGGGTATCCGGCCGCTCGGTTTCTGGACAACCGCGATCGGCGAAAACGACCAATCTCTCCACTACATGCTAGCTTGGGAAGACCTCGCCGACCGAGAGTCGAAATGGCCCGCCTTTGCTACGGATCCGCGGTGGCAGTTGGTCAGGAAGCTTAGCGAGGCCGCCGGTCCACTTGTCGCCAAAGTCACCAATTCGATCCTAAAACCGGCTCTGTATGACACAACGACAGCCTTTGTAGCACCCGAATGACTGGCATGCGCAAGCGCCGTATCGATTCATGCATCCTCACAACCAAACTTCACAATACTGGAAGTCATGCTCGACCGCTGCCTCGGCAAGGACGATCTAATGGCGCCGCTGCTCAGGCGCAAGAATGAGTCGGCGATGGTTGTCTTCCGCGATGATGTTCACGGCAGTGTCGCCACGATGAGCAGTCGCGATGTCTTCAGCGTTGATGGGCGAGATCCATACACTCGCGTCATTCACACGATCGGATGACATCGCCCATCGGTCTCTTCCTGCCCATTACGACGTTCCGGGGATTGGCCCTGATTGGGCTCTCTGAAGGTCACGAGTTCAGCCTTCCCGGTCAGGATGGGCTGGAGGAAACCGTGCTTCTCGAAAAGGTGCTTTAGCAGCCGGAGGCGGCGAGGCGAGAGAAGGAAGCGCTTGGTAGAGGGGCCGTTGCCACGCCGCACAAAGCATTCCTGAAGCTGATCCGCGGCGCTCAATACGGACAACCCGAAAGCACCCCGGTCCGATCGGGTGGGTTCGATGGGTTCGATGATCCCAATGGACTGTCGGCAGCTTAGCATCGCGCGCCGCAGCCGACAGGAATCTCAATATGCACGACCTTCTAGTTCTTACGGCGGCGGCATTCTTCGCGGGAGTGCTAAACACCGTAGCGGGGGGCGGGACGTTCCTGACGTTCCCGGCTCTCGTCTATGCAGGTGTCCCGCCGGTCGCAGCGAATGCAACGAGCACGGTGGCTGTCTTCCCTGGATATCTGGGTGGAGCGATCGGCTTCAGGAAGGAAATCGCCGCCCTCGACAGGAAACTGTTGGTCAGGATCGTCGCGGCGACCGCCATCGGTGGACTGGCTGGCTCGCTTCTGCTGCTGGCGTCGTCGAACGACGCCTTCTCTTTTGTCGTCCCGTTCCTCCTGGCCTTCGCAACGCTGGCCTTCGCGTTCGGAGACCGCGTTCAGGCCTGGACCCGCGAAAAACGAACCGGGGGCAACCAGACCACGACAGGCGCACTGCTGGTGTCGATCTATGGCGGATACTTCAACGGAGGCCTTGGGATCATGCTGCTGGCGCTGTTCTCTCTTTGGGGGATGCGCGATCTCAATGTGATGAACGGGTTGAAGTCGGTCCTGTCGTTTCTGCTGTCAGCCATTTCCGTCGCTACGTTCGCAATCGCGGGCATCGTTGAGTGGCCGCAGGCGGTTGTGATGATGGTGGCGGCAACAGTCGGCGGCTACGCGGGCGCACCGTTGGCGCGCGCCTTGCCGCGACGCGCCGTCAGAGGTGTCGTGATCCTCGTCGGCGCTTCGATGAGCGCCGTATTCTTCTGGAGACTTCTGGCATGACCGCAAGTGGGTCCATGAAAATCG
>CAJQNW010000141.1 GCA_905479765.1 uncultured Tepidamorphus sp. | reverse complement strand
CCGCCGACAACAATGGCAACTCTTTGATCGGTCATGGATTCCGCGCCTCTTTCTATCTTTGTTTCGAAGGTTTCTGTAGCATTCTTCTCAGCGTTAAAAAACCGCAACGCGGCTTGCTTGAGCCGCCCGTCTGCCGGGGCGATACTGCCTCTGACCTGAAAGTCAGTCTGCGAGGATTCGGTGATTACGCCCGAACATCTGCGCCGCATTGCGGTCTGGTCGGCAGAGCTGACCGAGGAGGAGACTGACCGGGCCGCCCGCGGGATAAGCGAAAAGACGCTGTCGACGGGAACCTATCTGTTCCATCGCGGCGACCGGTTCGATTCCTGGACCGGCATCGTCTCCGGCATCGTCAAGATGAGCACCGTGACCAGTTCCGGCAAGGCGGTTAGTTATACAGGCGTCACACGGGGCGGCTGGTTTGGCGAGGGCTCGGTGATCAAGAACGAAGCGCGCCAGTACGACATCGTGGCGTTGCGCGAGAGCGTCGTTGCCTGCATGAGCGGCACGACGTTTCGCTGGCTGTTCGAGAATTCGACCGGCTTCAACCGGTTCCTGGTCACACAACTCAATGAACGGCTCGGCCAGTTCATCGCCTTCCTCGGCCACGACCGTGCCTTCGAGGCGACCCCACGAGTGGCGCGCTGCATCGCCTGGCTCTGCAATCCGGTGCTGTCGCCGGGCGTCGGCGGCCATCTGGAGATCAGCCAGGAAGAGCTCGGCCTGCTGTCGGGCATGTCGCGGCAGATGGCGAACCGTAGTCTGAAGACGCTGGAGGAAGCCGGCTTGATACAGGTCGAGCATGACGGCATCGAAGTGATCGACCTTGAGGGGCTGAAGCACTTCGGCGAATAAAAAGAGTCGCCGAGTCCCAGTGCAAAGGTCCGATTTCCGGGGTTATTTTATTTTCTGTGTGCGGGAAAGGGGGCTTTTTGCTTCGAATCAAAGCGCTCTGCTTGCGCTTAGCAAAATTAACCCACGTGTAATTGATGGTATGGGGGTCTGTCTGTCAACTGTCCGCTGGCGAATTGCTATACGATATGCACACTGCTGCATCCGATCGGATGTCAATCGAAACAACGATAAGAAACGGCAACGCTTGATTGACGCCACCGCTCGGGCCTAACGTCGAAGCACAACAAGCGTCGAAAACGGCGCGCTTTTTAGGTGGGGATACAGATGACGCAAACCGTGGCTCCCGCGGGCGGCGAAGACACGTTTCCTAAGCTGTTGATTCGAAACGCCGGAATATGGGCGGATCGGCCCGCGATCCGGGAAAAGGATCTAGGGATATGGCAGACTTGGACGTGGGCTGAGGTGCTCGATGAAGTCCGGGCGTTTGCCGCAGGGCTCGCCGAGCTCGGGCTCAAGCGCGGCGACAAAGTCGCGATCGTCGGCTCCAACAGGCCCCGGCTTTACTGGACCATGTGTGCCGCGCAGAGCCTCGGCGCGGTTCCCGTGCCGGTCTACCAGGATGCCGTCGCCGCCGAAATGACCTTCGTCCTGCAGCATGCCGGTGCTCGCTTTGCCGTCGTCCA
Source organism: uncultured Tepidamorphus sp. (assembly GCA_905479765.1). Lineage (GTDB taxonomy): Bacteria > Pseudomonadota > Alphaproteobacteria > Rhizobiales > Tepidamorphaceae > Microbaculum. The sequence continues at coordinate 4,847 of CAJQNW010000141.1, read as the reverse complement.
AGACCAGGAGCAGGTCGACAAGCTTCTGTCGATCTCCGACGACCTGACGGATCTCGAACGGATCGTCTACGACGAAGAGCGCGGTCTGAAGGACTACGATCACAGCCGCCTGCATCCATTCGCCGCTGTTCAGGAGACGGGCCGAAAGACGCTGGCTTCGAACCCTCAAGCGGCCGCCGATCTCGATGCCTCGATCGCGGCAGGCAAGGGGTCCGACATCGCGGTGATCCTTTATACGTCCGGTACCACCGGTCAGCCGAAGGGCGTCATGCTGTCGTTCGACAATACGGTGATCAGCGCCAAGCTCGCGTGTGAATTCGACAACCTGACCCAGACCGACGAGGTGCTGGCTTATCTGCCGATGGCCTGGGTCGGCGATCACATTTTCTCCTATGCCGAATCCTACTGGAGCGGCTTTTGCGTGGCGTGTCCGGAATCGCCGGAAACGATGCTGCAGGACTTGCGCGAGATCGGCCCCACGTACTTCTTCTCGCCGCCGCGCATCTTCGAGAACCTGCTGACGACGGTAATGATCCGGATGGAAGACGCCGGGCCGCTGAAGAAGAAGATGTTCCACTACTTCCTCGGCGTGGCGCGGCGGGCCGGCGAGAAGATCCTGAATGGCGAGCCGGTCGCTTTTTCCGACCGCGTCCTCTACGCGATCGGCGGCTTTCTGGTCTACGGGCCGCTGAAGAACGTGCTCGGCATGTCGCGGATGCGCGTCGGCTACACGGCGGGCGAGGCGATCGGGCCGGAAATCTTCCGCTTCTACCGCTCGCTCGGACTGAACCTGAAGCAGCTGTACGGACAGACCGAGGCGAGCGTCTTCGTCACCGTCCAGCCCGACGGCGAGATCCGCGCCGACACGGTCGGCAAGCCGGCGCCCGAGGTCGAGATCAAGATCGATGATTCCGGGGAAGTACTCTATCGCTCGCCCGGCGTCTTCGTGGGCTACTACAAGAACGAGGAGGCCACCAGGGCGACCAAGACCGCTGAGGGCTGGGTCCACACGGGCGATGCCGGCTTCTTCGACAACGAAGGGCACCTGCGGATCATCGACCGGGCCAAGGATGTCGGCCATCTCACGGACAACACGCTGTTTGCGCCCAAATACATCGAGAACAAGCTGAAGTTCTTCCCCAACATCAAGGAAGCCGTGGCGTTCGGGCATGAGCGCGCGTTCGTGGCGGTGATGCTGAACATCGACCTCACCGCGGTCGGCAGTTGGGCGGAACGCAACAACATCTCCTATGCCAGCTACCAGGAACTCGCCGGGCTGCCGAAGGTCTACGAGATGCTTGAGGAGCATGTGGTCGAGGTGAATCGCGATCTGTCGACCGAACCGCGGGTGGCGGGATCACAGATCCACCGGTTCCTTGTCTTGCACAAGGAGCTGGATGCCGACGATGGCGAGTTGACGCGTACCCAGAAGGTTCGGCGTAGCTACATCGCCGAAAAGTACGAGCCGCTGATTACGGCCCTGTACGACGGCTCGAAGGAACAGGACATCGCCACCGAGGTGACGTTCGAGGACGGCCGCAAGGGCGAGATCAAGGCCTGTGTCAAGATCGTCGACGTGCAGACGTTCGGTATCGAGACACAGCAGGAGGCCGCCGAATGAGTGTCATGGAGGCCGGAACGCCGGCGGCGGGCATTCGCGGCGCTGCTGCGACAAGCGCGGAAACCGCTGCCCGGGAAACCCTACTGTCGGTCGAGAATATAACTCTTTCGTTTGGCGGCGTGCACGCGATCCGCAACGTTTCGTTCGAGATCGCCAAGGGCGAGATCCGCGCGATCATCGGCCCGAACGGGGCCGGCAAGACATCGATGCTGAACGTCATCAATGGTTTTTATCATCCCCAAGAGGGGCTGATCAGCTTCCGCGGCCAGGAGCGGCGGCGGATGAAGCCCTACGAGGCGGCCAACCAGGGCATCGCGCGCACGTTCCAGAACGTCGCGCTGTTTCGCGGCATGACGACGCTCGACAACATCATGGCCGGGCGGACGCTGAAGATGCATCGCGGGTTCTTCTGGCAGTGCCTGCACTGGGGACCGGCGCTGAAAGAGGAAGTGGAGCATCGACACAAGGTCGAAGAGATCATCGATTTCCTCGAGATCCAGGCAATCCGCAAAACGCCGGTGGGCCGGCTGCCCTACGGGCTGCAAAAGCGTGTCGAGCTTGCCCGGGCGCTGGCGATGGAGCCGGACCTGCTGCTGCTCGACGAGCCGATGGCGGGCATGAACCTTGAGGAGAAAGAGGACATGAGTCGCTTCATCCTCGATGTGAACCAGCAGTTGGGCACGACGATCGCTCTGATCGAACACGATATCGGCGTGGTCATGGACCTGTCGGACCGCGTGGTCGTTCTCGACCACGGCGAAAAGATCGCCGATGGCATGCCAGCCGACGTGCAGGCCAACAAGGCCGTTATCGAAGCCTATCTCGGCGTAGAGCATTAGGGGCGAACGAATGGACATCCTCTATCAGGTCTTCATCGACCCCTTCGTGCAGATGGTCGAATTGCCGGACTTCTTCCTGCAGGTGCTGTGGGAAGGCTTCGTGTCGGGCGTTCTCTACGCCCTGATCGCGCTCGGCTTCGTGCTGATCTTCAAGGCGTCGGGCGTGTTCAACTTCGCGCAGGGCATCATGGTGGTGTTCGCCGCACTGTCACTGGTCGGGCTTTATGCGCTGGGCCTGCCGGCCTACGTGGCGCTGATCGCGACCGTGGGTATCATGGGCATCCTCGCCTATACGGTGGAGCGGACAATCTTCCACCATCTGGTCAATCAGCCGGACATCATTCTTTTGATGGCGACGATCGGTCTGACCTATTTCCTGGTCGGCTTCGGCGAGTTCGTGTTCGGCGGAGATCCGAAGGTGATGATCACCGAGGAACTGGGCTTGCCGACGGGCTCGACCGCCTTCGATGTGCTTGGCGGTCTCGTCATCCTGCAGCACATCGATATCGCAGCCGCAGTCATTGCCATCATCATGGTCGCCTGCCTGGCGGTGTTCTTCAACAAGACGCGCATCGGCCGGGCGCTCAGGGCCGTTGCGGACGACCATCAGGCGGCGCTCTCGGTGGGCATTTCGCTCGACCAGATCTGGATGATCGTGTGGTTCGCCGCCGGCATCGTGGCGCTGGCCACGGGCATCATGTGGGGCGCGCGTTCCGATGTGTCGTTCGCGCTCGAGATCATCGCCTTCAAGGCGTTGCCAGTTCTCATTCTCGGCGGCTTCACGTCGATCCCCGGTGCCATCGTCGGTGGTCTGATCATCGGCATCGGCGAGAAGCTGGGCGAGATCTATTGGGGGCCGCTGGTCGGCGGCGGTATCGAGAGCTGGCTTGCCTATGTCATCGCGCTGGTCTTCCTGCTGTTCCGCCCGCAGGGGCTGTTCGGCGAGAAGATCATCGAGCGGGTGTGAGGACTTAAAGAGAATGTTCTATCGCGAAGCCGGCCAGTTCAAGACGACCTACGAGGCGGATCAGGCGATCTTTCCGATCCTGCAGGATCGGATGGGCATCGCCGTTATCATGGTCCTGGCGCTGGTCATTCCGTTGTTCGCTACCGATTTCGTCCTGGCTTCGATCATGATCCCGTTCCTGATCTTCGCCCTGGCGACGGTGGGGCTCAACGTCCTGACCGGCTACGCCGGACAGCTGTCGCTGGGCACCGGCGCCTTCATGGGGGTTGGGGCCTATGCCTGCTACAAGCTGACGACGATCTTCCCCGACATGAACATCGTCGTCATGGTGCTGCTGTCGGGCATTTTCTCGGCGGGCATCGGCATCGTCTTCGGGTTGCCGTCGCTGCGTATCAAGGGGCTGTATCTGGCCGTGACGACGCTGGCGGCGCAGTTTTTTCTGGAATGGTGTTTTATCCGGATACCGTGGCTCTATAACTACAACAATTCCGGCGCTATCGAGGTGCCCGAGCGCACCGGTTTCGGCGGCATGGTTCTGGCCGGACCGGCGTCGCCGCCGATCACGCGCTACTACGTGGTACTCGCCATCGTCGTTGCGATCACGTTCCTGGTTAAGAACGTGATCCGGGGGCGTATCGGTCGGACCTGGATGATGATCCGCGACATGGATATCGCCGCCGAGCTAATGGGCGTGCGCCCGCTCTTCGCCAAGCTGTCGGCATTTGCGGTATCGTCCTATATCTGCGGTGTCGCCGGTGCGATGCTGGTATTCTTCTGGCTCGGCGCGGCGGAGCCGTCGTCGTTCTCCATTACCGTGTCCTTCCAGATCCTGTTCATGGCCATTCTCGGCGGGCTCGGCAGCCTGATCGGCTGCTTCTACGGCGCCGCCTTCATCTGGATCCTGCCGGTTCTCCTGCGCACGCTGCTGCCGTCGATGGGGCTCGATATCGCCTCGGAAACCGTCGAGCATGTCAGCCGCATGGTGATCGGAGCGCTTATCATCTTCTTCCTGATCGTAGAGCCGCACGGACTCGCGCGGTTGTGGCAGATCGGCAAGGAAAAGCTTCGTGTATGGCCGTTCCCTTACGCCTGATACGGGGCGGCGTCCTCGCGCTGCCATCGTTTGACGGGCGTGCACAAGTCGGTACCATCGGGCAATCGGACCGCGCCCGTGGTTTCCGGAAACAAACGGTCCAAGAACGGCTGCAACACAGCCGGCCAACTGGGAGGTACACAATGACGTTGAAAAAATGTGCTCTCGGGGTCACCGCGCTCGCGCTTGCCGGCATCTTTGCCGCGCCGGCGTTCGCGCAGGACTCCATGTACATTCCGCTCCTGTCCTACCGGACGGGTCCCTACGCGAGTTCGGGCATTCCAATTGCCAACGGAATGCACGACTATTTTGACATGCTGAATGCGC
>CAJQNW010000140.1 GCA_905479765.1 uncultured Tepidamorphus sp. | reverse complement strand
GCGGGCTCGACAGGGGACCGATCGACGATGCCCTCGAGGCGCTCGATCTGAAACGCGCGATTGCGACCGTGGTCGGCGATTTCTCGGAAGCCCTGGCGCTGGCGCGCGGCTCGGACCTCATCGCCACCGTTTCGGAGCGCTATACGGGAAACCTGCGCGCCGGACTGTTCAGCTTCACGCTGCCAGTCCCGCAACGCGAACATACGATCTCGATGCTGTGGCATCCGCGCATGGACGCCGATCCGGCCCACCGCTGGCTGCGCGGGTGTGTCAGGGCGGTGTGCGCGGACACGAGAGGAGCTGCGCAATCGAATCAAGCTTCCCGGCCAATCCCTTGACCCGCCTTGATTTCCGGTGCAGTATGAAACATGAACCATGTGTCATATTGGATGTAATCTGCCGATGGAAGCCAGTGTCACCCCGAAGACCGCCCGCGGCGAGGCGACACGGCGCGCTATCCTGAGCGCGGCCGAGGATGTGATCGGTATGCGCGGATTCAATGACGCGTCGATCACTGACATCACCCGCGAGGCAGGGTGCGCGCAGGGCACATTCTACATCTATTTCAAGAGCAAGGACGAGGTGTTCGCCGAACTCGTCGTGGAGATGGGGCGGCTGTTGCGCCATGCCCTGAGCGAAGCGACCGAAGCCGCGCCCGATCGTCTGTCGGCGGAAAAGGAAGGCCTGCGCGGCTTCCTTACCTTCGTTATCGCCCACCCCAACCTTTACCGGATCATCCAGGAGGCGCTGTTCGTCAATCCGGATGCCTATCGCGCTTACTTCCAGACCTTCGCCGACGGCTATCGCGAGGCATTGGCGGCGGCCGACGCTGGCGGAGAGATCCGTCCCGGCGATCCGGACGTGCGCGCCTGGATGCTGATGGGCATCGCCAAGACGCTTGGCGAGCGCGCCGTCGTGTGGGGCGACGAGACGCCGATCGATGATGTGGTGGAGGCGGCCCACGACATGATCGTCAACGGCCTGAAGCGCTGATGCGCGCGCCACTGGTTTCGCTCGACATCGCGGATCAGGTGGCGACGATCACGCTCGACCGCCCCGCGCGGCACAACGCGCTGGTCCCGGAGCTTCTGGAAGACCTGTTGGCGGCCATCAAGACCGGATCGCAAGCCGATGTGGTTGCGCTGGTTCTGACCGGAGCGGGGCGCAGCTTCTCCACCGGCGGCGATATTGGTGCTTTCCAAGCGGCAAGAGAAAGCGCGGAAGGTATCGAAGCCTACGCGGAGCGGATCGTCGGGCTCCTCAACGATACGATCCTGGCGCTTGTTGATTTTCCCGTTCCGGTCATCGCCAGGCTCAACGGGCCGGTGACCGGCGGATCGCTCGGGTTGCTGCTTGCAGCCGACATCGTGTTGATGAGCGAGGCGGCGTTCCTGCAGTCCTATTACGTCGAAGTCGGCTTTGCGCCGGACGGCGGCTGGACGGCAATGCTGCCCGACCGGATCGGCGCGGCGCGGGCCGTCGAGATCCAGGCAGTGAACCGGCGCATCGATGCGCACGAGGCGCGGGAGCTGGGACTGGCCACACGGGTTGTCGCGTCGGATGCGCTCGATGCGGCGGTTTCAGAGGTCATCGAAACGTTGCGGGCGAAAGACAAAAAGAGTCTGGAGGCGACGCGCCGGCTCGTCTGGGACGAGACACGGCGTGCGATGATCGCGGACCGGCTCGACGCCGAACGTGCTGCGTTCTGCGAACTGGTGGGGCGGGCGGAGGTTTCAAGCCGCATGAAGAGCTTCGTGGCACGGCGGTAAAAAGCCGGGGGACCCAGGGGAGGGACCATGCTTCACGTCACCGACATGGCCGCCAAGCGGGCCGAACTGACGCCGGACCGCGTCGCCTTCGTCGACGACGAGACCGGCGAGGAGATGACGTATTCGCAGGTAAACGAACGGGCGAACCGGCTGGCGCATGGTCTCCTGCGGCTCGGCGCCAGGGATGGCGACCGGATCGGCGTCCTGTGCCTGAACCGGCCGGATTTCTTCGTGTTCCTGTTCGCCTGCCAGAAGGCGCGGCTTATCATGGTGCCGCTGAACTGGCGCCAGCCGCCTGCCGAACTGCTGCCGCTGATCGAGCAGGCAGGCATCGAGATACTTGCTGTCGACGGAGCGTTCGCCGGGGTGGCCGATGCGCTGTCGAAGGTGCGTACCCTCACGCGCCTGGCGATGGAGCCGGGCGTTCCGGCGGACGCCGATCTCGAAACGCTGATCGCCGAGAGCCCGGTCGGTCCGCTGGATATGCGACCGGTGTCGACGTCCGATCCCTGGTATCTTCTCTACACCTCCGGAACGACCGGTCTTCCGAAGGCTGTCATCCAGACGCCGGCGATGGCCTGGGCGAATGCGGTCAACTATTCGCAGGCCGTCGATCTGGTTTCCACCGATCGGTCGATTAATTTTCTGCCGCTGTTTCATACCGGCGGCATAAACCTGCCGACCCTGCCGCTGTTCCTGATGGGCGGTTGCTCGCGCATCCTGCGCAAGTTCGATGCGGGCATGGTGCTCGATCTGGTCAGGCGGGGCGAGGTGACGAGCTTCTTCGGCGTACCCGCGATCTATCAGGCGATGGCATTACACGAGTGGTTCGCCGAGACGGATTTTTCCGCCGTGCGCTCGTTTGCCTGCGGCGGCGCGCCGCTGCCGGAGCCGCTGATCCGCACCTTCGCGGAACGCGGCGTCCTGGTGTGCAACGGCATGGGCATGACGGAAACCGGGCCGACCGTGTTCCTCAACGATCCGGCGCATGCTCAAAGCAAGATCGGCTCTGTCGGCAAGCCACAGATGCTGGCCGAAACGCGGATCGTCGACGCCGGCGGATCGGTGATCGAGGGCGAAGGGGAAGGCGAACTGCAGATCCGCGGTCCCGGGGTGACACCCGGCTACCGGGACAATCCGGAGGCGACAGCGAGTGCCTTCACAAAGGACGGCTGGCTGAAGACAGGCGACGTCGCCCGACGCGACGGCGACGGCTACTACTACATCATCGACCGGATCAAGGACATGTACATATCCGGCGGCGAGAACGTCTATCCAGCCGAGGTCGAGCGCGTGCTTGTCGCCTTCGACGGCGTGCTGGAGGCCGCCGTTATCGGCGTTCCAGACGCGCGCTGGGGCGAGGTGGGCGAGGCCTATCTGATCGCACGGCCGGACATGGACATCGACCTGGAAACGCTGCCGGCCTGGTGCCGTGAGCGGCTCGCCGCCTACAAGATCCCCAGGCAGTTCAATGTGGTCGAGGACATGCCGCGGACCGCTGCGGGCAAGATCCAGAAACACCTTCTCAAGGCATCGAGAACATGACCGAAACCGTCACCGAGATCTGGATACCGCGCCAGCTCGATTTCGATCGCTTTGCCGAACTGTCCGGCGACGACAACCCGATCCACGTCGATCCCGCGTTTTCGGCGCGTACCCGGTTCGGCCGCACCGTCTCGCACGGCATGCTGCTTTATTCGCGCGTCTGGGCGCTCATCAGGAAGCACTGGCCCGACGCAACGCACTCGGAGCAGGCGCTTATGTTTCCCAATCCGTCCTACGCCGACGAGCCGCTGATGATCTCGATTGCGCCAGTAGCCGGGGATCCCGCGCGTCTCGCAATATCGATCACGCGCCAAGCTGACGGCGCAGTGACGCTGCAGGGCGAATGCGTGCTCGAAACGGAGGCGGCGTGATGCTGGAACTAGGCCAGACGGCAAGCGTGACCCGCACGTACGCGTCCGCCGATCGTGCGGTCTTCACCGATCTGGCGGGCCACGACGGGCCGGCGCCCGAAAGCGTGCCGGGGCCGCTGATCGGGGCGCTGTTTTCGTTTCTGCTCGGCGTTAAGCTGCCGGGATTCGGCACCAACTATCTCAAGCAGGAGATGCGGTTCCTGGCGCCGGCACCCTACGATGAACCGCTGATGGCGCGGGTGACGATCACCCGGCTGCGGCCGGAAAAGCATCTGGCCGATCTGGAAACGATCTGCGAGACGGCAGACGGAACCCGCCTCTGCGAGGGGCGGGCGCTCATCTATGTCGAGGACGTCGGCGCCTGAAAGGATTCGTTACGGGGATATGTCCTTGAGATAGGCGATGATGTTCATGCGCTCTGCCGGATCCTTCAGCCTGAAGTACATGTTGGCGTTCTTGACCAGCTTCTGGGTATTGGCCAGCCAGTCGTTCAGGTTTTCCTCTTCCCACACCTTGCCGTACTTCCTGAGTGCGTCGGAATGGTCGAAGCCGTTGGCGGTGCCCGCCCTGCGTCCGTAGACATTGAAGATGTAGGGGCCGGATTTGTTCTGGTAAAGGTCGTGGCAGCCCGAGCACTTGGCCATGAACAGGTCGCGTCCCTCCGTCGCGTTGCCCTCGACGATCAGCGTCACGTTGCGGCGCACCTTCCTTGCCTTCTTCCCCTTGCCGTAGGTGAAGGTCAGCGACTTTGTGTAGAAGCCTGGTGCGAGACCATCGATTACCGCGATGTTCGCGCTGAGGCGGAGTTTGGCCTTTTTCTTTTTCGCCCTACCGGATGTCGCCTCGGGAACCAGCCAGACCGGATAGCTTTTCAGCGTCCAGCGGACCTTTTTTCCATCGGTCGCCTTGAGCGCGTACTTCACGGCTGCCGGAGAGGTCTTGCCGTCTTCGGACCGGTACAGCGTTTTTTCGTTCTTCGGACTGACGCTCAAATCGACGGCGGCGGCTTCGCCGGCGGTAAGGGCAAATGCGGCCAGAACGGCCGCGAGCATTCCGAACCGAAAGGGCGCGGCGAAAAAACGGCATGCGAAGCGCTGCATTGTCTGGTCTCTCAATCTTCTTCCCTGCGCGAACCCCCAGCGTCTCGCCATTGGTTGGCTAGGGTTTGAAAGGGTCGAAAAAATGACCCCTGGCGTCAGGCAATGCCGGCTGCCTTAAATTTCCGTTGGCCAGACGATGGTTATTTTATCGACCGCGCCATTTGCGCGGGCGCCGAACAAGACCGAAACTGCTGCCAGGGATCAGGGGATTCGCATATGCTCGATGGCGCCATGATCGTCTGGTTCACGCTGACCGGGTTCAGCGTGGTCTTCGTTGTCTGGGATTCGCTGTTCAACGGCGTGACCAGCTGGGTGCAGCGGATCGCCTGGATCCTGGTGACATTCTACACCGGCCCGGTCGGCGCGTTCTTCTATCTTCTGAGTTGCCGGCGGCCGCTGCCGGGCACCCATGACGCTTTTACGGTGGCGACCTGGAAGCAGTCGCTGAACAGCGAGATGCATTGCCTGGCAGGCGATGCGACCGGCATCGTCGTCGCCGCTTCCATCGTGCCGGTGTTCGGGCTTGCCAACGGCTGGGACGCGACCATCGAGTATCTGGCCGGCTTCGTTTCGGGCCTGTTCATCTTCCAGGCGCTGATGATGATCGGCATGTTCAACGGCGACTACTGGAAGGCGGTGCGCAAGACGTTCTTTGCCGAAACCGTGTCGATGAACATGGTGATGACCGGCATGATCCCGGTGATGCTGATCCTCGGCACGTGGTGGCCTGGGTCGGAAAGCGCGCTCAGTCCGGAGTTCTGGTTCCGCATGAGCCTGGCGACCATCGCCGGCGGCGTTCTCGCCTATCCGATCAACTACTGGCTCGTCGCCAATCACCTCAAACACGGTTGCATGACACTGCCCGACGCCGACAAGCCGGCAGTCAGACTCGGTCACACATCATCCGAGCCATCGCAGATGTTGGGGCACCAGCATATGGACCATGCCGGGATGGATCACGGTTCCAGTGACGGGCATCACGACCATTCGATGATGATGAAGGATCTGCCGAAAGCCCAGGCAATCGCCTGGATCGCGGGAACCTATGTCATTCTGTTCGCGGCTGTGTGGGTGACAAACTTCGTGGTGCCGGTCAGGTTCTGAGGCGCCCGGTAGGGGCCGCCGGCCACATTACGGAATTATTTAATCCGCCTCCGCCGCATGGGCCCTGGATCAAGTCCAGGGCACGAGGCAGCAATTTTAAGCACGGTCGTAGCCAGACTATAAACCCCGTGTCCCGGACTTGATCCGGTACCCATTCGGCGGTGCCGTCGGTTTCGGCTTATTCCATCAATTCCGCAAGCATGTCCCTGAAGGCGCACGGCTCCTCCAGATGCGGGGCATGGCCGGAGCTCTCGAAAGCGACGACCCTGCCGTGTGGAAGCCGTTCGGCCTGCCACTGCGCGACCTCGGGTCCATAGAGGGCGCTGTGGGTCCCGTGGGCGAGGACGACGGGGATTTCGATTGCCAGTATCAGATCCCGGAAATCCTGCCCGGTCAGGGATGCCCACATCGGGGCGAGCAGTTTCGGGTCGGCCGCGGCGATCTGTTGTTCGGCATAGGCGAGGAGATCGCGGTCGGGGTCAACACCGGTCGCGAAGATGCGCTGCGCGATGCGCGGGGCGATGGCCTTCCAATGAGTCTCGATCGACAGCAGGACGCCGGCGTTGCGTTTTGCGTCGAGATGGTCGCTCAGGCCCAGGTGCCAGCCGGCATCGTTGAGGACTTTCGGCGTCATGTCCTCGATGACGAGGGCTGCCAGGCGCTGCGAGCCATGGCGCTCAATCATCGACCAGGCGACATGCGCGCCCATCGACCAGCCGACCGCGACGACGTTTTCGTAGCCCCGGTCTTCGAGGATCTCGGCGAGCGCGTCGGCGGCGGCTTCGATGGTGAGCTCCGGCCCGTGCCGCCCGGTGCGGCCATGGCCCGGCAGATCCGGGACGATCACGCGAGCCTTCGAGCGAAACGCCTCGATCTGAGGACCGAACAGGCCGCCGTGGCAGGACCAGCCGTGCAGGAGCAGCAAGGGCTGTCCTTCGCCGACCTCCAGGACATGCATGGCGCCACTCACCTGGTGGTACATTTTTCGGGGCCGCGCAGCCGCCCGACGATGCCGGTCGGGAAGAAGTAGACGCTGAGGACGAACAGGAGGCCGAGCCACAGCAGCCAGCGGTCCGGCGACAGAAGCGCGGAGAGGAGGGGCACGGCCTCGGTGGCGTCGGCTGCGACCGCCATCAGATTCTGCAGATAGGTCTGGGCGAGGATGAAGAGCGTCGCCCCGATCACGGCGCCATACATGGTGCCCATGCCGCCGATGACGACCATCAGCAGGATGTCGACCATGATCTCCAGCGACAGCGTCGTCGCCGGTCCCGTGTAACGCAGCCAGACCGCCAGCAGGACGCCAGCCAACGCCGCGACGACCGCTGATAGGACGCTTGCCAGCGTGCGGTAGTTCACCACCCGGTAGCCGATCGCCTCAGCGCGGAAGGCGTTCTCGCGGACCGCCTGCAGCACGCGGCCGAACGGCGAATTGACGAAGCGCAGCATCAGCAGGAACAGCGCCAGCGAGATGAAGAACACGAAGTAGTAGGCGAGCAGCTTGCCATCGAGGCGAACGCCGAACAGCCGCTCGCTTGACAGCTTGAAGGCTGGCGTCAGTTCGCGCGGAATCTTGTAGTTCAGCCCGTCCTCGCCGCCGGTAATTCCCGAAAGCTGCGAGACGAGCACCAGGAAGGCGCTGGCGACGGCCAGCGTCACCATCGCAAAAAAGATCGCCTTGACCCTGAGCGAGAACAGCCCGATCGCCAGCGCCAACACGGCCGCGACGACGGCGCCGGCGATGGCACCAACCAGGATGGACAGGAAGCTGGCGCCCATATGGTTCAGTGCGATCGCCGCGCCATAAGCGCCGATGCCGAAGAACATGGTGTGGGCGAACGAGACGATGCCGGTGTAGCCGAGCAGCAGGTCGTAGCTCGCCACCAGCACGACGAATATGCAGATCCGCGCGGCAGTTTCCAGCGACCGGGTGCCGGGGAACAAGAACGGCGCGAGGAGCAGCGAAACGAAGATCACCAGCAGGACGATGGTGAGAACGCGGCTGCGCGGCGTGTCGCCGGAGAGGAGGTTGGTCAGCATGTGGCTGTCCTCGTGCCGGAGTAGACCTCTCCATCGTCATCCCGGACGGCCGACAGGCCGATCCGGGATCGGAGTGCCGCCGATCCGTGCGTGGCTCTCCGATCCCGGCTCTGCGCTTCGCTACGGCCGGGATGACGAAGGAGAAGTTGACGATTTCGCGCCAACCTCGCATTGCCTTGGATTCCCGCTTTCGCGGGAATGAGCGGGAGGAGGAGGCCAGGTTGGCGGATGTTTCTGCTCATCCCGCGCTCTCTCACTTCGCCTTGACGACGGGATAGAGGCCCTGCGGGCGCCACATCAGGACGATCACCATCAGCGCGATGGTGGAGACCAGCGAGGCCTTGGGCATCAGGAAGGCAACGTAGTTGGACAGGAGACCGACCAGCAGCGCGCCGATGAAGCAGCCTTCGACGGACCCCAGCCCGCCGATGATCACCACGATGAAGATCAACACCATGATCTCCGAGCCCATGTGGGCGGTGATCGTTTCCTGGTAGAGGCCCCACATGACACCGCCGAGGCCCGCCAGCGCAGAGCCGACGATGAAGACGGCGAGGAACAGCCGCTGGATGCGGTAGCCGAGTGCCTCGACCATTTCGCCGTTCTCGACGCCGGCGCGAACCAGCAGGCCGATCTTGGTGCGGTTGAGAACCAGCCGCATGCCGATGAACAGCCCCAGACCGATGACGACGGCGACCAGCCGGTACTTCTCGATCGCGGCGTCGCCGAACAGAATGGAGCCGCGCAGGGTCTCTGGCCGCGACAGGTGGATCGCGTCCGGGCCCCAGACAACGAGGATGAGCTGCTGGGCGATGATCAGGCCGCCCATGGTGACGAGGATCTGCTTCAAGTGCTGGCCGTAGACCGGCTTGACGATGAAGCGCTCGAAGACGTAGCCCGCGCCGCCGGCGACCAGCATGGCGACGACGATCGCGGGCAGGAGGGCGGCGAGATTGAGCCAGATCGATGGCTCCGCGGTCCAGCCGGAGAGATATCCGAGTACCGAGAAGCCGACGAAGGCGCCGATGGCGATGAACGCGCCGTGGCCGAAATTGATGACGTCCATCAGGCCGAAGACCAGCGTCAGGCCGGAGGCCATGAGGAAGATCATCATGCCCATGGCGAGGCCCGCCGCCGTCAGCGTCAGCCAGGTCGACGGATTGGCGATCGCCGCGAAACCGACGAGGGCGAGCACAGGAACCAGCAGCAACGGCGCGCGCTGGCCGAGCTTTTCGGACAGGCTTGCCTGTTCGATCTTCGGGGCGATCGAGGTATTTCCAGTGTGCTGGCCGCTCATTGATGGGCCTCCAGGCTCAGTCCCATGAGCTTCTCCTGAAGCGCGGAATCGGCGGCGAGTTCGGCCATCAGGCCGGAGTGGACGATCCGGCCGTCGTCCATGACGGAGACGGTCTGGCCAAGGCTTTTCGCCATCGCGAAATTCTGCTCGACCAGCAGGATCGTGGTGTCGGTCTTGGCGAGTTCGGCGAGTGCCGCCGTCATCGACTTGATGATCGCCGGTGCCAGTCCCTTGGTCGGCTCGTCGACCAGGATCAGCCGGCGCGGCTCGATGACAGCGCGGGCGACCGAGAGCATCTGCTTCTGGCCGCCGGAGAGATTGCCGGCGGGCATGTCCCAGAAGGTTTTCAGCGGCGGGAACAGGTCGAAAATCCAGTCGAGGCGGGATGAGTCCATCGGCCCGTCCGTGGCGGCCAGAACCATGTTCTCGCGCACCGTCAGATCGGTGAAGATGCCCATGCTTTCCGGCACATAGGCGATCCCGAG
>CAJQNW010000139.1 GCA_905479765.1 uncultured Tepidamorphus sp. | reverse complement strand
GCCGCGCCGCCTCACGCGCCGCCGAAAGCACGCGCTCGAGCTTCAATGCCGGCGGTAAGGCGGCGTTCGAAGCCACTGGCGGCTCCTCGACGATGGGATCGGTCGGTGGCGACGCGGCCGGCGACGGAGGTGGCTCGACCGCTCCCGCCGCGTCGGGCGGACCGCCCGCATGGGCGCAGCGCATGCGCCGCTCTCAACGCATGACTCACGCCGTCCAGGCAACCGCCCACGCCGTGCGCTCCGGTGACGCCCATGGCGGCGGCTCTTCCGTCAATCTCTCCGAAGGCGACCGCTGATGTTCAAACGACCCTCTACCCACTATGGCAAAGCCCCCGAACCCGAAACGCCCTATCAGCGCGGCGCTCAGGTCTGGGACGAGCGGATCGGCTCCTCGCGCGTCCAGGCGAAAAACTGGCGGCTGATGGCTTTCGGCTCGCTGATCCTCTCCGCCGGCTTCGCCACCGCGCTGGTCTGGCAATCGGCGCGCGGCACGATCGTCCCCTGGGTGGTGCAGGTCGACCGGCTTGGCCAGGCGCAGGCCGTGGCACCTGCAGTCGCCGACTATCGTCCGACCGACCCGCAGATCGCCTTCCACTTGGCTCGCTTTATCGAGCAGGTCCGCTCGATCCCGGCTGACGCCATCATCGTGCGGCAGAACTGGCTGCGCGCCTACGACTTCACGACCGACCGCGGCGCGGCGGCGCTCAACGACTACGCACGGGCCAACGACCCCTTCACCAAAGTCGGCCGCCAGCAGATCGCCGTCGAGGTCTCCAGCGTCATCCGCGCGTCTCCGGACAGCTTCCGTGTCGCCTGGGTCGAGCGTCGCTACGAGAACGGCCAGCTCGCCTCAACCGAACGCTGGACAGCGATCCTGACGATCGTCGTGCAGGTCCCCCGCAACGCCGACCGGCTCAGGGCGAACCCGCTCGGCATCTACGTCAACGCCATCAACTGGTCACGGGAGCTTGGGCAATGAAGCCGTATTTCCGTAATGCCGGAAACCCGGCTTCAAACATTTCCGCACTCCCGGCTTTGCGCCGAGGGGCATTGCCGTTTCTGCTGCTGGCGACGTCCGCGCTTGCCGGCTGCGCCACCACCAATCCGCCGCCGGAGATCTCCTACGACAACGCTGCGCCTGCGGTGCAGACAGTGGATCCCCCAGCGCCGGTAACGGTCGTGGAACTGCCACGGCCCCTGCCGCTGCCCGGACAAATGAAACCGGTCGAGCGATCTCGTCAGACACCCGAACCGACCGATCCGACAGCGCGGGTCAACCAGGCCAACGCTGCAGCCCGCATTCAGCCGGTACGCGACGGCTTCATCAATTCGATGCAGGTCTATCCCTTCACGCAAGGCGCGCTTTTTCAGGTCTACACCGCCGTCGGCCAGATCACGGACATCGCGTTGCAGCCGGGCGAGCAGTTGGTCGGATCGGGCCCGGTCGCCGCCGGCGACACGGTGCGCTGGATCATCGGTGACACGCAGAGCGGCGCCGGGTCGACGCTTCAGGTCCACATCCTCGTGAAGCCGACCCGGCCGGATCTGATGACCAATCTCGTCATCAACACCAATCTGCGCACCTACCACATGGAACTGCGCTCGACCGAACGGACCTACATGGCCTCGGTCTCCTGGCAGTATCCGCAAGACCAGCTCATCGCCTTGCGCCGTCAAAACGGCCAGGCCGAGGCTGCGCAGCCGGTCGCATCCGGCGTCGACCTCGCCAATGTCAACTTCCGCTACGCGATCGACGGCGACCGCGCGCCGTGGCGGCCACTGCGCGCCTTCGACGACGGCCGCCAGGTCTTCATCGAATTTCCGCGCGGCATCGGTCAGGGCGAGATGCCGCCGCTGTTCGTGGTCGGTTCCGAGGGCAACACCTCGGAACTGGTGAACTACCGGGTGCGCGGCCATCACATGATCGTCGATCGGCTCTTCGCCGCCGCCGAGTTGCGGTACGGCTCCGGCGACCGCCAGAAGCGCGTTCGGATCGTGCGTACCGATGGGAGGCCGGCGTCGTGAGCGAGACAGAGCCCCGGAAAGAGGAAGGGCCGGACGAGGAGACTCGGCCGTTGACCGGCGAGCCCGTTGGCCCCGCGCCGATGCGGTTGCGCGCCGAACCGCCGCGCGTCACGCGACTGTCGCGCAAGGTGCTGGCGGGTCTCGGCCTGGTTGCCAGCGTTGGGATCGGTGGTGCGCTCATCTATGCGCTTCAGACCCGCGACGCCGGTCGGCCGAACGACGAACTCTATTCGACCGAGAACCGCTCGACCGCTGACGGACTGGCCGGCCTGCCGCGAGATTACAGTGGCGTGCCGCAACTCGGTCCGCCTCTTCCTGGTGACCTCGGCCGACCGATCCTCAGCACCCAGGATCGCGGACAGCCGGTGTCCACACCCGGGACGGCCACGCCCAATCCCGGCATCAGCCCGGAAGAGCAGCGCCGCCTTCAGGAAATCGAGACCGCGCGCACCAGCCGTCTCTTCTCCGGATCGGAAAGCCGGGGCGCACCCGCTGCTGCGGGAGCTGCCCCAGCACTCGCGCCGGTGCCGGATTTGGCGAGCATTGGCCTCGCTCCGCCACCCGCCACGCCCTCGGCGCAGGACCGGCAGAACGCGTTTCTGAACGCAGCGGCCGATCGCAGGACGGTCGCTGCCGACCGTGTCGTCGCGCCCACATCTCCGAACATCCTGCAGGCAGGCGCGGTCATATCGGCCGCGCTGATCACCGGCATCAGGTCCGATCTCCCGGGACAGATTACCGCGCAGGTCACCGAGAACATCTATGACAGCCCGACCGGACGCATCCTCCTCGTGCCCCAGGGCACGCGTGTCGTCGGCCAATACGACAACAACGTGCAGTTCGGTCAGAGCCGCGTGCTTCTAGTCTGGAACCGGCTGATCTTCCCGAACGGTCGCTCAATCGCTCTCGAGCGCCAGCCAGGCGCAGATGCTGAAGGATTCGCCGGCCTCCAGGACGGCGTCGACTATCACTGGTGGGATCTGGCAAAGGCAGCAGGGCTCTCGACCTTGCTCAGCGTCGGGGCCGAGCTGGCTACCAACGATGATGATCGTCTGATCAGCGCGATCCGCAACGGCGGGCAGGACACGATTAACGACGCTGGCCAGCAGATCGTCCGACGTCAGCTAAACGTCGCGCCGACACTGACGATCCGACCGGGATTTCCCGTCCGGGTTATCGTCACCCGCGACCTTTTGCTCGAAGCCTATGGAGGCTCGTAATGACCAAATTGAAACTCGGTCTAATAGTCGACGACAAACCGGTGAAAGTGACCATCGAGTTGCCTGCGGCTTTGCATCGCGATCTCGCCGCCTACGCGGCCGCACTAGCGCAGGAAGAGGGACAGGCAGCGATCGAGCCTGTTAAACTCATCGTGCCCATGTTGGAGCGCTTCATCTCGACGGATCGAGGATTCGCGAAGATTCGTCGTTCATCGAGGCTATAGACGGGCGACAGTCACACTCTCAAGAATGCCGCTGTGCGGCCAAACGGACAGTTCGACGAGCATGATCGAAGCTCATTTCCAGCAGGAACTTGAGCGCGGGATTATGATTTTCCTCCGACCAAACGACGCTGGACGACACGGTGTTCTCACTGACGCCGATGGGCTGAAAGCGGACGCCCGGATAGACGGCGCCGAGCGTCGCCTTCGTGGTCAGCGTGATGCCAAATCCCCTCGCGACCATATTGAGCAGGTTATCCCGGCCAACATGCTGAACCGAGATTCTTGGACGAAAACCAGGACCGGAGAGCTGACGAACGAGGTAATCTTCGATCTCGGGTCCCGCCGCATCGGCCGTGACCAGAAACGTCTCGTCACGCACATCGTCCCTTTTGATCGACTGCAGCGTTGCGGCGGCATGAGTTTCAGGAATCGCGACGTAAATTCCCTCGTCCCAAAGCACTTCCGCCCTGCATCCAGGAAGCCTCGGATCTCCCGTAATGAATGCAGCATCCAGCCGTCCGTTTAGAACCGCAGCCGCATTCGCCTGCGCTGTAGCTTCTTCCAGCTTGATGTCGATCGATGGAAATCGGCTGCGGAACGCGCCGAGCAAGTCAGCTAGAAAACCGCTCGCCAAGGAGGCCATAAGCCCGATGCGAAGCTCACCGAAATGCCCACGCTGAGCCATCGCAATCGAATCGACCGCCTGGCGAAGCTGCCTGGCCCCAATTGCTGCTTCACGCATGAAACGCTCGCCAGCCGTAGTTGGGCGAGCTCCGGATCTCGTCCGCTCGAAAAGTGGAATTCCTATACGGTATTCAAGCAATTTGATGCGGCGACTGATCGTCGACTGCGAGAGATTGAGAGCTTCTGCGGCTCGTCGGAAGCTGCCATGCTCTACAACAAGCATGGCGTACTTCAGGTAACGAAGATCAAACGCGAGATCGGGCAAGGCACGGCGACACATTTTGCCCTAGCAGGGAGCCGACCTCCGGTCCGAGCAGGCGAGCGAGTACAAGCTTACCGTCGGTGGATGACCGCGCTTCAATGACGCTCGGCCGCCGAGCCCGCACCAAATCTTTCATGAGTTGACATCTCTGTTGTCCGGCATCGATCCTCCGAGCAGCTCGGCCTGACGAAGAGCGGCCTCAGCTGCCAGTCGATCCAACACGTCGATGAACCCCTGCTCCAGCAGCCGGCCAGAGTTATCGGCGGCCCGCCGAGCCGCAACGTCAAATCCAGTTCGGAGTGGACCAGTTCCTCTGGTCGGCCCACGTCGACCTGGTCGGGGTGTTCAGGCGGCAGGGATCGTCCGGGGCGGGTCACTTTCAGACGTGGCGGGAACGGCCGCGCGCCTCATCGTCCCCAGGATCCGGCTGGCCGTGGGTGCCGCGGATCACAGGTTGGAAACATCGACATAGACGCGATAGTCAGCGATCAATCCGCCGGTCAGCGTAAGAACGGTGGCGAATGGAACCTCCATCTCCGTCTCGTCCATTCGGGTGTAGTGGACCGTGCCTGAACAGATCGCGGTCTGACCCTGCGACCATAACCCCATGATCGTGTGCCGCATTGCTGCGATCGTCCGGAAGAAGGCCGCGTTCGCGTCGATGACCTGCTGCCTGCCGTGCAACTCGTCGAAATTGCCCATGCGGAAGGTCACACCGGGAGCAACAAAAGAGCCGACGCCGTCGGCATCGAGATTGTCGACCGCCGAATAGAGGCCGGCGACAAGGTCGCGGTGAGGGCTTTTGGTCGAAGTGATGATTTTCATATTGGTCTCCTTGGGTTTGATGGGAGTGGAAGTGAAAGATGGCCGTTCGTGATGGCGAGGCCGATGAACAGGACGACAAGCGAGAGCACAAGTGTCGGGCCGATGGGCTCCTGGAAAACAAGTGCGCCGAAGCCGATTCCCGATAGCAACGCGAAATAGCCGACCATGCTGAACCTGACGCCATCGACACGGCGCTGCACCTCGAACGTCATGACATAGGCGAGCGCGATGACGAGGCCGACTACGATTACCGAAATTTCGGCCGCGCTGGAGAGGCTAAGCGGTCTGAAGCCGGAGCCGCCGATGATTTGAACCGGCCAAATCAGCACCAGTTGCGACAGAAACATGCCTGTCGCCATCATCAAAGGATCGGCGCCTTCGGGATACAGCTTGCTGCGGAACACATTGCCCGCAGCCAGGAGTACAGGCGCGCCAAGTGCGGCAAGCGCCCAGACCGGAGCCGTGCCGCCGAAGTCGAAGCCCCGCGCGGTTGCAAGGCTGACCCCGGCCAGTCCGATTACGATCCCGGCCAGTTGATGGAACGGCAGCACGCGCCGCTCAGCGATGGATGCGAACAGGAACGTGACGAGCGGCGAAAGGGTGATGAGGGTTGTGTAGAAACCGGTGGAGACGTGGTTCAGAACGGCGTAGGCCACGAGTTGCGGCCCACTGACTCCGAGGAGGCCACTGATCGAATAATAGGCCAGATGCCGCCCCGAAAGGGG
>CAJQNW010000138.1 GCA_905479765.1 uncultured Tepidamorphus sp. | reverse complement strand
AGGAATGGCAGGCAATCTGCCAGTGGGTGCGAAAAATGTGATCCTTCTCCAACTCCAGGAGCGCATCGCTGTGATAGCTCCAGGCGGGAAGCCCGCGACGATCCCAGTTCTCGGGGCGGGAAATGTCCCGTGTGCTTGAATTCATGCCAGCCTCCGCCTCCGAATAATTGTTGAACGTTCATTCAATATACCCAATGTGCAGGATCTTTGGAAGTGGTCTAAGGGGATTGCGAGGCGCTGACCGGTGCAGCAAGACGGCTGTCGGCCGCTGGAGCTCGGCGCGGGTCAATCGGTTAAAGGCCGGCCGAATACTCTTCCAGTGACGCTTGCGCGGTCTGGGCGCCGCGGCGCGTGCAGCAGAGGGCGGCGGCGGCGTTGGCGTGCTCCAGAGCCTGGTCGGCGGCTAGGCCGCGCGCGAGGCTGGCTGCATAGACACCGACAAACGTATCTCCGGCGCCGGTGGTGTCGACTACTTGAACGGGCCGCGCGGGAATATGCAGGGTGTCTGTTCCATCCGTGCGCAGGACGCCGTCTGCTCCGTAGGTCGCGATGACCACCGTTCCCAGCGCATCGGCAAGTCGGGCCGGCAGATCGTTTCCGGACAGGTGGAACGCCTTGCAAATCATCTTAAGTTCGATCTCATTGACCACCAGTGTGTCGACGCATTCCAGAACGTCGCGTGCAGGTACGATTGCCGGCGCCGCGTTGAGGATGGTCATGACGCCGTGCGTGCGGGCCCGCGCGATCAGGCGGGCATTTTCTTCCAGCGAAACTTCCTGTTGCATCAGCAGGATGACACCGGGTTCGAGCAGTTCGTCCGGCACGTCGTCGCTTCGCAGGTCACTATTGGCGCCGGTTGACACGACGATCGTGCTTGATCCGTCCGGACCGTTCCAGATCGTCGCGCACCCGGTCGGGTGGGTAGACACGCCGACATGCGAGAGATCGACACCCGCAGTTGTCAACAGGGCAAGGGCCGGTTCTGCCAGGCCATCGGCGCCGACCTTGCCGACCATCGATACCGCGGCGCCGGCCAGCCGGGCGGCGTGGGCCTGATTGGCGCCCTTGCCGCCGGCCGAGATCAGGGCATCCTGGCCCAGCACCGTCTCGCCGAGGACCGGCAGCCGCGGCACGGGAACGATAATGTCCAGGTTGATCGATCCGAAGACGACGATGCGAGACATGGAAATCAGTCCAATTTCGCAAGGGACGAGATCAAAAGGCGCTCGAAGGCGGTTGCATCCAGCCCGGTGACCACGCGGTGCCGGGCTCCAGCCGATGGCGCGAAGGCTGTCTCGCCCTCGCGCGCCGCGTCGCGCCACTCCACGGTGACGGTGCCTTCGGCGAATTCGAACAGATCGGGAGCGAACAGCGTGGCGAGCGCGAAAGCATCGTGAAGGGCCGAGCCGGCCGGATCGCGCGTTTGCTGCATGGCGGCAACGGCATTGGCCGCCTTCGATTCCGATGCGGCGAGCGCGGCAAGCGTTTCCGGCGTGGCGTGTACGGCTCGCGTGACGTTATAGGGGACAAGCGTCAGCCGGGCTTCGCTGCCGAAGACGATATTGGCGGCGGCGGGATCCGTTCCGATGTTGAATTCGGCTGATGCACCGGGCGACAAATCTCCACCCATTACGACAAGCCCTGCCAGCCGGCCGGCGAAACGGCTTTCCATCCGCATTGCCAGCGCGACGTTGGTGAGCGGGCCTAAGGCGCACACCCAGACAGAGCCGCTGGGCTTCGTCATCACCGTTTCGACAAGCACGTCGACGGCGTGGCGTGCATCGGGTTGGCGGGACGGCGGCGGCAGTCCGATATCGCCCAGGCCGTCGCGTCCGTAATAGTGGTCATCCGGTTTGGCCGGTATCAGCAGCGGCCGTTCGGCGCCACGATGTACGGATATGTCCTGTCTATTGGCCAGATCGAGAATCCGGCGCGCATTCGCGGTCGTCACGTCGACCGGCTTGTTTCCATGCACGCAGGTGACGGCTGCGATTTCGGTGTCCGGATCGGCGATGGCGAGCAGAAGTGCTGCGGCATCGTCGATGCCGGGGTCGCAATCGATGACGATGCGCCAGGCCGCGCTCATGCTTTATCCGTGACGCTGGTCAGGAGCGCAGGCGTAGCGCGGGCGGGAAGGTCGATACGACCGTCGTTTCCGATTTCGAGGGGCGATCCATCCAGAGTCACGTTTGCGGAGCGAATGCCGGGCAAGCGAAGCCAGTCACCGGCGGGGCCGGCGGGCAATTCCGCAGTGAAATCTCCGTCTTCCCAGACGATGTGCTGCAATCCGGCCAGCGTGGTTTCGATCAGGATGCCGTTGGTATCGCGAACGCGGAGGATATCGCCCTCGGTTTCGAGTGAGATCGTGCCGATCGGGGAAGACAGCGGACCGAGCTGTCCCGACCCGGAGGGTTTGGCGATGCTGAACCCATGCCAAGGCGTAACGTTCACGGCGGCGGTCACCGGAATCGCGGCCAACAGCGCCCCCCAGGAATAGAAGGGATCGGTGTCGGCCTGGTCGCGGATCGCGCCGGTCTCGGCGTTGTAGTTTTCGCCGCACATACGGTCCTGCCAGCCGGCATCGAAGAGTTGCCAGCTCATGTCGGCCAGCGCATGCGCCTCGGCCTCGCGGCCCATGCGGACAAGTCCCTGCCAGGTCCAGAAATTGAGCGGGGCCCAGATCCGGCCGCGCCAGTAGACGTTGTCGTGGTAGGCGGGATGATCGCGGGTCGACGAGGGCAGCCCCGGTGCGCCGCCGAATTTTTCGCGCGGCAGAAGATAGTTGGCGATGAGGCTTTCGACCTGATCGGGCGTCGCCGCGCCGGCGGCCATCGGATAGAACGAGGTCGGCGCCAGGGGCTCGACGAAATCGCCATCGACCAGCCGGTTGGCGAAGACGCCCCGGCTTTCGTCCCACAGGTGGTCGCGGATGCGCGCCTTGTGCATTTCGCTTGATTTTCTCAGCCGGTCGGCATCCTCGTCGCGGCCGAGAGCCGCCGCGATGAGCGCCAGACACTCACCGTCGAGCGCCAGCATGCTGTTGAGCCCGACATCGTAGGACATGAGCAGGCCGGTTTCTTCGTCGAAGGGCGCGGGGTCGTGGACGGCCATGTTGTCCATCGACGACTCGTCCTTGGCCGCAAGCTTGGTTCCCTTGTAGAGCCCGTCGCCCGCCTCGAGGCTGGTCCCGTAGACGACAAGTCCGGCGTCGCCCGCCGAGCGACGGCGCCACCACCAGTCGTGGTTCTTCAAGAGCGCGGGATAAGCCCATTCGAGGAGGTCTCGATCGCCATGCCTGATGGCGATCGCCCAGACGATGAAGGACACGATCGGCGGCTGCGAGCGGTCGAGCCACTGGTCGTTGCCGGTGATCAGGCAGGGGAAATTACCGGCTTCCGTCTGCCACGCGAACACCGCTTCGAGATTGTCCCGGGCCTTCTGGCGATCGAAGAAGCTCCAGAGCCAGGCGTTGTAGATGATGTCGTTCATCCAGACGCCGAACCCGCCGAATTTCTGCGTGTTCCAGTAGCGGGTCAGAACGGTGTAGGGACGGTCGTTGATCCGGTCGTGCACATGGTTCCATGCCATCACGTCGTGGACGGCGGCGAGTGGACGGTCCGCCGTATCTCCGTCGTTCCGCGAAACGACTTCGATGGGCGCATCCGGTAGCGCGGGGCGTGGCGGGGCTGTCTCGGCCGATAGCGATACGGCGATCCGCATCGCCGGGCCCTCTTCGAGATTGAACCGCAGCGCCATGAAGCGCCCTTCGGTGCCGCGCGAGGCGAGATAGAAATAGCCGTGCTCGGCATACTCGGCTTCCAACGCGTCGAAGTCATCGTGGACCGTGACGAGGAGAGGTTTTTTCGCGGACATGATGTCGAAGGCGCCGGTCTCGCTTGAGGCCTTCAGGCAGCCCATGTTCGCATCGTATCTGAGCGCGAAGTCGCCGGCGCTCGATACGCACAGCACGACCCAGAAGCGAAGGCCCCATTCGCCGTTGACGCGCGTGGACCAGTCGATTGTGAGGCCATCCCGCTCGTCGAACCGGTATTGCCAGTCGATTTCGGTGTCCTCGTGGCGTGTCCGGAAGGATGCCGACGAGCCGTCGATCGGCCGTTCGCCGAGAACGAGATCGGGACCCATGCCGATCCGCGAGACCGTGCCGGAGCGCGCTGAATACAGGATCGGCGTCAGCGTCAGGCCGCTTGCCAGGTGGACGAGTTCCACCGGACGGTCGGCCGACCATGTTCCCCAGCCCGGCTTGCTCATTGTTCGGTCCAGTCGTTCAGGATGTCGCCGGTATCGGCGATTTCCACCTGCAGATCGAAGCGCGATTCCAGCAGATGCAGGCAGGCCTCGTGCGTCTTCAGGTCAGCGCTCGACAGCGCGTCGCGCGCCAGAACCACCCGATAGCCGAGGTCGACGGCCGAAAACACCGTAGCCAGCACACAGACGTCAGTTTCGACACCGCACATCACCAATGCACCGGGCTTCCGGTCTGCAACGGCCGCGGCGAATTCCGGCGTATCGAAGGCATCGTAGGTCGTCTTGTCGAAGACGTTTTCGGGCCGGGATATCGCGGCGAGGTCGGGGTGCAGATCGTAGGGCGCGATACCGAGCCGGTTGATCGTCACGCCCTCCCAGTGGCGGTAGAACCGCTGCCAGGCACCAACTGCGTCCGCCGGGGTATCGGCAGAGATGAACCGCGTGAACAGGCTTTGGTCCGGCCGGGCCGATACAAGGCGTATCACCTTCGGCCAAATCCTCTCGGCATCCGGACAATGCCAGTCTCCAGGCTCCATGAACACGCGCTGCATGTCGATGCAGATGACCAGTGAGTTTCCAGGCAGCGCGCCAAACCGCAATCCGCTCATGCTTCCACCACGATGGTATCGGAGGCCGCCCATACGAGGCGCACCGGGGTGTCGGCGGAAACGGGCTCCGAGCCTGTGTTCTGCGCGAAGACGCGCAGCTTCCGCCCGCCGCGCGACAGCATGTAGGTGAGGCTGTTGCCGGCGAAGATCGCTTCTTCCACCCTGGCGCCGAGTTCATTGTGCTCGCCGCCGGATGTCTGCGCCTCCGGGGAAACCGTGATGCGTTCCGGCCTGACTGCCACCGTGACGCGGGATCCAATGGCGGGCAGGGGGGCGGTGGTCCTGACCAGAGGACCTTCGTCGAGGCGGATGGCCGCGCCTTCCACGATGCCTTCCAGCAGATTGGCGTCGCCGAGGAACGTCGCCACGAAGGCGCTCTTCGGCCGCTCGTAGAGGTCCCGCGGTGCGCCTTCCTGAATCAGCCGGCCATCGCGGAGCACGCCGACGCGGTCGCTCAGCGTCAGCGCCTCTTCCTGATCGTGGGTGACGAAGATCGTGGTGATGCCGATTTCGCGCTGGATGCGCTTCAGTTCGATCTGCATGCCGGTGCGCAGCGCCTTGTCGAGTGCGCTGAGCGGCTCGTCGAGCAATAGCACACGTGGCCGGAATACGATCGCGCGGGCAAGCGCGACACGCTGGCGCTGGCCGCCGGAGAGCTGGTGTGGCCGGCGCGTCTCCAGCCCGCCAAGCTCCACCAGCTCCAGGGCCTCTCCGACCCGCGTCCTGATCTCCGAACGCGGCAGCTTGCGGACCGTGAGGCCGAAGGCGACGTTGTCGAAGACGTTCATGTTCGGAAACAGCGCGTAGCTTTGAAACATCATCCCGACGTCGCGCTTTTCCGCCGGCAATCGCTCGACGGCCTCGCCCCCGATGGTGATTGCTCCCATGTCGGGAAACTCGAACCCCGCGATCAGCCGGAGCAGCGTGGTCTTGCCGCTGCCGGAGGGACCGAGAAGTCCGTAGAAGCCGCCGTCATCGAACTCGATGCTGACATCATCAAGCGCGCGGAAGGTTCCAAACAACTTCGATACGCCCTTGACCGAAACCGTAGCCATCAGCGGTCTCCCCCGAAGCGGTAGAACCGGGTCACTCCGATGAGAAGCGCCATGGACGAGACGATGACGATGGTGGAAATGGCGTTGATCTCCGGTGTGAAGCCCTTGCGGATCGAGGTGTAGATTTCCACCGGAAGCGTCGATACGCCCGGCACCGCGAGGAAATAGGAAATGACGAACTGGTCGAAGGATACGGCGAAGGCGAACAGCGCAGCGGCGACGACACCGGGTGCGAGGAAGGGCAGGGTGACGTAGCGCACGACCTGCCAGGGACTGGCACCGAGCGATCGGGCGGCGGCCTCGAGATCGGGATCGAAGGCCTTCAGCCGCGCGGCGACGACGATGATGACATAGGGCAAGGCAAGCGCCACATGGCCGAGCACCATGGCGTGCAGGCCGCGCCCGATGCCGGTCCAGAAGAAGAACAGAAGCATGGCGGTGCCTGTGATCAGCCAGGGAATCGCGATGGGCGGGAACAGCAGGATCTGCAGCAGGCGCTTGCCGCGGAACTCGTAGCGAAAGAAGGCAAGGGCCGCCGCCGTGCCGAGCGTACCGGCAATGACCGTTGTTATCATCGCGATGACGATGCTGTTGATGCCGGCATCGATCAGTCGCTGGTTGCCGGCGAGATCGGCGTACCAGCGCAGCGACCATTTGACCGGCAGCGCGTAGAGCTGGGAGTCGTTGAACGACATCGCCGCCATCACCAGGATCGGCGCGTAGAGAAACACCAGCACAAGCCCGAGATAGATCCTGCCCGCGGCCGCCATCACGCAGCCCTCTTCAGCACGGGTGCGAACAGGGCGAAGATGACAAGCACGCAGGCCAGCAGGATGAACGACAGCGCCGCGCCGAGCGGCCAGTTGAAGACGGCGGTGAACTGATCCTCGATGATCGTGCCGATGAAGGTGCCATGGCGCCCGCCGAGGATGCGTGGCTCCATGAACGAGCCGATGACCGGCACGAAGATCAGCACGGCGCCGGCAACAATGCCGGGCATCGCCAGCGGCAGGATAAGACGGCGCAGGATCGTCAGGCGTTTCGCGCCCAGAGACCGCGCCGCCTCGATCAGGTCGTCATCGATTGCCTGCAGCGAGATGTAGCAGGTGAGGATCATGTAGGGCAGGTAGGAATGGACGAGCCCGATAACGACCGCGGGATAGGTGAACATCAGGCCGAGCGACCCGGCGCCGGGAATAACGAAGTCGATTGAACGTTCGAGCAGTCCGTTGCCGCGCAACACCATTGTCCAGGAGAAGACGCGCACCAGGGCGTTGCTCCAGAACGGGATGATGACGAGCAGGAACAGCGCCTCGCGCCACCGGCCCTTGATGGTCTTTGCCAGGACGTAGGCACAGGGAAATCCAAGCAGAAAACAGAAGAAGGCAACCGTGGCGCCGAGTTTCAGCGAGCGCAGGATGAGCGTCGTGTAGAAGCCGTGTTCGAGGAATTCGCGGTACTGCTCGAGCGTGAGTTCACCGACCCTGCCGGCAATCGGCGCCTCCGTCAGGAAGCTGAAATAGAACATCGCCAGCAGCGGCAGCAGCACCGCGATGGTCAGCCAGACATAGGCCGGCCCGGTGAGGAGCACGACGGCGCGGGTGGGCGAATTCGCCCGCCCCGCGCCGCCGGATGCGGTGGTGCTCACTGCCATGATGGTGGCGCGTTCCGCTCAGATCACTTCTGGTAGAAGGTCTTCGTTTCCTGCCAGAGTTCCAGCATTTTCTCGCGCATGTCGTCCTCGATCGGTCCCATGAACTTCAGCTTCGAGGTCACGGCCGAGTTGCCAAGCACGGTGCGGTTGAACGCATCTTCCGGCAGCCCCGCCATGGCCTTGGCGTTGGCGGAGGCCGGCGCGCCGACGTCAGTATCCCATTTCACGTAAAACTCGGGATCGATCATCCAGTTGATGAACTCGTAGGCGGCATCGGTATTGGGCGCGTCCTTGGGTACCGACAGTCCGTCGAGCCAGCCGATCGCCCCTTCCTTCGGGACGACGAACTCGACTGGCAGGCCGAAATTGTTCGCCGAACGCGACGCCGAGCCGCTCCAGTAGACCGCGACGTCGAACTCGCCCGACGACATGTACTGGTTCCAGTCGTTTTCAGACGTCCAGAAGGTCCGGATTTGCGGCTTGAGGGCGTGCAGCTTTTCGCGGATGGCGTCGAGGTCGGAGGGATTGTTGATGTCCTGGCCAAGCGCGATGGCGGCCATCTGGACTGCTTCGACCGCATCGTCGCGCCAGCCGACCTTGTCGGCGAAATCGCCGGACCAAAGCACCTCGATGGTCTCCGGCGCCTTGTCGAATTTCTCGGTGTTGATAGCAAAGGACGTCGCGCCCCAGACCCAGGCGACGCCATATGTCTTCCCGTCGATGACGAGGTTGGGGTTGTTGCGCATTTCAGGCGTCAGGTCGGCGGCATTCGGAATTTTCGCCGTGTCGATCGGCACGATCAGGCCTTCCTTGGCGGCCTGTGGCGTAAAGGCGCTGTTGATCAGCACAACATCATAGGTGCCCGGATTGGTGCGCAGCTTGGTGAGCATTTCCTGCTCGGAGTTGAAATACTCGTGCTCGACCTTGTGGCCGGTCTTTTCCTCGAACATCTCGAGCGACCAGTCCTCGTCCGTTCCGTAGCCCTGCCAGTTGAGGACACGGATCGTGTCGGCTGCGCTCGGCGCGGCGGTGAATGCGAAAATCGCGAGCGCGGCGCTCGCTGCAGTCAGGTAACGGTTCATATTTCCCCTCCCTCAGGGTTCAACGGCCGACACCCCCTGTACCGGCCACGCGTCACGGGTTAAACGTTTAACCATTGTCGTAGCGGCAATATTATCCGTCAAGTAGGGAAGCGAACGCGAATGGGCGACATCCCCATGGGCGCCAGGACCGAAACATCATGACGACGATCTCGGAGATCGCGCGGCGTGCCGGAGTGTCCACGGCCACGGTGTCGAACGTTCTGAACGGGACGAAGGCGGTCAGCCCGGAGACCCGGGAGCTCGTCGAGACTGTCGCCCGTGAGCTCGGATATACGCCCAGCCGCTCGGCCCGCAGCCTGAAGACCGGGCGCAGCGCGACCGTCGGCCTGATCGCGCCGGACCTGACCAACCCGTTCTTTCCCGCCGTCGTGCAGGCCGTCGAGCGCAAGGTGCGCGAGGCCGGTTACGGCCTAATCATCGTTGATTGTCACAACGATAC
Source organism: uncultured Tepidamorphus sp. (assembly GCA_905479765.1). GTDB lineage: Bacteria > Pseudomonadota > Alphaproteobacteria > Rhizobiales > Tepidamorphaceae > Microbaculum. Next base: position 4,077 of record CAJQNW010000138.1, on the reverse strand, counting down.
GCTGGAGGAGAAGGCTGCGTTCGAGCTCGTCGGCGAATACCGTGTCGACGGGATCATCTGGATCCCGGTCGACGAGACGCCGCCCGAGCCGATGCCGTCAGCACCCGTCGTTACGGTCGACCGGCCCGTGACGGGCCTCGATGGGGTGACGAGCGACCATCGCGCCGGTGGCCGGATGATCGCGGAGGCGATTATCGGTGCCGGTCACGAGACCGTCGGCATCCTGCGCGGGCCGAGCGCGCATCACAGCGCTCGCGAGCGCCACCGGGGACTTCTGGACGGGCTTGCGGACAAGGTTCGTATCGTCTGGGACGTGCCGGTCTTTTTCTCGCTTGAATTGCCGGACGACGCACGGTCCACGATCCTCGAGCAGGCAGTTGACTGTATCGTCGGCGCCAACGACCAGGTGGCGATCCGCACGGCGCAGCTGCTGTCCGCATCGGGGCAAAAACTCCCGGATGATGTCGCAATCGTGGGATTTGACGACATTCCCTGGGCGGAATTCGTGCACCCGCCGCTATCCACCGTGCGCCAGCCTTATCGCAGGCTTGGCCAGTCCGCCGTGGAGTTGCTGTTGCGCCGTATCGCCGACCCGGGTGGCGAGCCGGAGCTCATCGTTTTGCCGGTCGAATGGATTGCCCGCGCGAGTCATCGGCGAGGCTGATCCCGGCCCAAGCCCTTATGCGCCGGGTTATTTTGCGCGGATGTCGTCGATCAGCAGCATCCGGAGTTCGTTCGTGACTTCGGGCGTTTGCCTGAACCAGTGGCGGAACCCGTCGACACCCTGGTGCAGCAACATTCCGAGGCCATCCACCGTGCGGTGCCCGCTTGCCCTGGCCTGTTTGAGGAGGTCGGTTTCCAGCGGGACGTAAACGACGTCGTAGACCACCGCGTCGGCGCGGAGTCGGGTGAGGTCGATTTCCAGCGGCGGCTGCCCGGTCATGCCGAGGCTGGTCGTGTTCACCAGCAGGTCGGTATCGGCGATCAATGCGCCGAGCTCGTCCAGACCGTGCGCGGACACCCCCTTACCGAATTGCCCGGCGAGCGTTTCTGCCTTTGAGACCGTGCGGTTGCAGATCGCCACATCGAGCCCGCGGCGCAGCAGCCCGTAGGCGGCCGCGCGCGTGGCGCCGCCTGCGCCGATCAGCAACGCGTGCGTCGCGCCTTTGTCCCAGCCGGGAACCAGCTCGTCGATATTGCCCATGAAGCCGACTGAATCGGTATTGCCGCCCATCAGCTTGCCGTCTTCCCACCAGATCGTGTTGACGGCGCCCATCGCCTCGGCATCGTCGTCGATCGCGTCGAGATGCGGGATGACTGCGATCTTGTGCGGCACCGTCACATTGCCACCGACCCAGCCTGCCTCCCTGAACCCCGCAAAGAAGGCGTCCAGCTCCGCAGGTGCGATGTCGAGCGGCTCGTAGCTTCCCGCGATCCCAAGGCGATCGAGCCAGTAGGTATGGAGCATGGGAGAGCGTGAATGCGCGATCGGATGCCCCATAACGAAGGCGCGGTTGGATGTCATGGTGCCAAGTCCTGAGAAGTTCGTGTTGTATTCGCCGGAACCCGAGCGGGGCGGATCGGCAGCGTGTGCGGGGTTGCGTGGACTTTTAACATCTAAGACGGTTGCGAGCAGGATTCGATTTCCCGCCCTGCTGATGTCAGCAGTCGGATTCGGAGACCAGTTGCCCCACTGCGGTGGTAAAGACAACCTTGCCCGGGTGCATGTCGAAGCTCGACCTATCCGGCCATAGGGAGAAACGAATGACGGACATCGCGCACCTCGGCCATGTCGAGGTCTATACGGACAGGTTCGACGAGAGCCTGGATTTCTTCACCAGGGTGTACGGCCTGACGATGTCCGGGCAGGACGAGACCAGCGCCTATCTGCGGGCGTGGGACGACTACGAGTTTCATACGCTGAAGCTGACGCGCCATCACACCACGGGCGTCGGGCACATCGGCTATCGCGCGTCGTCGGAGGCGGCGCTGATGCGCCGCGTCGAGGCGATCGAGGCGAGCCGCTTCAAGTCCATCGGCTGGGTCGACGGCGACCTAGGCCATGGCCGCGCCTACCGGTTCGAGGATCCGTTCGGGCATGTCTTCGAGATCTACTGGGACACCAACAGGTATGAGCCGGGACCGGGTGACACGTCGGCGCTGAAGAACATGTCCAGCCGGTTCCACGCCCGGGGGGCCTGCCCGCGCCGCCTCGATCACCTGAACCTTCTGTCAGCCGACGTGACGGTCTTCCGCGAATTCATGGAAACCTGCCTGGGCAGCCGCGTTACCGAGATGATCCAGCTCGACAACGGCCGTCTCGGCGGCTGCTGGTTCACGGTCAACAACAAGACCTACGATCTCGCCTGCACCGAGGAACATGGCGGCGGGGAGGGGCGCCTGCATCACGTGACCTACGCGACCGATCAGCGCGAAGATATCCTGCGGGCCGCCGACATCTTTCTGGAGAACGGCGTCCACATCGAAACCGGTCCGCACAAACACGCCATCCAGGGCACCTTCTTCCTTTACGTATGGGAACCGGCAGGCAACCGGGTGGAACTCGCCAATGCCGGCGCGCGTCTGATCCTCGCGCCCGACTGGGAACGCGTTGTCTGGACGGAAGCCGATCGCAAAAAGGGCCAGGCGTGGGGTCTCAAGACGATCGAAACGTTCCATACGCATGGAACGCCGCCGGTCCCGGGCAAGCCCGATTCATAGGAGCGGAGGATCCGGCCTCATGTTCGGCCGGTGTTCGCCTGCCGGCCGGTCGTGTTCCGTAAACGACGGCCCGGATCCGGTGCAACGCCAGAATTCCCAGAGTTCCCCGAATTCAGTGTCTTGAGGCCATGAACGAACACGGCGGGCGCCATCAGCGTGGAGGCAAAGGGCGTCTTCAGGCCGATTTCCCGTGCCATATCGGCGACGAAGGTGTTGCAATTGTACTTCGTCCAGTTCCATGTCGGCGGCTCGGATCGGGCTGCCGCAACGGCAGCCGACAGGCGCTGATATTCGTCCTCCGACAGCCGGCGGCGGTAGACCGTCGTGGCAGGAATCGACTTGTCGAAGGAGACCGGTTCCGTCGTCGCTTCCGCCATGCCGCCGACGCCGACCGCGAAACCGGACATTTCCTTTGGATAGAGACCGACTTGCGTCGCGCCGGCAATCCCGCCGTCGGCGGCCTGCCGTCCGTAAACCAGATAGGTATGGCCAATAATATCGGGGCCAGTCCGCGCGCGGAACTCGACGACGCGGACGCCGGCCGGGAATTCATCGTTCGCGCCGGATATCTGTAACGGCACGCCCGTCGCCCCGGTCGTTGCGGCGCCGGCGAATCCATAGGCTGTCGACGCACCCGTGTCTTGCGAGCCGGCGCATCCTCCCAACGCCGCAGCGGCAATTGCCAGCGACAGAATCGCCCTGAAACAGGCCATCCGCTCCCCCGGAACCCCGTCGACGCGCAATACGCGTCACTATGTCATGGCGCCGGTGTTCAGCATCGAGCACGGGGCGCTCCATACAGGCGCTCCATTTCGAAATCCGGCTTCCCCTTGGCATTATAATGGCATGGGAAAGCGCGTGCACGGTACAGTTTGCCGCCGCCTTACAAAAAAACGTGGAAAGAAGCCCGCTGCGGCGCTTGCCCTTGTCTGGAGCGTGAGCTAAGCCTAGCGCCAGAAATCGCATTGTGCGGTGCATCCCAAACCCCGCACGAAGAAGTGTGCCGAGGCGACATGCCGGAGATTCTTCAAGACTATCTGCCCGTCGCCGTTTTCATCGGAATCTCGGCGGTTATAGGGCTGGCATTGATGATGTCGTCCTTTGTAATCGCGTATAAGAATCCGGATCCCGAGAAGCTGTCTGCCTACGAATGCGGGTTCAATCCGTTCGACGACGCGCGCATGAAGTTCGATGTCCGATTCTATCTCGTGGCGATTCTGTTCATCATCTTCGATCTCGAAGTGGCCTTCCTGTTCCCGTGGACCGTGGCATTCCGCCAAATTGGCCTGTTCGGCTTCTGGACGATGATGATTTTCCTTGGCGTCCTCACCATCGGCTTCATATACGAATGGAAGA
>CAJQNW010000137.1 GCA_905479765.1 uncultured Tepidamorphus sp. | reverse complement strand
TATCTTCACGATGGATCGCCGCGACACCGTCGTGTATTCGGCGAAGGCCGACACACCCATGTGGTGATTGATCGTTTCGCCGTTGCGCGACAGGCGCCGATGGCCGGTCAGGAGATCGCCGGCGGTATTGTGCACCGCGCCGGGTTCGCACAGCGCGGGCCGGCCTTCGGCGCACGGCAAACAGTGACCGCAGCTTGGCATGAACACGAAAACGACGTGGTCGCCGGCTTCGAGATCGTCGACGTCCTCACCCGTTTCGACGACGACGCCGGCTGCCTCGTGGCCGAGCACCATCGGTGTCGGGCGTGGCCGATCGCCATTGATCACGGACAGGTCGGAATGGCAGATGCCGGCGGCCTCGATCTTGACGAGAACCTCGCCCTTGCCCGGACCTTCGAGGTCGACCTCCTGAACCACCAGCGGCATGCTGTCGGCATAGGGCGCCTCGGCCCCCATCTGTTCCAGTACGGCTGCGCGTATCCTCACCTTGGCATTCCTCTTTCCACGAATCCTGACTCTTTTCCACGAACCCTGACTGTGCGTGCATTTTAAAGCACGACGGCGCTCCTGATCATTTCTTCGGCCGCGTTTCGGCTGTCGAACTCTTCAACAATCCGGCCTTGACGCACAACGGCAATCCTATCCTACCAACTGGCGGTCGCGGTCATGGCGAGGCGGCCGTCCTCGGTTTGGGTCCAGCACTCCGCGGTGCCGTCGGGCAGCATGCGGCCGCAGGCCTTGAACGGTTCGCCGTCGAACAGCGTGCCGACACCGCGATAGGAAACTTTCTTTGGAATCAACCCGTTACCGAGGTCTCGGGCGACATATTGGAGCAGCGTCGATTGCAGCGGACCATGCACGACGAGACCCGGATAGTTTTCTTCCTCAGTCGCGTAGGCACGGTCGTAGTGGATGCGGTGGCCGTTGTAGGTCAGCGCCGAGTAGCGAAACAGCAGAGTCGGGGTTGGAACGATCGTGCGCTCGATATCCGGAATTCTCTCGTTATAAGAAGGCTTTGCCGCATTCGAAGTCGCCTCGCGGAAGACGACGTTGTGGAGCTCGCTGAGGGCTGTGCCTCGTTCGGTCTCGTAAAGATGGCGAACCGCGACGAAGCACAGGGCGCCCGTCCGGCCCTGCTTCACGGCGACGTCCTCGATTGTCGAAATGCGCGAAACGGCGTCGCCTATCCGTAACCCCTGCGCGAATTCGATTTCGCCCCCCGCCCACATGCGCCGGGGCAGCGGCACCGGCGGCAGGAAGCCGCCGCGGGCGGGATGGCCATCTGGTCCGAGCTCCGACATGCGGGCGACCGGAGGCGCCAGGCACCAGTGGATCGCCAGCGGCGCGTCCTCGCCGGCCTGCGGATCGCCGGGATCCTCGTCGAGCATGGCGCGGAAGCCCTTGACGAGCTGCGGGGTGATCTGGTCGCGCGCGGTTTCCTGCCGGCCGATCCATTGCTTCAGCGAGTCAGGGTCCAGATCCATATCAGTACGACCTCGGCAGCTTGAGCACATGCTCGGCGACATAGGACAGGATCAGGTTCGTCGAGATCGGCGCGACCTGATAGAGCCGCGTCTCGCGGAACTTGCGCTCGATCTCGTATTCGCTTGCAAAGCCGAAGCCGCCGTGGGTCTGCAGGCAGGTGTCGGCGGCATGCCAGGAGGCTTCGGAGGCAGCCAGCTTGGCCATGTTGGCGAACTCGCCGGCCGGCTCGCCTGCATCGAACTGGCCGGCCGCGTGATAGACCATCAGCCGGGCCGCCTGATACTCGACGTAGTTGCGCGCGATCGGGAACTGGACGCCCTGGTTCTGGCCGATAGGCCGATTGAAGACCACGCGGTCGCGGGCATAGTTCGTCGACTTGTCGATGAACCAGCGCGCGTCGCCGATGCATTCGGCCGCGATCAGGATGCGCTCGGCGTTCATGCCGTCGAGGATGTAGCGCAGGCCCTTGCCCTCCTCGCCGAGGCGGTTTTCGGCGGGCACGCGGAGGTTTTCGAAGAACACTTCCGTGGTGGCGTGGTTGATCATCGTCTCGATCGGCTGGATCTTCAGCGCCTCCTTGCTTGCCTCGCGCATGTCGACGAGGAAGACCGACAGGCCCTCGGTGCGCTTTTCCACCTTGTCCTTCGGTGTGGTGCGCGCCAGCAATATCATCAGGTCGGAATATTCGGCGCGGCTGGTCCAGACCTTCTGGCCGTTGATCACGTAGTCGTCGCCGTCGCGCACCGCCGTGGTGCGGATCGACAGGGTGTCGGTGCCCGCCGTCGGCTCGGTGACGCCGAAGGCCTGGAGGCGCAGGTCGCCCGAAGCGATGCCGGGCAGATACGCCTGCTTCTGCGCCTCGGTGCCGTGCCGGAGCAGCGTCCCCATTGTGTACATCTGGGCGTGGCAGGCAGCCCCGTTGCAGCCGGAGGCGTGAACCTCCTCGAGGATCGCCACGGCGGCCGTCAGATCGAGCCCGGACCCGCCGTATTCGGTCGGCACCAGAACGGACAGGAAACCGCCCTCCGTCATCGCCTGCACGAAGTCGGCGGGATAGGCCTTGTCGCGGTCGAGGTCGCGCCAGTATTCGCCGGGGAAACGGGCGCACAGGGCGCGTACCGCCTCGCGGATGGCGGCGATATCGTCGGAATCTGCTTTGGAAATGTCAGGAAGGTGCATGGTCCGTCATCTGTTTCTTGATTTCCCCCTACAATGGCAGCCGGCCGGCCTCGCGGCAAAGGCTTGATTGCCGATTTCAACGATTGTCCGAGGATTGTTCGGGAATTGTTCGAACAGGGCCTTTGACACTGCCGGGCATTTGAGGGCTCTGTACGCCC
>CAJQNW010000136.1 GCA_905479765.1 uncultured Tepidamorphus sp. | reverse complement strand
TATTGACGTCCATCGTGCAGGCGAGCCAGGCATTCACCGTCGAGTAGACGACTTGCCCATAGAGCTCCCACGTCCCCTGCAGATCCTTCTTCTTACATGCCGCAGCGGCAGGCATTGCCGAAATGGCGAGGCTCATCAGTGCAACCAAAACAATCTTCATGATCCGCTCCTCAGCTAGATTCTTAACATGACTTAAAAAGTCATATTTTGGAATCTTTTGTAACTCAAGCCATTTCCCGCCGAAAAAGAATTCTCACGCCGCAAACCGATGAAATCGGCCACCAGCGGACGGTCCCGGCCCGGCCGGACGTCGGCACGAGGTCCAAAGACAGATCGCAAGGGTTAAGGCTGGGATCCCGGATCGCGTCCCGGACGGGCCTCCGTGGTCCGGTCACCGCGCGCGCGGACACGAAAAAAGTCCACGAGGCATCAAACCATTTACCTCTTGCGGTGTTTTTTAGTAGGTGCCGGCTTTCCGGCTTCGTGAAGCGGGAAATCTGTTGCTAACGCGCTCTGCCCGCCATACGACACACCGCCCTTTCGGGGCTGCAGAGTGAACGGCAGCCGGGATGGCACCGGCGGCGGAAACCGAACTCTCGCCACACTCGGCGAATCCCGTGACTTGCTGTAACGAAGGGCAGAGACGAGGAGATTACACTATGCGGAACACACGCACTTACCTGACCGCCGCCGCGATTATCGCGCTCGCTGCAGGTGTCGCCGGCTGCAACGGCGGAGCCGGGACGCTGAACTCCGGCGCCAGCATCGACGGCAATTGGATGAGCACCGACGGCGTCACCGCGACGACCTTCCGGGGCGGCGGCTTCCAGACCAGAGTGCTGGCAACCGGCGAAACGGTGTCGGACGGAAGCTACCGGATGGTCGACGGACGGACTGTCCAGATCACCATGCGCTCGGCGATCCGCCAGACCACGAGCGTGGTCAACTGCAATCTGGTGACGCCGCAGAACCTCGCCTGCACGGGCGCCGAGGGCCAGCAGTTCGCGCTGACGCGCAGCAGCTGACGCCAGGCCCGCATTTGCCGGTGGCGCAGTTGGCCGGCCGGGGCGCCTGTCCCCGGCCGGAAAGTATAGTGTCAGTCCTCAGCGTTGAGGATGTCGAGCGCCTGCTGCAACGTGTCCTCGCAATCGCCTGAGGCAGGGCCGTTGCCGGCTTCGGCCTGGCCCTGGTCGCGCAGTTGCATGACCTGGTCCTTCTGCTCCTGGCTGAGCTCGGTGGTCTTCAGCAGTTCGTTGACCTCGCCGACCATGTAGTCGCAGTCTGCGGCGGACGCCTGGTTGGCGGTAAAGGCGAAGACGGCGAGGGCCGTGCCGAGGGAAAGACGAAGCAGCGATTTCATGTGAGACTCCGTGTTTGGATGAGTACCGCTTGGTAGGGGCGTCTGGAGTAGCGCAGATAATTTAACATGTTGCTAGCGGCCCATGTCTCCGGCTTCGCCACGCGGCAAGGCACCCAGCCGATCACACCGGTGCGCCAATCGCGCCAGCCGCAACAGCCTACCCTTCTATTGAAACGCGAAGGCGTCGAGCTGGAGGACGCCATACTGGTGGCTGTCGTGGACGCGCGCGCCCCGGGCATCGTCTCCCGCCGCGCCCAGCGCCACGTAGAGCGGCATCAGGTGCTCGTCGGTGGGATGATTTTCCACCGCGAAGGGGGCCTTTTCCCGGTAGGCGAGCAGATCGTCGACGTCGCCGGCCTCGATATGCCCGACCATCCATTCGACGAAGGATTCCACCCAGTCGGGCCGGTCCGCCTCGACCGCGCCCCGACGCAGTCGCTGGAAAGCCTCCTGGAGGTTGTGGGTGAAGGACCCCGACCCGACGATCAGCACACCCTCGTCCCGCAGACCCGCCAGCGCCTGGCCCAGACGATAGTGATGGGCGGCACTCAGGCCGGGCTGGACGGAGAGCTGCGCGACGGGCACGTCGGCGTCCGGATAGAGCAGCATCAGCGGAACCCAGGTGCCGTGATCGTAGCCGCGCCGGGGCACGATTGCCGGCCCGTTCCCCGCGTCGGCCAGTAGGCCCGCGACACGTTCGGCCAGCGCCGGGTCGCCAGGCGCGGGATACTTCAGCGTATAGAGTTCAGGCTCGAACCCGCCGAAATCATAGACTGTCTCCGGCGAGGGATCGGTCACGACGGCGGGCCGATCCGTCTCGAAATGTGCCGATACGGACAGGATGGCGCTCGGTTTCTCGATGCGGGCGCCATACTCGGAGAGGAACCGGGTCGCCGGGCTGTCGTAGAGGATCAGGTTCGGCGCGCCGTGGGATACGAAAAGCGATGGCATCCTGGCCATGGTCGGTCTCCGAGAAAAACAACGTTGTCTACGATTTGCTGTTCTCGGAGGTGAAATAAAGACCCGACTAAATGCATAGATTGTTGCTTCATGGGCAACAATGACGGCCGGAGATCAGGCCTTGGGCGGCCGGATATCGAACTGCGGCAGGCCGTCGGCGATGTCGTAATAATCACCTTTTTCGGCGACATAGATATGCTTGGCGGCGTCCAGGCCGGTCGGCCGATCCATCGATCCGGCCATGATCGAAATCTTGCTCGCGCCATTCCACCGCCAGAACATCAGCGAGCCGCAGGTCTTGCAGAACTGGCGCACGGCGTCCGGCGTCGCCTGCCAGTCGCTCAGGTTCTCCGCACCGGTAATCGTCAGGTTGTCCGCCGGCGCCGCCGTGGCGGAGACGAAGTTGCTCGATTGCCGGCGGCAGCTTTCGCAATGGCAGAAAGACACCGGGCGCAACGGCCCGCGGACCTCGTAGGAAACGGCTCCGCAGGCGCAACGCCCGGTGTGAATGCTCGCCATCCGGTTCAGAAGCCCACCGCTGCCCCGGCGCGGGTCACGGCCGGACGGCTTCGCGCGCCACGCTCCTGCTTCAGCCCTTCGGCGACCAGGAAGGCCAGCTCCAGCGACTGGTCGGCGTTGAGCCTGGGATCGCAGTGGGTGTGGTAGCGCGCCGACAGGTCGGCTTCCGAGATGGCGCGGGCGCCGCCGGTGCATTCGGTGACGTTCTGGCCGGTCATCTCGATATGGATGCCGCCGGCGTGCGTGCCTTCAGCCTGATGGACGGCGAAGAAGTTGCGCACTTCCTGGAGGATCCGCTCGAAGGGACGCGTCTTGTAGCCGCCGGCCGAGACCGTGTTGCCGTGCATCGGATCGCAGGACCACACCACCGTGCGGCCCTCGGCCTGCACCTTGCGGATCAGCCTGGGCAGGTGGTCGAACACCTTGTCGGCACCGAAGCGGCAGATCAGCGTCAGCCGGCCCGCCTCGTCGTCGGGATTGAGGGTGTCGATTAACCGGATCAAATCGTCGGCGTCGAGGCTCGGGCCGCACTTCAGGCCGATCGGGTTCCTGATACCCCGGCAGAACTCGATATGGGCGTGATCGGACTGACGGGTACGGTCGCCGATCCAGACCATATGGCCCGACGTGTCGTACCAGTCGCCGCTGGTTGAATCGACGCGCGTCATCGCCTGCTCGTAGCCGAGCAGCAGCGCCTCGTGGCTGGTGAAGAAATCGGTGGAGCGGAACTGCGGTGTCGCATCCGCCGTGACGCCGCAGGCGCGCATGAAGTCGAGCGACTCGGAGATGCGGTCTGCGACCTCCTTGTAGTGATGGCCTTGCGGGGAATCCGACACGAAGCCCAGCGTCCAGTTGTGGACGTGCTCCAGATTGGCGTAGCCGCCCTGCGAGAAAGCGCGCAGCAGGTTCTGGGTCGCGGCCGCCTGCCGGTAGGCCTGCAGCATGCGTTCGGGATCGGGAATGCGCGACTGAGGCGTGAAATCCGGCCCGTTGATGATGTCGCCGCGGTAGCTCGGCAGCTCGACGTCGCCCTGCTTCTCGATGTCCGAGGAGCGCGGTTTGGCGAACTGGCCGGCGATGCGCCCGACCTTCACCACCGGCATCGCGGCCGCATAGGTCAGCACCACCGACATCTGCAGGAAGACGCGGAAGAAATCGCGGATGTTGTCGCCGTTATGTTCGGCGAAGCTCTCGGCGCAATCGCCGCCCTGGAGGAGGAATCCTTCACCGCCTGCGACGCGGCCAAGCTGCTCCTTCAGCTTGCGCGCCTCGCCTGCAAAAACGAGGGGGGGAAATCGCGAAAGCGTGGCTTCTGCGTCCGCGAGTGCTTGCGGATCGGGATAGTCGGGGACCTGGACGATCGGCTTCGACCGCCAGCTGTCGGGACTCCATGCTTTCGACATAACGCGTACCAACCTGGTTTCTGTCTGGCTTTGTGGGTATTCGCCGGCGTAATTCGGTTTCGCAGCCGGCGCGCGCGGGTTATACACCCAGAGCACTTGGGTGGCCAGTGCATCCGCTCCCCCGACCCGGAACCGCACCACCACGTGATGAAGACCGAACACGACCATTCGGCCGACGCTATCGAAGCTCGGCTGGCCGACGGACCGAAAGTGAACTACCTGCGCGACTGGGTGTACGGGGGGATCGATGGCGCAGTGACGACGTTCGCGATCGTCGCTGGCGCTGTTGGTGCGGACCTGTCGACACGGGTGGTCCTCATCCTCGGCATCGCCAACCTGCTCGCCGACGGCTTCTCGATGGCCGCCGCCAACTTCTCCGGCACCCGGACCGAAATCGAGGACTACGACCGCCTGAAGCAGATGGAGGAGCGGCACATCCAGCTTTTCCCCGAGGGCGAACGCCAGGAAATCCGCCAGATTTACCGCAACAAGGGCTTCAAGGGCTCGAACCTGGAGGCATTGGTCGCGCTGATCACTTCCCGTCAGGAGCCGTGGGTCGACACCATGCTCACCGAGGAGCACGGCCTGGCGCTGGTGAAGCGGTCGCCGGTAAAGGCCGCGCTGTCGACGTTCGCCGCCTTCGTCATCTGCGGTGCGGTGCCGCTATTGTCCTTCGTGCTCGGCCTGCCGGACGCGGCAGTGATTGCCACGGCACTGACGGCGCTGGTGTTCTTCGGCATCGGCTCGGTGAAGAGCCTGTGGTCGACCTATTCGTGGTGGCGGTCGGGCACCGAGACGCTGGTCATCGGCATGGCAGCGGCGCTGCTCGCGTTCCTCGTCGGGCGGCTGCTTGAGGCGATTGTCTGACAGAAAGATCCGCAAGCGATCCCGTCGACTGCCCATGCGTCATAAAGTCTTGCTAACCCTCAGGCGCTAAACTGTTTTCGGAACAGTTCGCGCAATCGGGCGGAGCGGCAAGCCGATGAATCCGACGGGCATACCGACGAAACAGGGGGTCGGCGATCTCAGCGACGACGACATCGTCGGGTTGATCGACACATTGCAGCCCGACGAGGGCGCGCGGCTGATGCGCGCCCTGCCGTCGCGCAGACGCGGAACGATCCGCGCGCGGATCGCCAACGCCCACCGCGACGAGATCCTCACGCTTTCGGATTATCCCGAGACGGTCGCCGGCGGCTTGATGAATTCCCACTATGCCGACCTTGCCGCCGACACACGCTGCAGCGACGCCGTCCGACAACTGGCCGCCGAAGAGCACGCGGAGACGATCTACATCGCATTCGTGGTGGACGCGGACCGGCGCCTGCGCGGCAGTGTCAGCCTTCGCGACCTGTTGCGCGCGCCAAAGGAGGCGACCGTCGGCGAGGTCATGGAACACGACGTCACCGCGGTCCCGGTCGCCATGCCGGCGGAAGACGCGTCCCGGCTTCTGTCGCGCAGCGGCCGTGCCTTCCTGCCCGTCGTCGACGACGATGGGCGGCTGACCGGGATCCTCTCGTTCAACGACGCCTTCGCGCGCCTGGAGGAGGAAGCCGCCGAGGACATGCAGCGCTTCGCCGCCATAGCCGGCTCCGGCGACGCGCGCTATTTCGACGTGTCGCTGTGGAGCGACTTCCTGCGGCGCGCGCCGTGGATCCTGAGCCTGGCGATCGTCGGACTGATGGCGGGCTATATCGTGCATGTCTACGAGGACGCGCTCGACGCGCTGGTCATCCTGGCGCTCTACATGCCGATGGTGGCCGATACCGGCGGCAATGTCGGGACCCAGACGTCCGGCCTGCTGATCCGCGCGATCGCGACCGGGGAGGTTTCGCTTGGCCGCAGCGCCGCCGTTTTCTGGCGCGAAGCCCGCATCGGGCTGATGCTGGCGGCAATGCTGTTCGCCTTCGCGCTGCTCAAGGTGACGTTTCTGTCCAACGGGGCCGACGTTCCCGCGCATCTGACGCTGCACATGATCGCGCTGGCAATCGGTATCGCGATCGCGGTGCAGGTCCTGGTCTCGGCGCTGATCGGTGCGGGCCTCCCGCTTGCAGCCCTGATGTTGCGCCAGGATCCCGCCGTGATGGCCGGACCGGCGCTGACGACCGTGGTCGATGTGACCGGCCTGCTGATGTACTTCATGATCACCACGGCGATCCTGGGGATATGATGCAAACCGCCTCATGGCCTGCCTCCCGCGCCTTGTGCGGCGGGCCATTGCCTGAGACGATTGCCTAACGCATCGGGCGGCGAATCTTGCTACCCATCGCGGAAACGGGAGCAGGCACCCATGAGATCCGCCCTCGCTGCTATTGCCGCATTACTGCTATCGGTCTTCATCCTGCTTGCCGGATCCGGCTTGCAGGCGACGCTCGTGCCGCTGGCGGGCAACGACTACGGATTCAGCGACCTCTCCATCGGCCTGATCGGCTCGTCCTACTTCGTCGGCATGATGATCGGCTGCTTTGCGGCTCCCTGGCTGATCCGGCGCACCGGCCATATCCGCGCGTTCGGCGCCTGCACTGCGCTGGCCACCGGGGCGGCGATCATGCATGCGCTGATCGTCGATCCGGTGTTCTGGAACGTGCTGCGCTGCCTGTCGGGTATCTGTTTCGCGGTGCTCTACGCGATCATCGAGAGTTGGCTGAACGACAAGTCCGACAATACCAACCGCGGCAGCGTGCTGGCCTTCTACAACGTCATCAACTTCGGCGGCATGGCGGCGGGCCAGCAGTTCCTCAGGATGTTCCCGCCGGCCGGCTTCCAGCTATTTTCGATGAGCGCGCTGCTGATCTCGCTGGCCGCGATCCCGGTGGCCATCACCCGCTCGCAGTCGCCGCCGGTTCCGGATTCGCCGCAGCTCAGGCTGCGCTGGCTGGTCAAGCTGTCGCCGGTGGGCGTCGCCGGCGCGTTCACGGTGGGGCTGGCCAACGGCGCGTTCTGGACCATCGGCCCGGTCTACGCCAACCTGCAGGGGCTGGGTGCGGGTGGTGCGGGCGATTTCATCACCGCCTCGATCCTCGGCGCGGTGCTGGTGCTGTGGCCTGCCGGGCGCCTGTCCGACCGCCTCGACCGGCGGCTGGTGATCGTGGGCTGCTGCGTGGTCGCCGCGGCAGCCGGGATCGGCCTGGCGCTGGCGCCCACCGGCAGCGCGCTTCTGATCTATGGCCTCAGCTTCCTGTTCGGCGCAGGCGCCATGCCGATTTATTCGCTGAGTTCGGCACACACGGCCGACCACGCGCAGGCCTCCGATATGGTGCAGGTGTCGACGGGACTGCTGCTGATCTACACGATCGGCGCCGTCGTCGGCCCGACGCTTGCCGCATCACTGGTCGAGGTCACGGTGCCTGGCGCCCTGTTCGCGCTGACCGCGATCACCCATGTCGCGATGGCGGTCCTGACGATTTACCGGCTGTCGCAACGCGCCGCAGTGCCCGTCGAGGAGCGCGAGCCGTTCGTGCCCATGCCACGCACTTCGCCGGGCGTATCGGAGCTCAATCCGCTGGTCGAGCATCTCGAGGGCGAGGTGGAATATGTGGAAGACGCCGGCAGTGGCGATGTGACGGAAACCCCGCCGGACGAGGCTGCTACCTGAAGACAGGCCGCAAGATTTCATAAACGCCGCTCATTCCCGCGAAAGCGGGAATCGGGGGCTTCTGGTTAGACCTCGCAATATCGCAACCCGGTTCCCGCCTTGGCGGGAACGAGCGGATGAGGTGCGCACGCCGCCCAGCCGTGCGATTGGTACTCCGGCTTTCGGCTGGCGTTGGCTCGCGCCACCATGCACAATCGCCCGATGAGCGCCGACGAACCCAGTTTCACCATCGGGATCGAGGAGGAATACCTCCTCGTCGACAGGCAGACCCGCGATCTCGCCGCCGATCCGCCCGAAGAGCTGATGGCGCGGTGCGAGGCGACGCTGCCGAAGCGGGTGACACCGGAGTTCCTGCGCTGCCAGATCGAGGTCGGCACACCGGTTTGCTCGCGCATCGAGGACGCCCGGAGCGAACTGGCGCATCTGCGCGGCATGATCGCCGAGGTCTCGGCGGACTACGACCTTGCCCCGATCGCGGCCTCCACGCACCCCTTCGCCAACTGGGTCGACCAGCAGCACACCGACAAGGACCGCTACAACGCCCTGGCGCGCGACATCCAGATGGTTGTCCGGCGGATGCTGATCTGCGGCATGCACGTGCATGTGGCGATCGAGGACGAGGCGCTCAGGATCGACCTGTTCAACCAGCTGCCCTATTTCCTGCCGCACCTGCTGGCGCTGAGCACCTCCTCGCCGTTCTGGCAGGGGCTCGATACGGGGCTGAAGTCCTACCGGCTGTCGGTGTTCAAGGAGATGCCGCGTACCGGCCTGCCGGAGTCCTTCTCCAGCGAGGACGAATACCGCCGCACCATCGACGTGCTGGTGCAGGCCGGGGTGATCGAGGACGCCACCAAGGTGTGGTGGGACCTGCGCCCGTCCGCGCGGTTCCCGACGCTTGAAATGCGCATCGCCGACGTCTGCACGCGCCTTGACGACGCCATCGCGATAGCAGCGCTCTACCGCTGCGTCGCCCGCATGCTGTGGCGGCTACGGCGCGAGAACCAGCGCTGGCGCCACTATTCGCGCTTCCTGATCGAGGAAAACCGGTGGCTCGCCCAGCGTCACGGTGCCTCAGGGCGGATGATCGACTTCGGCCGCGGCTCGACGGTGCCCTATGGCGAACTGCTGGAGGAAATCCTGGACCTGATCCGCGAGGACGCCGATCACTTCGGTTGCGTCGCGGCGGTGGAGCACGCCCGCGCCATCGCGGCGGACGGTACGTCGGCAGACCGGCAGCTTGCGATCTGGAAAGCGGCGATCGCCGATGGCATGGAGCCTCACGCAGCCCAGCAGCGCGTGGTCGACCACCTGATCGCGGAGACGGTGGAAGGAATTCCGGAAGTCCGGAAACACCCTGTGGAAGCGTAGGGATAATGGGCCGGCCGGCGGAACTCGCCGGCCGGCGATAGGCCGAAAGCCTTACTGAACCACTTCGATCTCGGTCGGCTGCCAACTCTTGTCGAAGAACGATGGCAACGGGCTGTAGAGGCGCAGAATAACCACCCAGCCCTTTTGCGGGTCGGTCTGGATCCAGTTGCCGCGGCCCACGCCTTCAGGCTGCTCGGGGGAAAACCAGACCGTCGTCGAGCCGTCGGCGGCGGCCTCTGCGGAGGGCGAGGGAAAGCTCTGGCTGCCGGCGCGCGGATATTTCTGCGGCGTCTGCAGCATGGACCGTGTCTGATTATCGTAAAGCGTGAACGACCAGAATGCCGCTGCCGGGATGCCCTTTGGCAGAGTCACCTTGTACGTCCGGGCACCGTCAAAGAAGTCCCCGTTCGCGTCCTTGGCGGCGAACAGGTATTGCGACCCCACGTTGGTGAGACGCATCGCCATCGCCGGCGTTATCCCGGTCGCCATGTAGAAGAACGAGGTCCGGGCATCGTTCTGCTTGTAGCCTGTCGGCGGATAGGGCTTGGCGCCGTCCTCGGTGATCTCGGGTAGCGGGGTCTCGAAATTGTAACCGCCGACGAAGAGCGGGTTCCACCATTGCGAATTCTCGTAGTAGAACCAGTCCGGATCGCGCGGATCGAAGCCGAGCGTACGGCCGGTCGCATTGGCGACCGCCACCGCTTCGGTCAAAATTTTCTTCATCCGGTCGTCGGGCGCGAAATCTTGCCCTTTCTTGATTCCGATGGCGGCGATAGGACCCATTAGTTCGGGATCGAGCACGGTCGCGGGTTCGGCCTGAACCAGGTCATTCAGCATCTCGTAATAACTGAAATCGCCCGGCGGGATCGTATTGATGACCAGGCCGCTGCCTTCGTGAAAGACGGGTGCCTTGGGCTCGGCATTCCGGCCCAGTTTGACGCCGCCCTCGAGGAACCGGGCAATCGACATGCCGACACCGCCCGGCGCATAGGGATAGATCTTGGTCGTCGCCTTGATCTGCTCGACCACCGGGGCGGGATCATCGTTCTCCAGGAACGATCGACCAAGAACCAGAACCCGGTTGGTGCCGGAATGGGCGACGTTAAATTCGTTCTCGGGCAGATAGCCATCGTATCCGGGTCCGACGAGCAGATATTTACCGCCCTCGCCGCGATCCGGGCCAGGCCGGCCGAAATCGGTCACCCAACGAAACCACATGTCGTCGATGGTGCCGAGTGCTCCGGGCGGCGTTTCGAGCACCATCGGACCGTCCGAAAGGTCAATGAAGCTCAGGTAGTACACGGTATCGGCGTTCGCGGTCAGGAAGAGCGAGTTCGAATCCATCAGCTTCGAGAAGATGAGGATTTCGTTGTCCTTTATGCCGGCCGCTTCGAATCCCTGGCGCGCTGCCTCGACACTGACACCCTTGAACGTGTCTGTGAAGGCGCGGAAAGCATAGGTGAAATCGAGATTGTCGTAGACAGCGGAGGCGGTGTTTCCGAGAGGCGTTCCGTCCTTGAAATCGAGTGTCCCGATCCTTGTTTCGACACTATCGGGGGTAATAAGCGACTCCGGCGTCTGAGCCGAAGCGGCGCCAATAGCTCCGGAGGCAAAAAACGCCAATGCGACCGCTCTCGCCGTCCTCATACAGTACTTCACCGTGTTACTCCTCTTGCTTGGAAAGATGGTCTTGGAACAGGCATTATCGTTACGACCTGATTCGGCACGCCGGCCGCCAGCTTAATGTCCTAACGAGGGAACCTAGACGCCACAAGGCTGCCGCATCAACGGAAATTTTAGCCACCTCACACTCACACTCTGTCCGGCATGATCGGCTATAAGGCAGACGACTATGTCCGCGACCCGCGAAACGATTCTGCTGCCGAGATGACCACCGCCACTCTGGACCGCGCCCCTGCCCTGACCCCGTCGCGCATCGTCGGTCTCTGCGTGGCGCGCGTCTTCCTGTTCGCGACTTTCATGACGGTCGCGGCCTCCATTCCGCTGCTGACCATCGAATGGGGATTGAGCGGCACGGCAGCTGGCGCGATCATCACCAGCTTCACGATCTGCTATGCCGTCTCGCTGTTCATCTTCGCCTGGGCGACCGACCACTACGGCGCCAAGCGGATGGCCATCGTCTCGGCAATATTGGCTGCGGCGACCAGCCTGCTGTTCGGGCTGGTGGCGCGCGACTGGTGGAGCGCCTTCCTGCTCTACGGGCTTGTCGGCCTGGCCCAGGGCGGCGTCTATACACCGCTGATCGTGCTGTTTGCCGATGAAGCGCCGCCGGGCGCGCGCGGCAACGCGATGGGCTGGCTGATCGGCTCCACCTCGGTGGGCTACGCCACATCGCTGGGCGCGGTGGGCCTGGGCATCGCCATCGGCGGTTGGCAGATGGGCTTCATCCTCTCCGGCATCCTGCCGATCATCGGCGCGGTGCTGCTGATTGCCTTCCTGAGACCCATCGAGAACCGCGTGCACGACCGCCATGTCGAGTTGCGGGTCCGCGACCAGCTTCTGCACAACCGCGAGGCCGGGCTGCTGGTCGCCGGCTATACCGCGCACTCCTGGGAACTGCTGGGGATGTGGGCGTGGATCCCGGCGTTTCTGGCCGCAAGCTTCACCCTGGCCGGCACCGCGGCGCTGAGCGCAACGGTCTCGGGCGCCTATCTTTCCGGCTTCCTGCATCTTTTCGGCGCGGTGGCCGCCTTCACGATGGGCCGGCTGTCGGACCGGGCCGGGCGAAAACCCGTACTCGTCGGGCTGGCGTCCGCCGCGACTGTCCTGTCGTTTCTGATCGGCTGGCTGGTCAGCGCGCCGCCTGCCCTGCTGATCCCGGTGGCGTTGGCGTACGCGTTCTTCTGCCTCGGCGATTCGCCCGTCCTGTCGACGGCGGTCTCCGAAGCCGTCCGGCCCGGCTATCTCGGCGCGGTGCTGGCCTGGCGCTCGTTGCTCGGCTTCGGCGCCGGCGCCATCGCGCCAATCGCCTTCGGGGCGGTGATCGATGCCACCAACGCGCCCGGCGGCACGCCGACGCTGTGGGGGCCGGCGTTCGTCATGCTCGGCGTCGGCGGGGCGATTGCCACGGTTTGCGCGCTGGCGCTGAAGCGGCGGGGGGATATCTAACGCTTCACTTTGCCGGGCGGCCCGATGGGCCCTGGATCAAGTCCGGGGGCACGCGGTTTGTTTTGTGGCACTGCCGAGCGCCATAACCAGCCTCGTGTCCCGGACTTGATCCGGGACCCATGCAGCCGCGCCAGACGACAGAGCGATTCCCCGCTTTCGCGGGAATGAGCGGAAAAAGGAAACCTACTCAGCCGCCTCCGCGGCCCAGCGGGTCGTTGGCTCGCGCATGGTGACGAGTTCTTCCGCAGCGCTGGGGTGGACGGCCACTGTCGCGTCGAACTGGGCCTTGGTGGCGCCCATCTTGACCAGGATTCCGAGTACCTGGATCAGCTCGCCGGAATCCGGGCCCATCAGATGGCACCCCAGAACCACGCCGGATTCGCCGTCGACGACGAGCTTGATCAGCATCTTTTCGTCGCGCTCGGTCAGGGTGAGCTTCATTGGCCGGAAGCTCGCCTTGTAGATGTCGACGGCCCTGCAACGCTCGCGCGCCTCGGCCTCGGTCAAGCCGACGGTGCCGAGTTCCGGAGTCGAGAAAACCGCCGTCGCGATCGCCTCATGGTCGACAGGGGTCGGGTTGGCGTTGAAAATCGTCTCGGCGAAGGCATGGCCCTCGCGGATGGCGACGGGCGTGAGCTGGACGCGGTCGGTGACATCGCCGACGGCGTAGATACTGTCGACCGAGGATTTCCCGTAGTCGTCGACCACGACCTGGCCGTTCCAGCCCTGTTCGACGCCCGCTTCAGCCAGGCCTAGGCCCTCGACGTTCGGCGTGCGGCCGATGGCGAACATGATCTGGCCGGCGTCAAGCTTGCGGCCCTGTTTCGTATGGCCGATCAGCCCGGTCTCGGTCTTCTCGATCTCCGTGAAGGTATCGCCGCAGATGACGTCGATGCCGCGCTTGACCATTTCGGCATGAAGACTGGTGCGCAGGTCGTCGTCGAAGCCGCGCAGGATCTCCTCGCCGCGATAAATCAGCGACGTGTCGACGCCCAGGCCGTTGAAGATGCCGGCGAACTCGACGCCGATATAGCCGCCGCCGGCAACGACGATGCGCTCGGGCAGCGTTTCCAGGTGGAAGGCCTCGTTCGAGGAAATCACATGCTCGATGCCCGGCAGTTTGCGGTCGTAGTTGGGGTGGCCGCCGGTGGCGATCAGGATGTAGCGCGCGGTGACGTCGCGGGCCTCGCCCACCAGATGCACGGCGTTGGGACCACGCACGGCGGCGCGAGTGTTTATGATCTCGACGCCGGCCCTCTCCAGATTGCTCCGGTAGATGCCCTCCAGGCGGGCGATCTCGCGGTCCTTGTTGGCGATCAGGGTCGGCCAGTCGAAGCCGGTCTCCGGCACGGTCCAGCCGAAGGCGGCTGCATCCTCGAACTCCTCGGCGAAGCGGCTGGCGTAGACGAACAGCTTCTTGGGCACGCAGCCGCGGATCACGCAGGTGCCGCCGACGCGGTATTCCTCGGCGACCGCCACTTTGGCCCCGTAACCCGCCGCGATGCGGGCCGCACGAACGCCGCCGGAGCCAGCGCCGATGACAAAGAGATCGTAGTCGTAGGTCGTCATGAAGTGCCCACCTGAGCCGTTTTCAGGATTAATCGATCACCCGCACACCCGCAGGCCCGGCTAACACAGCGGCCGAGCACAGACCAATGAACAGGCCGTGTTCGACGACGCCGGGGATTGCCGACAAGGCGTCGGCGAGAGCGGCTGGATCGGGGATTGCCGTAAAGTCGCAGTCATAGATCAGGTTGCCGCTGTCGGTGCGGTATGGCGCGTTGGCAGACCCCATGCGCATATGGATGACCGGATCGAGGCCGAGGGCCTTCGCCGCCCGCTCGATCGCCAGCGCCGTGGCGCGCTGCCCGAACGCCACCACCTCGACGGGCAGCGGGAACTTGCCGAGCCGGTCCACCAGCTTGGTATCGTCGGCGATCACGACCATGCGTCCGGACGCCGCAGCGACGATCTTCTCACGCAACAGGGCGCCGCCGCCGCCCTTGATAAGCTGCAGTGACGTATCGAGCTCATCGGCGCCGTCGACGGTGAGGTCGAGTTCCGGCGTCTCATCGAGTGTGGTCAGCGGCACGCCGTGCTCGATGGCCAGCTTGTGGGTCGCCTCCGACGTCGGCACGCCGACGACGTCGAGATGACCGGCGCGCACCCGCTCGCCCAGCCCGATGACGAAATGCGCAGCCGTCGACCCGGTGCCGAGGCCAAGCCGCATGCCCGACGTCACGAAGGTCAGGGCGCGCTCGGCGGCCAGCCGTTTCTGATCATCTGCCGACATGACTTGCCTGTTTACCCCTGCTGTTCAGCCTGGCCGGTCGGGACACGAACCAGAGTCCGACGCGGCACCCCTTCATCTGGAGCATTTTTGCCGGGAAATCCACCGCCGCAGGACCAAAGGCCGCGGCGGATCGGTAAAACGTCCGCGCCCGCTCTTTCCCGCAGCCCGCAGCCTCCCGCGAAAGTTGCTTGCGCGACTTCGGTCTCCCGTCCGTCACGAGACCTTGACCCTACAGCCACGAAAGCATCATCGCACTCACATGGAAGCTCGTTAGGTCGAAGCCTGATCGGGGTCGACCGATCCGGGCCGAGTCGGGGGCGACACTTCCCTTCCCGGGTCCATTGCCACGCACAGCACATGCGAACCACGCAAGGAGCCAATTCCATGAATGCCATCTTCAGATCCATCGCCTTCGCCGGCGCGCTATTCGGCGCCCTGGCGCTGGCCTCGACCGCCGATGCCGGCGGCAAGCACGGCAAGGGCTATAATGGCCACGGACATTCATCCCATTCCTCGGGACACTCCGGAAGCCCATGGAACAACGCGAAGACCAACGTTCAGCTCGGTCCGCGTCCCTTCTACCTCGTCGACAAGATGACAAACGGCCCGCTGAAGGCGAAGCTGGAACAGTGCGAGAATCGCAAGTTCACCAACCGCAAATTCTCGATCGCCCATCGCGGCGCGCCGCTGCAGTTCCCCGAGCACACCGAGGAAGGCTATCGTGCCGCCGCGCGCATGGGCGCCGGCATCGTCGAGTGCGACGTGACCTTCACCAAGGACGGCGAACTGGTCTGCCGTCATTCGCAGTGCGACCTGCACACCACGACCAACATCCTGGACACCCCGCTGGCCTCGACCTGCGAGACCGGCTTCCAGCCGGCCGAATTCGACGCCAACGGCAACCGGACGAAATCGGCCGGGGCGAAGTGCTGCACCAGCGGCCTGACGCTGGCGGAGTTCAAGTCGCTGAAAGGCAAGATGGACGGCAGCAACTCCAACGCGACGACGGTCGAGGAATACATGGCGGGCACGGCGAACTGGCGCACCGACCTGTATTCGACCGGCGGCACGCTGATGTCGCACAAGGAAAGCATCGCGCTGTTCAAGAAGCTCGGCGTCGGCATGACGCCTGAACTGAAGAGCGTCGACGGCGGGGTCGGCTTCGGAGACTCCGGCTTTACCCAGGAAACCTACGCCGCACGGATGATCCAGGACTTCATCGACGCCCGCGTTTCGCCTCGCAACGTCTATCCGCAGTCCTTCGACATCAACGACGTCCTCTACTGGGTCGACCAGTTCCCCGCCTACGGCAAGCAGGCGGTCTATCTCGACGGCAACGGTACCGCCACCACCGGCGTCTATCCGCCGTCGGTCACCGACTTCAAGGCGCTGCGCAAGCAGGGCGTCAACATCGTCGCGCCGTCGATCCCCTACCTGCTGACGCTCGACAGCAACGACGATATCGTCGCCTCCGACTATGCCAGGAACGCCAACAGGGCCCGGATGAAGATCATCACCTGGTCGCACGAGCGTTCTGGCCGCATCGTCGAGGAGGTTCTGGCCGGCAGCGCGGGGTACTACTCCACTGTCGTCGCAGGCCTGGAAAACGACGGCGACATGATGACCGTCGTCGACGTGCTGGCCCGCGACGCCCGGATCATCGGCATGTTCTCCGACTGGCCCGCCACGGTGTCCTACTACGCCAACTGCATGGGCAAGCAGTAGAGACGAATACGGGCGCCGGGATCGTTCCCGGCGCCCGCCTTTTCCTTGCCTTCAAGGCACGGTCTTCATCAGCAGTCGACGCCGCCCATCAGCATGTACTTGATGTCGATGAACTCATCGACGCCGTAATGCGAGCCCTCGCGGCCGATGCCGGATTCCTTGACGCCGCCGAACGGGGCAACCTCTGTCGAAATAAGGCCCTCGTTGATGCCGACGATGCCGTATTCGAGCTCTTCGGCGACCCGCCAGACACGGCCGATATCGCGGCTGTAGAAATAGGCGGCCAGGCCGAACTCCGTGTCATTGGCCATGCGGATCACGTCTTCTTCCGTCTCGAACCTGTAGAGCGGCGCGACGGGGCCGAACGTCTCCTCACGGGTGACGATCATGTCAGACGTGACGTTCTTGAGGATCGTGGGCTCGAAGAAGGTGCCGCCAAGCGCGTGCCGCTTGCCGCCAAGCGCGATCTCGGCGCCCTTGTCGACGGCGTCCTTGATGTGCTCCTCGACCTTTTCGATCGCCGCCTGGTTGATCAGCGGCCCCTGCGTGACTCCGGCTTCGGTGCCGGGACCGACCTTCATCTTGGAAACCGCCTCGGCGAGTTTCGCGGCGAAGGCATCGTAGACACCCGACTGGATATAGAGGCGGTTGGCGCAGACGCAGGTCTGGCCGGCGTTGCGGTACTTCGAGGCGATCGCCCCTTCCACCGCCTTGTCGAGATGGGCGTCGTCGAAGACGATGAACGGCGCGTTGCCGCCAAGCTCCATGCCGACGCGCTTCACGGTCGAGGCGCACTGCTGCATGAGCAGCTTGCCGATCTCCGTGGAGCCCGTGAAGGTCACGACCTTGACCATCGGATTCGAGGTCATCTCGCCGCCGATGGCCGACGACTTACCGGTCACCATGTTGAGGACGCCGGCGGGAATGCCGGCGCGCTCGCCAAGCTCGGCCAGCGCCAGCGCCGTCAGCGGGGTCTCGCCGGCAGGCTTGCAGACGGCCGTGCAGCCGGCGGCCAACGCCGGGCCCAGCTTGCGGGTGATCATGGCAGCGGGGAAGTTCCACGGGGTGATCGCGGCGATGACGCCGACGGGCTGCTTGGCCACGACGATGCGGGCGTCGGCGCGGTGGCTGGGGATCGTGTCGCCGTAGATGCGCTTGGCTTCCTCGGCGAAGAACTCGATGAAGCCTGCGGCGTACTCGACCTCGCCGGCGGCTTCGGCCAGTGGCTTGCCCTGCTCGCTGGTCATGATCAGCGCCAGGTCGTCCTTGTTTTCGATCATCAGGTCGTACCAGCGGCGCAGGATCCTGGCGCGGTCCTTGGCCGTCCTGGCCGCCCAGGGCTTGAAGGCGGCCTTCGCATGCGCGATCGCGGCGCGGGTTTCGTCGGCGCCGAAGTACGGAACCCTGGTGATCTCCTCGCCGGTGGCCGGATTGGTGACGGGCGTCTCGCCAGTGCCGATCCATTCACCGTTGACGTAGCAATGGCTTTTGAGAAGCGAGGAATCCTTAAGCTGCATGTAGGCCTCCCGGAGTGTTTTTAAGGTGTAAGCTGATGCCGCTTGGTAGCACGCCCGGGGCGACCTCGTCATGATCAATACAGAGTGGACCGGCTGTCCCATGCGCATGGAACCGCGGCACGCTATCGGGTGCGGAACCGTCTAGCCGAGGTAGATTTCTTCGCTGACCGGATCGATCAGCCGGCTGGGCTCGGATCGCCGATCGGCGCCTAGCCATTTGGCCATCGCGCCGCGGCGGCGATCGGGGCCGAAATATCCGGGCACGTCCACGAAACCCCGGCGATCGCGGCAAATCGACCGAACCCTTTCCGAAAGCGATTTCTGAGAAAACGGAAGAACGAGAAACTCGTCCACACCGGCGTCGCGAACCGCTGTCACGCCCGCAGTCGTCGCCTTTTCCATCACCGCGACAATCGGCACGAAGGGATGGGGAAACGATTCCCGGTTGCGGACGAACCGGCAGAACTGCAAGGATTCGTTGCCCGTCTCGGAGAAATACGCAAACAGGATATCGGGCGCGCCGACATGGCGCATCTTCGCCAGTGCCGCCTTGGCGCCGTCGATAATCACTACGTTCTGGATTCCAGCCGGGGCGGCGACGTTCTTGAATATCGAGACGCTGTATTCGTCCGCTCCGACGAGCATGGCTGACAGTTCGCCGAATTCGCGGCTAGTCGTTCCTGTCCGCATAAAATCCCCCAAACTCGCCGAACCGGAGACCTTCGGATCGACGTTCAGTCCAGTTTTCCCACCTAGTTTGCCCGTCCAGTACGCCCGTCCATTCCGCCCGTCCAGCACACCCGCCCCGGGATCACCCCCTGGCGCGCAACCGGCTCAGTGTCATCACCTTGTCGGCCGTCAGCGCATCCGCTTCGCGCCAGGCCGCGACCAGCCGGTCCGTCATGGAGGCCGGCAGATTGAGTCTGCGCCCGCGTGACTGCGCAATGGCCTTGACCGCGGGTTCGGTCACGCCGAGCGCCTTGAGCAGGAGGACGATCGCCCCATCGTCGACCTTGAACAATGCGTTCAGCACGACGCTTTCCTTCATGCGCGCGAACTCGGCGAGGATCAGCGCCATGTTCTGATACCGGTCCTCGCGGGCCAGCAGGACCAGCACGGAATCCAGGTCGATCTCGTTCTCCCTGATCTGGACGATCAGCCCCTTCGTCTGCAGGCGCCGGCGCGACTGGGCAAGCCTGAGTTGCCTGGTCGAGGCGTCGGCCTTGCCGACCAGCGCGGTGACGGTATCGGGTTCCTCGGCCATCAGGGCGACCAGCCGGTCGCGTTTTTCCGGAGGCAGCACCTTCAACGCGCGCTCGGCGATCTCCAGGGGCATGTCGGCGCGGTAGGACACGGCCGACTGCAATTCGGGATCGTCGGCGGCCTTGTCGAGGATCTTGTTGAACGACTCGTCCGATATCTCTGCACCAAGATTGTTGGTCACCGCCCGAACGACGCGCTTTTCGCCGCGGTCGACCAGCACATCGGTCACCTTGGTACCGAGACTTCCGCGGCGGGAAATCGCGTAAAGGTGGTCCTGCGACTGGCGGCCGGCGATCTCCGCCAGGGTGTCCTCGTCGAACAGGGAGCAGTCGCGCAGCACCGGCTCGGCGACCTCGATCCGGTCCTCGGCGAGCCGCAGGTGCAGGTCGCCGGTCTGGCGATCGCAATCGGCGATCTTGCGGGACAACTCGACCCGGCCATCCAGATCGACCTGGTCGAGCAGGTCGCCGATGACCTCGCCGAACAGCACCAGTTCACGATCCGAGTAGTCCTGCTCGCGATCGATGAACAGATCCGCCATCGACCGGAGAAGCTCGCGGCGCTTGTCGCCGGAGGTCTCTTTCGCAAGCACTAAAAGCGAGGCCATCATGCCGGGCGCTCCACCATTCTGATTGGCGGCAACTAGAGCGCATTTCCACTTAAAGTTCAGTAAATTGGCAAACTGTTCGTACTCGCCACCACTGCCGGAAAGGCCAAGAAACGGGATAATTCCGAGGCAACGCTGCCCCGACGTCAGGCCGACGCGTCGCGACGAAACACAACGCGATCAACCGGCTACCGGGTTCATAGCCGCATTGCGCGATCCAGAATGTCGCCGCAATCACCGCGGGCAAAAATAATTACGCGGCGTCAAGCTGCGCCGACTTGCGCGCCAGCGTGAACCGCAGTGCGCGCTGCGCCGTGGCTTCGTCGAGCTCGGCCCAGCGATCCAGCATGTGATCGGCCATCGTCCGCGGGAGGTTCAGGCGCCGGCAGCGAAGATTGGCCAGGGATTTCACCGCTT
Organism: uncultured Tepidamorphus sp.; assembly: GCA_905479765.1. Classification (GTDB taxonomy): domain Bacteria; phylum Pseudomonadota; class Alphaproteobacteria; order Rhizobiales; family Tepidamorphaceae; genus Microbaculum. Next base: position 12,679 of record CAJQNW010000136.1, on the reverse strand, counting down.
CCTCGCCGACGTCCAGCGATCGCAGCAGTATCACCACGGGCGCCGCGTTCACCTTCAGGATCGCGCCTGTCGCCAGGGCCTCGTCGACCTTCGAGAACTCACTCAGGACCAGCGCCAGGTCGAGGATGCGGTCGCGGTCGGCGAGCCAGAGCAGAACCTCGTCGAAGTTCATCTCGTGATCGCGGATCTGCCGGATCAGGCCCTTGGTCTCCAGGCGCTCGAGCGCACGACCCATCTTCTTGCGCTTCGTCAGATCAGCGGCCTTTTCCATCAGCGGCCTAACCGCGTCGCGATCGGCCGCCAGAAGGGCGCCAAGCCGGATCCGCGCGTCTTCCGGCATCAGACTGAGGACGTTGTCGGCCACCTGTCGCGGCATGTCGGCGCGGTACGACATCGCGTCCAGCAGACCGTCGTCTGACCTGGCATGGTCGGCCAGCTTCATGAAGGAGTTGTCCGAAATCGCCGCGCCGTAGTTGTTCGTCACTGCCTTCAGAACCGGCGATTCGCCCTTGGAAATGAGCGTATCCGTCACGGTCTCGGTCAGATGATCACGCATCGCGATCGCCAACCGGTGCGCCTGCCCTTTGGTCTCGGCGATGTCGACCAGCGCTTCGTCGCTCAGAACCCTGGAGTTGCGCAGAACCGGCCCGGCGACGTCGGGATCGTCGTATGCCAGAAACAGATGCAGCGCCTCGCCGGCGTTCGGCGCGTCCGACAGCCGCTCGGCAATTTCGGCGCGGGTGGTTTCGTCGACCTGCTTCAGCAGATCGGTCAGCACGTCGGTAAACAGGACCAGCGAGCGGTCGGTGTAGGTTTCGATGTCGTCGAGGAACATGTCCGCCACGCCGCGCAGCAACTGCCGGCGTTTGTCAGGGGAGGGATCGTGCGAGAGCGCGACCAGGTCCTCGATCATGTCCATTCTTCGCCCCACTTAAGTAAATCCCAAGTGAAGGAGCGCATCGCTGCCTATCCTTCTTGTGCCAATATGCATAAATGCGCGGCGTGAAAATTCGGCTTTCGAGTTGCATAAAAATTTATTTACTCGGAAGCGGTGCGCGGATCGCACTATTTGACGAGTCACTGTATTCCCCTGGATTCTCGCAATAACTCCATTTCGCCGGGTAACAAATCACGCCGTGTCGAATTTTATTTAATAAATACAACGTCTCTCGAAATAACGCCGGCACCCACCTCGAATCGATACCGTTATACTTAATGAGATGAAAATCAATGCGACCTATAAGCGCTTTCCGTAACCGGAGATCGACGTTGGGGGAAGTGGCCAATGTTTGGAAATGCCTTACGGGCAATCGGATCGCGGGCCGAGGCTGAACGAGCTGAACCGGTCCTGTCCGAACCCGATGAGGATATGGAACGGGCGACGGCGGGCGACGAACCCGGGTCCGGCGCCGGCAGCCGCGTGACGACCGGCATGGACATCAGCCAGACGTCGTCACTTCTTGAAGCCGAAATCATGGCCAGACTCCGCGATGTCGTCGATCACGCAGCCTCACTGAGCGGCCAGATCTCACGCAAGGTGGATCTTGCCAACAGCGTCCGGCAGCAGACTTCGTCGCTGACCGACATGGCGGAAACGGCGCGAGACCACAGCCAGTCGCTGACAACGGCTATCAGGGAGCTGGCCTCGTCGAGCGGCGACATACGCGGCCGTGTCGAGGAGACTACCGCGATGACCGCTCGCGCGACCGGCCTGTCGGAAGACGCGACCAGCCGGGTCGCCGAACTCAAGCGCTCTTCGGGCGAAATCGAGGAGGTGGTGCAATTGATCGCCTCGATCGCCAAGCAGACAAACCTTCTCGCGCTCAATGCGACGATCGAGGCCGAGCGCGCCGGAGAGGCCGGCCGCGGCTTCGCGGTTGTCGCCGGCGAGGTGAAATCGCTCTCGGTCGCCACCCGGGACGCAACGCAGGAGATCGCCGGCAAGATCGCGGTCCTGCAAAAGACGGCGGAAGCGAGCATCGAAGCGGTCGGGCGGATCGCCGAGATCATTTCCGAATTCGGCCCTGTTTTCGATGCCGTCGCCTCAGCGGTCGATACACAGGTCTCGACGTCGCAAACGCTGGACGAAACCGCCGGCAGCACGGCGGAATTCGTCTCGCAGGTCGCCGGGCGGGTCGCGACGATCGACGGAGCGACCGCCGAGGTCGCCGAAGTCGGCGCCAGCGCATTTGATGAATGCGGCCGTCTCGGCGGCTTCATCGACGCGCTGGACCACAGGGTCGTCATGCTGCTTCGCCAGACGGATGCCGGCGACAACGGCGCGCTCGACCGGCTGCCGGCCGAAATTCGGGTGGCGGTCCAGGACGGTGCCAGGACGCGCGAAACGACGACAATCGATCTGTCGGAGGTGGCGGCGACCTTGAAACCGATCGAGGGCTGGCTGCCGAAACCGGGCAGCGACTTCGACCTCGACGTCACCGGGGTCGGACACGTGCCGGCCAAACTGATCGGCGCCAGCCAGTTCGGCCTGAACTTCGCGCTGCATCCCGACGTCAGCGAAACCGAAACGCGGCTGCGCGAACAGGTCGCGGAGATCAGGCAGCGGCACGCGGTTCTCATCGACCGCGCGATCGAAGCGGCGGACGCCGCGTCCGCGGCCATCGAATCCGCCATCAGCTCCGGCGACCTGACGGCGGACGACGTCTTCGATCTGGACTACCGGCCGATTTCCGGCGCGGACCCGCAGCAGTTCGAGACCCGCTATCTCAATACCTTCGACCGAATCCTGCCGGATATCCTGGAACCGGCGCTGCAATCCGATCCGCAGATGGTGTTCTGTGCGGCCGTCGACCGGAACGGCTATCTGCCGGTCCACAACCAGATCTATTCGAAGCCACAGCGCGCCGGCGATCCGATGTGGAACACCGGCAACTGCCGCAACCGGCGCATCTTCGACGACCGTGCCGGCCTGAGCGCGGCGCGCAATACCCGCCCCTTCCTCGTCCAGTCCTACGCCCGCGACATGGGCAATGGCCAGGTCGTCATGATGAAGGAGGTCGACGCGCCGATCTCGGTCTTCGGACGGCACTGGGGCGGCATGCGAATGGCCTATCGCTTCTGATCGGCGACCGCATCCGGCTGCGTATCTTCATCCGGCGCCGGATCTCGAGCGGTGCGATGGCGCGGCTGCGCGCCGGCGGGCTCCGGCCAGACCGATCCGCCACGTGGCGGCAATTCGACATCGGCCGGCGGCACCTTCGTCTGCGGTAGCGGCGGCTTGGAATCCGGAACGTCCGACTTGAGCGCCGACATGATGTCGTCGGCCAGGTCTTCCGAACTTACCTCATCCACCGTGCCGTCAGGCTCCGACCGGGGGCGTTCGGATATCGGCGGTTTGGACGGGGCTGCCTCCGGCACGGTCGGCTCAGAAACCGGCAGGCTGGAAACGGGCACCTCTTCTCCTTTCGTGTCCGCACTGACCTGCGGCGCGCGCGGCTGATCGGCGACCGGAACCGGTCTGACGCCCAGTTTCAAGAAGGGAACCGGCTCGGAATCGTCTCCCGAGTTGCCAGCAGGAACGCTCTTGCGTGGCAGCGGCGGCGGTTCGCCGGGCGCGTCCGCCTCTGGCCTGGATCGGTGTGCCGCGGCCGGGGTCGCGACTGCCGCTTTGACCGCCTGCCTGAAGGTCGCCGGTTTCGCGGCGGGCTCCGGCTGGGCGGCCTGAGCTTTCGCGGCGACCGGCCTGGCGCCCTTGCGTTTGCGCAGCGGCGCGAAGACGTCGAAGCGCGGGGTTTGCTTCGGCCGCACGACATCCAGCGGCGGCTCGTCGATCGTGCGCATGTCGAGCGACACGGAGAGCCGCCCGGCAGCGGCCGCCCACAGGCCCGCGCCGGCGGCCATCAGCAACACCGTGCCGGTCGCATAGAGCCGCAATACCTCGAACACCTGCTGCGGGGTCGTCACGCCGGAGCGTCCCAGCCGGACCCCGGCATCAGGGATGCCGGGCAGGACCCAGAACTGGACCACCAGGGCGATCAGCAGCGGCAGGCCGAGCGGCAGGACAAGCGCCATGATGCCGGCAATGCGCGCCAGCCCCCGGTCGGGCCGGCCGACGAACTCGCGCCAGGCGGTCATGGCGGCGAGGATGGGGACCGCATAGAGGCCGAGTAGCAGGATCAACAGGACGCGAACGACACCGGCGCCAAGGCGCGGGGTGGGATCGGCGCCCGAGATGGCAATCAGCGAATCGAGTGCCTCCGACATCCGACTGATCAGTTCGGGCACCTGGAAAAGCGAAATCCGCACGTCGCCGATGGCATAGGCGCCCGTCAAACAGGCGAGCAGCACCAGCAGGGCGAACGAAAAAACCGGCCTTGCCAGGAAGAACCGCGCGGGCGGCCAGTCGCTGACGATGGCCAGCGGCGGCGGCGGTGTCGCGGTTTCCAGTTGCCGGCCCGATTCGGTCAGGTAGACGTCGCGCGCATGGTCGCCGTCCGGTTCGAAATCGACCGGGTCGCCCTTGCGCGGCGAGATTCGCTCGCGCCAGTCGGCAGGCTGGAAGCGGTAACGCCGGCCATTGTCTCCGCGCAGGACAATGGCGTCGGCCTCGGCATTGTATCCGAGCACGATGCCCTTCATCGACTCGATCTCCCCGTTGCCGCCCCCACATGCGCAGGGTTAGCACACACTCCCCCGCAGGCTCCATATGCTAACGGACATGATGTGCTATAGGGCCCTGAAATATCTCTTTCGGTCCGACCCGCCGCTTTTTTGCAACAAACGGAGTACTTCATGCCGGCACCCATCGCCGTCTTCGATCTCGATGGCACGCTCGTCGACACCGCGCCCGACCTGCTCGCCACGTTGAACGTCGTTCTGACGGAGGCAGGCTTTGAGGCGATGCCTCCGGAAAAGACCTACGGCGCCATCGGCCACGGATCGAAGGTGATGATCGAGCGGGCGCTGGAATTCCAGGACGTGATGCTGGAGCCCGAGGAAATCCGGCGGATGCACGAGCATTTCCTGCACTACTACGCCTACAACATTTCCGAACACTCCCGCCCCTTCGAGGGCGTCATCGCCCTGCTCGACCAGCTGGCCGACGACGACGTGCTGCTGGCTGTCTGCACCAACAAGCTGGAAGGCCTGTCGGTGCAGTTGCTGGAGGCGCTCGGGATGGCCGACCGATTCGCCGCGATCGTCGGCGCCGACACGCTGGACGTGCGCAAGCCGCATCCGGGACATCTGCTCGGCACGATCGAACGGGCGGGCGGCGACGAGGACCGCGCGATCATGGTCGGCGACAGCCGCACCGACATCGACACGGCGAAGGCGGCGGGCGTGCCGGTGATCGCCGTGGATTTCGGCTACACCGAGATCCCCGTTACGGAACTGGGGCCCGATCACGTCATTTCGCACTATGACGCGCTGTACGATCTGGCCGTGCCGCTGCTGGGTTTGTCGCCGGATTGAACGGCAAGCAGAGCGGTCTGCTTGACTTGGCCGTGGTCCGGCCCCTATATCGCGGCGCGTCGGGCGATTAGCTCAGTTGGTAGAGCACAGTGTTCACATCGCTGGGGTCACTGGTTCGAATCCAGTATCGCCCACCATTTTTTCCGACAGATTCGCTTGATTTCCGGCCCGCGGGACACCCGCGCTAGTCGGATTCCTGTCCCGGGTAGCCCCAAAGGCTCAGGCCGCTGTCGCGGATCGAGGCGCCGTAGACGAGCATGAACGCCACCGCGATGGCGATCAGGATCCAGTTGCGTTTGCGCTTGTCCATCGGATACGCCCCTCGCCTCGCCATTTCGCCGCCTTGCGCCTGAAAATCCTCGAACAGTTCTTCGAGGATGCGGCGCGTACAATCGCCTGTCGCGGCATAGTTGGCCTGGGTGAGATTGGCAAGCGAAACGCGGGCGCTAGCGGCTTCCAAGCACCACCGCGCGCGCTTCGACGGACGGAACCAGGCTCAACCCTGCGGGCGCAGACGTCACCACAGCCTCCATTGCCTCAGCATTGGAAGCGAACAGGCGGAGCCTGTCCTTGAACGGGTCGTCGCCCAGACCCGCGCGCACCACCAGCGGACGGTCTCCGGCAACGGGCCAATTCGACGCCAGCGGATGGCCCCTGTGCCAGACGCCGGTCCATGGCCGTCTGGCGCCGACCGCGGAGGCCAGATCCGCGGGAACGTCGGCAATGACCCGCGCTTCGCCCTCGAAGAACGCCATCGCGTGCGCGGCCGTGCGTAATTGACCGGCATGGGTCAGGGACAGCACGATCGGCACATCCGCCATGACCAGGGGTTCCATTCCGCGTACGAGTTCGGGCAGCGGAAGGACCCAGGTGCGGACTTTGGCATCGACCGTCAGCGGTTCGATACAGACGAAATCCGGCGCCATATCGATGAAGCCGCGAAGGCAGTCGGCCACCGGCATGGCGGTGTACAGCGGGAAACGACGGCTGCCTCCGAGGCTGTCGAATTCCCACGCCAACGGCGGAATCCGTATGCCAACCACGGCGTCGGGACACGCGCTGCGAATGCCATCGACGACGCCCGCCATGGCGGCGAACAACCGGTGCGGCGGATCGTCTCCCATCGCGGGATAGTCAACGATCACCGCGCGCGCCCCCGCCGAGACCGCTGCAATGCCGGCTTGCGCCAACGTCTCGGGATCCTCGTCGAGACACGGAAAATATCCCGCGACGCGGCTCGCGTTGCCCAGGCTGCAGACCGGCGCGAATTGCATGCTCATCGAGCACTCAAGACGGACAGGCTGGACGGCGTAACGGATCGGTCGAAGTCATACCCGAAACGCTCCAGGTCGTCCTCGAACAGGCGGGCGACCTTGTCGATGGTCCTGTTTGTATAGAGATCCTTGTAGTCGATCTTCGATGATGAGGATTGACGCCGCCGCTGCATAACCGGGGCCTCAGGCAGGCCCAGATGGGCGTACAGGTGGGCCATGTCCTCATCCAGCGTTTCAACCCGGCCCCACGCTGAAATGAGAGACGTTCCCCGGATGTCGGTGGTGTAGCTGGTCTGTGGCGGATAGGAGGCCACCGGAACGCCGCGCTGCGCGACCGGATGCGGCGTGCAGGACAGCGCCAGGCGCCGGTGCAGCGGACGGATCTCCAGATACGAGTCATGCAGGAAATCGACATAGCTGGCGAAGTCCTTGAAACCGTTCATGGTCTCCCGGCTTGCCTGCCGGTGAAAGCGGTAGGCGCTGGACTCCAGAGTTTTCCGGCCGAACTCACGCACCCAATAGTAAGTCGATACCAGTCGCGAAAAAGGATTTCGTACCACTGTAAAAATAAAACAGTCGGCCGCCGGTGGATAAAGATCGATCAACTCATGAGCGGTGATATGATTTCGAATGGCCTTCCCGAAAAACTCCTTGTCGAAACCATGTTCTCTCAGCGCCTTTGAAACACTCCCTCCGGCCGCCTTGTGAATATGCAGAAAAATTGCGTTGTGTGTTGCCGAATACAGCACGGAGATAACCTTAAAGGCCGGGTTTGGGGGACCATAGTAATAGTGCCCGGCCAAAGGCAATAGCCCGGTAAACCGACTTGTGCTGCCCCCGGCACCCGCGGCATTCGTTCATCTCGTTGACAGACCGGCAAGGCTCCGCCACTAGCGTAACGGCGCTAAAGGCAACGACGGTGATGGCATGAACAGTCGGTTTCGGATTTTTTCGCGGGTCTTATCTTTCTCCGCCATCGTTGCGTGTCTCGCGGCATCGAGTTCGGTCGGGGCGGAGCCGACTGCAAAGACACCGCAAGCCTCGCGCGCCGCGGGCCTTACGCGCGCTCTGAACCGCCTCGTGAACCGGCCGGACGGACCGCCCGGCGCAATCGTCATCGTCCAGCGCGGGGCCAAGCGCCAGGTCTTTACTGCCGGCGATGTCATCGCCTGCAAAAATCCGGACAAGCGGCACTGCGGACGAGCCCGGTCGCCACGACCGGGCGACGCGATGCGCATCGCCAGCGTGTCGAAGACGTTTTCCGGAGCCGCCGCGCTGGCACTGGTCAGCGACGGGGCGTTGGCGCTCGACGACACGATCGGCGACGTGCTGCCCGATCTGCCCGCACAGTGGCATTCGGTCACACTCCGCGACCTGCTCAATCACACCAGTGGCGTGCCGGACTTCACAAGCAGCCCGGATTTCGGCGCGGCGATCGCCGCCTCCCCGCACACGGCGCCGCCGCCGCGCGTGCTGCTGTCGTTCGTCGAGGACGAGCCGCTGAACTTCACGCCGGGGTCGGCCTACGCCTACTCGAACTCCGACAACATCATCGTCGGGCTGATGGTCGAGGCGGCGTCGGGCAAGCCCTACACGACGATGCTGCGGAAAAAGGTCTACAAGCCGCTGTGGCTAAGTCGCACGCAGTTGAAGAACAAGGCGCGCATGCCGAGGCCGTTCATCCACGGCTACGGAATCGGGGAAGACGGTTCGCTGGACGACGTCAGTACGGAGATCGCCTTCGGCGGCTACGCCTGGGCGTCGGGCGGGATCGTTTCGACGCCCGCCGACCTAAGCAGCTTCGTTCGCGGCTATGTCGGCGGCGCGCTGTTCGGCAATGCGGCCCGCGACGCCCAGTTCACCTTCCGCAACGGCGATGCGTCGAGCCCGCCCGGACCGGGAAAGAACGCCGCCGGCCTGGCGCTGTTCCGCTACAAGACCAAGTGCGGCACGGTCTTTGGCCACACCGGTTCGATCCTCGGCTACACGCAGTTTATCGCGGCGTCCCGCAACGGCCGGAAATCCGTCACCTTCTCGATCAACACACAGGCCGGCGAAAATCTGATCCCCGCCCTGCGCCGCGCCCAGGTCAAAGCCGTCTGCCTGGCGCTCGGGAAGTAACGAGCCTCCTCGACCCTAAGCCTGCGTATAGGCGGTCTTGACGGTGGTGTAGAACTCACGCGCATAGGCGCCCTGCTCGCGCGGGCCCTGCGAGGAACCCTTTCGGCCGCCGAAGGGCACGTGGTAGTCGACGCCCGCCGTCGGCAGGTTGACCATCACCATGCCGGCCTCGGCATTGCGCTTGAAGTCGGTGGCCGCCTTCAGCGACGTCGTGCAGATGCCCGCCGACAAGCCGAACTCCGTGTCGTTGGCGACCGACAGCGCCTCGTCGTAGTCGGCAACCTTTATGACGCTGGCGACCGGCCCGAAGATTTCCTCGCGGCTGGTGCGCATGGAATTGTCGGCGCCCACCAACAGCGCCGGCGACAGGTAGTAGCCCTCGGTCTCGCGGTTCAGCCGCTCGCCGCCGATCACCTCGCAGCCTTCTTCCTTTGCCAGCGCGATATAGCGCAGGTCCTGGTCGAGCTGCGACTGATCGACCACGGGGCCGATCTCGGTGCCGGGCTTCAGCGCGTCGTCGACCTTCAGGGCCTTCACCTTATTCGTCACCGCGTCGACGAAGCGGTCGTGGATCTTCTCCGTCACGATCAGTCTGGAGGACGCCGTGCAGCGCTGGCCGGTGGAGAAGAAGGCGCCGTTGACGGCACTTGCGACGGCGGTGTCGAGATCGGCGTCGTCGAGCACGACCATCGGATTCTTGCCGCCCATTTCCATCTGGAGCTTCTTGCCCGATTCCGCGCAGGCCAGCGCGATGCGCCTGCCCGTGGGAACCGAGCCGGTGAAGCTGATGGCGTTGACGTCGGGCGAGCCGACCATCGCCTCGCCGACCACCGAGCCACGGCCCATGACCAGATTGAAGACGCCGGCGGGAACGCCCGCGTCGTCGAGAATTTCGGCGATGGCGTGGGCGCAGCCGGGCACCAGGTCGGCTGGCTTGAAGACCACCGTGTTGCCGCAGGCGAGCGCGGGGGCGATCTTCCAGGCGGGGATGGCGATCGGGAAGTTCCACGGCGTGATCAGGCCGACGACGCCGACACCCTCGCGGGTGATCTCGACGCCGACTCCTGGACGCACCGAGGGAATGGTCTCGCCGCCGAGGCGCAGCGCCTCGCCTGCGAAGAACTTGAAGATCTGGCCGGCGCGCGCCGCTTCGCCGATGCCCTCGGGCAGGGTCTTGCCTTCCTCGCGCGACAGCAGCGTGCCGAGCCGTTCCTTTTCGGCCAGGATGCGGGTGCCGGCGGCATCGAGGATCTCGAAGCGAACTTGCGGCGTGGCGCGCGACCAGCCGTGAAAGGCTTCCTTCGCCGCGGCGATCGCGGTCGCAGCGTCGGCGGCGCTGGCGCGGGCGTATTCGCCGGCCACGTCGCTCAGGTCGGAGGGGTTCACGTTCGGCGCGTACTCGCTGCCCTTAACCCATTCGCCGCCGATCAGATTGTCATGCCGCTCAACCATCGCCACCTCCCTTGCGGACCGTGCCCGCATCGTTGGACATAATTACCGCAACAAGCCGCACCCGTGACGTATGGTCAATGGGGGCTTGGACAAAACTCATATTCAGAATTCCTCCCGGCCGAAGGCTCACGGGAGGGTTAGTGGCTGCGGCGGGCCGTCTCACGCAGGGCTTTCAGGAAGCTCGTGTACCACGCGCGGATGTCTTCGCTCTGAACCTTGTCGAACAGGCGATGCCAGCGGTCCTGGCGTTCGTCCAGCGGCATGCCGACGGCCCGCTGGATGCCTTCGGCGGCCTCGTCGATATCATAGGGGTTGACGATCACGGCCGCGTCGAGCGCTTCGGCCGCGCCCGCGAACCGCGACAGCACCAGCACGCCCGGATCGTCCTCGGCCTGGGCGGCGACATATTCCTTGGCGACCAGGTTCATGCCATCGCGCAGCGGCGTCACCAGCCCGACCTTGCTGGCCCGGTAGAGGCCGGCGAGGCTGCGCCGCTTCAGCGGCCGGGTGATCAGACGGATCGGCGTCCAGTCGAGGTCGGAAAACCGTCCGTTGACGTTGCCGGTAATGCGTTCGAGCTCCTCGCGGATATCGACATAGGCGTCGACATCGCCACGCGAGGCCGGCGCCACCTGCAGCAGGCTGACGTGGTTGCGGTTCTCCGGATAGTTCTCGAGCAGCCGCGAGAACGCGTGGAACCGTTCGGCGAGGCCCTTGGTGTAGTCGATCCGGTCGACCCCGATGACATGGCAACGATCTTCACCGGACGCCTTGAGCCGCTTGCCCTGCCGATGGGCATCCGGTGAAACGGAGAAGCTGCGGAATGCCTCGGCATCGATACCGATGGGAAAGGCGCCGACCTTGACCGTGCGCCCCTGCACCGTCAGCAGGCCATCTTCGGTCGCGACGCCGTCGAACTCCTCGACGAAGTAGCGGATGAAGGCGCGCGCGTCGCGCTTGGTCTGGAAGCCGATGACGTCGTAGGCGAGCATCGCGTGGATGAGCGCGCCGTGGTTGGGCAGCGCGGCGATGATTTCGGGCACCGGGAAGGGGATATGCAAGAAAAAGCCGATCGGCTGCCTTGCGCCCATCGACCGGAGCTTCGAACCCATCGCCAGGAAGTGATAGTCGTGCACCCAGACGACGTCGTCGTCCTTGAGCAGCGGAAAAAGCCGCGCGGCAAAGCGTTCGTTGACGTTCCAGTAGCCGCGTTCCGTTTCGCGGTCGTATTCGGCCAGATCGAGCCGGTAATGGAAGATCGGCCACAGCGTCCTGTTGGAGAACCCGGCGTAGAAGGCGTCGTAGTCGGCCTGGTCCATGTCCAGGGTGACCATCGAGATGCGCCCGGCCTCCTCGGTCTGCAGGTTGGCGTGTGTGCCTTCTGGGCTGATCTCGCCCGACCAGCCGAACCAGATGCCGCCTTCGTTGCGCAACGCATCGACGATCGCCACCGCGAGGCCACCGGCCTTGGCGGATTCGCGGACCGGGCCGACGCGGTTGGACACAACGACCAGGCGGCTCATACGACGCTGTCCCACCGTTTGCTGAGACGCATGGCGCCGTTGATGATGCCGACCATCGAATAGGTCTGCGGATAGTTGCCCCACAGCTCTCCGGACGCGGTGTCGGTATCTTCCGACAGGAGTCCCAGATGATTGCGGGTGGCGAGCATGCTCTCGAAGATCTCGCGTGCCTCCTCGGTGCGCCCGATCCGGGCAAGGGCGTCGATGTACCAGAAGGTACAGATATTAAACGCGGTGTGCGGACGGCCAAAGTCGTCGGGCGCGGCATAACGGTGCAGATGATTGCCGCGTCTGAGTTCGCGGCCGATCCGGTCGACGGTGGCCACGAAGCGCTGATCGTCCGGCGCGACGAAGCCGACCTCGGCCATCAACAGGAGGCTCGCATCGATGTCCGACCCCTCGAAGCTTTCAACGAACGAATTGAGCTCCGGGTTCCACGCGCGCTTCAGGATCTCCGCGTGGATTGTGGCGGCGCGCTCCGACCAGACCCCTGCGCGCTCGTCCTCGCCGAAGTGGCGGGCGATCTTGGCGAGCCGGTCGCAGGCGGCCCAGCACATCAGCGACGAGGAGGTGTGAACGCGGGCGCGGGTGCGCAGCTCCCACATGCCGGCGTCCGGCTCGGAATAGAAAGCGAATGCGCGTTCGCCTACCTTCTCGAGCATGTGGAAGTCATCCAGCGTCGCCGGCCGGAACAGGCGCTCGTCGAAGAAGGCCTGGCTGGCGCCGAGAATGACGTTTCCGTAAACGTCATGCTGAAAGTGCTCATAGGCCTGGTTGCCGACGCGTACCGGCCCCATGCCGCGGTAGCCCGGCAGGTGCTCGACGATGTGCTCGGTCAGCTGCATTTCGCGGCCGATCCCGTAGACCGGCTGCATA
>CAJQNW010000135.1 GCA_905479765.1 uncultured Tepidamorphus sp. | reverse complement strand
TTCGATGATTGCGGCGACAAGTCGTGACGGTCCGATGCCGTACGACCCCATGTGAACCGGCTTTTCTGTCCCATCCGGTCCGGCGACCACCGCTTTCATCGGCTCGGAGTATTTGGTGCCGAAATAGAAGATATGACCGACTTCGATCCCGCGCGCCGAAATACGCCGGTCTTCGGGCACATCGGCTTCGAACGTCGCGGGCTCGTGCTTCTCGTCGGTCGCGGCATAGGACGAAAGCCAGCTGTCGACGATCGGCGACAGATCGGAGTCAAAATCCGTTTCCTCGCCGGGGATCGGCAGATCCAGCAGCGCCTTGTCGCAGAACACTTCGCTTTCGCCGGTCTTGGCGAGGATGATGAACTCGTGGCTCATGTCACCGCCGATCGGACCGGAATCGGCCGCCATCGGAATCGCCCTCAGCCCCAGCCGGGCAAAGGTGCGCAGGTAGGCAACGAACATCTTCTGGTAGGAGCGGCGTGCCGATTCCTTGTCGAGGTCGAACGAATAGGCGTCCTTCATCAGGAACTCGCGCGAGCGCATGACACCGAATCGCGGGCGCACCTCGTCACGGAACTTCCACTGGATGTGATAGAGATTGAGCGGCAGATCCTTGTAGGAACGCACGGAGGCGCGGAAGATCTCCGTGATCATTTCCTCGTTGGTCGGTCCGAACAGCATTTCGCGTTCGTGCCGGTCCTGGATGCGCAGCATCTCTTTGCCATAGTCATCGTAGCGACCGCTCTCGCGCCACAAGTCGGCAGACTGGATCGTCGGCATCAACAGCTCGACGGCGCCGGCGCGATTCTGTTCGTCGCGGACGATCTGCTCGACCTTCTTCAGGACCTTGTAGCCGAGCGGCAGCCAAGCGTAGATGCCCGCTGATTCCTGCCGCACCATTCCGGCGCGCAGCATCAGCCGGTGCGAGACGATCTCGGCTTCCTTGGGGGTCTCTTTCAGGATCGGCAGGAAATAGCGGGAGAGGCGCATTGGGTCAGGGAATCCAGCATGTTCGATGGTGGCGCGACACAAGCGCATCGGCGCGGAAAACACAAGGCCGGCGATAGCGTCCCGGGTGCCGGGTCGCTACGCTTCGCGCGCGCAACGGGTCGCAGGCATCGCCCGGGGCCGCCCCCGCTACGCTACGCCGCTCGTTCGCAATACGAACATGGATCCGACATCCGGACGAAATGTCACAAATGGCCATCACGGCAAGAAACATATTGCAACGTCGCGATGTCTGCGTATTGTACCAATCACAAAAAGGCCGGTTGTTCAGGGTCACCTTGTCTCAAGGTGATATTGGCCCAGGTCTCGGGAGGAAGCGGATCGATTTTCGGCGCAGTTCGATTTCGATCATTTGGTTAGGCTGAGGCCGCCAAGCCATCGCATCAGACTTTTCAAGCAAGGCGAGAGCCTTGCTTTTTTATTTCCGGGCTTCTTTCGAAAAGCGCGAACCGACCGTGCTTATTTCCAGTCCTTCGGCGTGAAGTCCGGCAGGAACGGAATGTCGTCGATCGTCAGCCCGCCATAGACCACGACCCCATAGAGAATCGCGAATACCGCCGCCGACACCAGTGTCGTCGCGACGATCTTGCGTATCAGCATCGGGCGCTGCGGCGCGCTTGACGCCGAACCGGGGACGACGTCGCCGTCCTCGTCCTGGGTGCGCACGCCCCAAGGCAGGACCGCGAACAGCACGATCCACCAGATGACGATATAGACGGCTATGGCGCTTAAAAGGGGCACGGCTCGTATCCGCCTCAGGCCTGCTCGAGTTCAACAAGCGTTCCGCAGAAATCCTTCGGGTGCAGGAACAGAACGGGCTTGCCGTGCGCCCCGATTTTCGGATCGCCGCTGCCGAGCACCCGCGCGCCGTCGGCGACAAGCTTGTCGCGCGCGGCGATGATGTCGTCGACCTCGTAGCACAGGTGATGCATGCCGCCGTCCGGGTTCTTTTCCAGGAACTTGACGATCGGCGAGCCCGCGCCATACGGCTCGAGAAGCTCGATCTTCGTGTTGGGCAGGTTGATGAACACCGTGGTGACGCCATGATCGGGCTGCGCCACCTGTTCGGAAACCTCCGCGCCCAGCGTGTCGCGGTAGACAGCCGCCGCCTTGGCGATATCGGGAACGGCGATCGCCACGTGGTTCAGTTTTCCAAGCATGATGTCCTCATCGTATGCGCCCGACTGTTCGGGGATAGGCCGGATGGATCAAAGACGAGCAGGGGCCAGCCCTTGGCTGCGGCTCATACCGTGATGACGTAGACGTGACAAATGGGCTTTTTGCCCCAGCCTGCCGCCACCGCGTTGCGGACGCCGCGACGCACCGATTCCGCCAGCGCGTCGGGATCGCGCCGCCGCGCCCGTGGAAGGTTGGTCGATATCTTGTCCACGACATCGTGGACGATGTCCATGAACGGCACGCCGTCGATGTCGCGTTCGGGAACGCCGTCGAGGTCGACTTCCACGTCACCAACCAGTTCGCCACGCTCGTCGACCGCCAGCGCCACGCCGACATAGCCGACATGAGAGAGCTTGCGCCGCTCGCGCACCGCGTCGGCATCGGCGCGGACGAGCAGCCGGCCGTCCTTGTAGAGCCGCCCGGCCGCCACCTTGTCGACGACCTCGGAGGGTCCCGGCGCCAGGCGAACCATGTCGCCGTTGTAGGTGGTGACGACTTCCGGCACCTTCATTTCACGGGCCAGTTTTGCATGCGCGGCGAGATGCTGCGCCTCGCCATGCACGGGCACCGCCACCTCGGGCTTCACCCAGGCATACATGTCCCGCAGTTCATCCCGGCGCGGATGGCCGGACACGTGAACGAGCGCGTCCCGGTCGGTAATGATCTCGATGCCGGACTTCGCGAGCGCGTTGACCACGGTGCCGATCTCGCGCTCGTTGCCCGGAATTGTGCGGGCCGAATAGATCACACGGTCGCCGGGCGCGAGCTTGAGCCGATGACTGCCCGCCGCGATCCGGGTCAGGGCCGCGCGCGGCTCGCCCTGGCTGCCGGTACACAGCAGCACCACGTTCTGGCGCGGCAGCGAATCGTACATGTCCTCGCTCAGGAACGTCGGCAGTCCCTCCAGCATGCCCAGCTCGCGCGCAACCGAGATCACCCGCTTCATCGCCCGGCCGACTACGACCACGCTGCGCCCGGCAGCAGCCGCAGCCGAACCAATCGAATGGATGCGGGCCACGTTGGAGGCAAATGCCGTAACCGCAACGCGGTGCGGAGAGTTTGCGATCACCTCGGCGAGCACCTTGCGGACGTCCCCCTCGCCCGGCGAACGGCCATCGCGCAGCACATTCGTCGAATCGCAGACCATCGCCCGGCAGCCCTCGCGGCCTAGCGCGACGAACGGCGCGGAATCGAAAGCAGCGCCCACGACCGGGTCGGAATCGATCTTCCAGTCGGCGGTATGCAGAACCGCGCCCAGCGGCGTACGGATCACGATCGAGTTTGGTTCGGGGATCGAATGGGTCACCGAGATCAGCTCGATGTCGAATGGCCCGACTGTGAAGCGCCCGCCAACTGGCACCGTCTCGATCGGAATCTCCGGCGCGCCGGGCTCTTCCTTCAGCTTGGCCTCCAGCAGACCCGCTGTGAACGGCGTCGCGAAGACAGGCACCTTCAGCCGCGGCCACAGATCGTGCAACGCGCCGTAGTGATCCTCGTGGGCGTGCGTCAGCACGATGCCATGCAGCTTTCCGCGATCTTCCTCGATGAAGGAGATATCCGGCAGGATCAGGTCGACGCCCGGCAGATGCTCTTCGGCCGCGAAGCTGACCCCGCAATCGACCATCACCCAGTCGCGCCGTCCCGGCGGGCCATACCCGTAGAGCCCGAGGTTCATCCCGATCTCGCCGACGCCGCCGAGCGGCAGGAAGACCAGTTCCGGTTGACGTGCCATTGCTTTTCTTATCCTCAACCCGCCGCCGGAGCGGAGGCGGCATCCCCGAAGTAAACGTCACCGGCCGAAATCGCCACGCGCGACCCGTCAGCCGTCAGCACGACAAGCCGGCCATCGGTATCGAGCGTCTCGAACGTCCCCCGTATCTCGCGCGCGCCCGAGACGATGGCGACCGGCCCGCCAATACCGGCGGCCCGTTCGATCCATGCTGTACGGATCGCTTCTATCCCCCCCGGGGTACGGCGCCCCGCATCCCACTGAGCATACCGTGCGCACCAGGCATCCGACAGCGCAGAAAACACCTGCTCCGCCGTCACAGACGCACCGAGTCCGGCCAGGCAAGCCGCCTTGAAGGTCGCGCCTTCCGGCGCGGAGACGATATTGACGCCGATCCCGACGACGATCGCGGTCCTGCCCTCGCCCGTGGATTCTGATTCGAGCAGTATGCCCGTCAGCTTCCCGCCGTTGGCGAGCACGTCGTTCGGCCACTTGAGCCGGATATCCGCGTTTCCCAGATCGAGTGTCGACAGCGCGTCATGCAGAGAAAGCCCCGCGACGAACCCGAGCGTCACCGCCTGATCGACAGAAGCGTCGGTTGTCAGGAACAGGCTCGCGGCGAGGTTGCCGGGCGGCCCCTCCCAGGCCCGTCCGCGCCGGCCACGGCCACTAGTCTGATGCCCGGTGACGAACCACATCGGCCCGTCCTCCCCGGATCGGGCACGCGCAAGCGCCGGATCGTTCGTGGAGCCGATCGAATCAAACGATTCAAGCTGATAGCCAGCTCGTGCGGCGACGGGCCCGAGCACGAAACCCATCGTCAGAACAGGGATTTCGCAGCCGCCCCCGCAGCCTCGACCAGCGGCGCCGGATAAACGAAGTAGAGCAGCACGAGCAGCCCGGCGACGCCGAGCACCGCCTTCAACTCTCCGCCCATGCGTTCGAATGGCGCGACGGGCTCGTCGAAGTACATGATCTTCACGACCCGCAGATAGTAGAAGGCGCCGACAACGCTGGTGAGCACGCCGATGACGGCGAGCGCATAGAGCTCGGCTTCGATGGCTGCCAGAAACACGTAGAACTTGGCAAAGAAACCGGCCAGCGGTGGAATGCCGGCAAGCGAGAAGAACAGTATCGCCAGGAAGAAGGCCGCCGGACCGTTGGTACGCGACAGCCCCGCGAGATCGTCGATCGTCTCGACCATCGTATCGCCGCGCCGCATCGCCAGGATGAAGGCGAAGGTGCCGAGCGTCATGGCCAGATAGATCGCCATGTAGATGATCACGCCGCGGACCCCCGCCTCGCTGCCGGCGGCAAGCCCGACCAGCGCAAAACCCATGTTGGCGATCGAGGAATAGGCCATCAGCCGCTTGATGTTGCGCTGGCCGATCGCGGCAAACGCGCCGAGCCCCATCGAGGCGATGGAAATGAACACGATCACCTGCTGCCAGTCGGTCGTGATCGTCGGGAACGCATCGATAACCACCCGGATCAGCATGCCCATCGCCGCCACCTTCGGCGCGGATGCAAAGAACGCGGTGACAGGCGTCGGCGCGCCCTCATAGACATCCGGCGTCCACATGTGGAACGGAACGGCCGAGATCTTGAAGGCAATGCCGGACAAAAGAAATACCAGGCCGAAGGTCAGTCCCACGGAGGCGCCGCTTCCGGAGACTGCGTCGGCGATGCCGGCATAGGTCACGGTGCCGGAGAAGCCGTAGATCAGCGACGCGCCGTAGAGCAGCAGGCCCGAGGCGAGCGCGCCGAGAACGAAATACTTCATGCCGGCTTCGGTGGACCGCACCGAGTCGCGCTGGATCGCCGCGACCACATAGGCCGCAAGGCTCTGCAGCTCGAGGCCCATGTAGAGCGAGATCAGGTCCGTCGCCGAGACCATGACGAACATGCCGGCCGTCGCCAGCACGATCAGCACCGGATATTCGAACCGCGTGAACTGGCCGTAGCGCATGTAGTCGACCGACAACAGGATCGCGACGGCCGAGCCGACCGCGATCAGCGTCTTCATCAGCTTGGCGAAGGGGTCGAGCAGAAAGCTGCCGCCGAAGATCGGTTCCGGGTCGGTCGGCACCAGCCAGACCAGCACGCCGGCGGCGATGACGAGCGCGATAGACAGGCCGGCCGTGATGGAGACCGAGGACTCGTCCTCGCGGAAGGCGCCGAACATCAGCGCCACCATGGCACCGACGGCCAGCAGGATTTCGGGCGCAATCGACAGGAGGTTCGGGGTCATCGGTTCAGCCTCGTCAATTGCCCAGCGCCGCGAAGCGCGCGGCCTGTTCCAGTGCCGCGTGATACTCGGTGACGAGATTGTCGACCGAGACCGCCGTCACATCCAGGATCGGCGCCGGATAGATGCCGAACAGGATTGTCAGCACGAGCAGCGGCACCAGAATGATCATTTCGCGTCCGGTCAGGTCCTTGATCGCGCGGAGGTTTTCCTTGTCGATCGTCCCGAATATCACCTTGCGATAGAGCCACAGCGCATAGGCCGCAGACAGGATCACGCCGGTAGTGGCGAACACCGCAACCCAGGTGTTGACCTCGAACGCTGCCAGAAGCGACAGGAACTCTCCGATGAAGCCCGAGGTGCCCGGCAGCCCGACATTGGCCATTGTGAAGACCATGAAGACCGCGGCATAGAGCGGCATCCGGTTGACCAGCCCGCCGTAGGCGGCGATCTCGCGGGTATGCAGCCGGTCGTAGACGACACCGACGCACAGGAACAGCGCGCCCGAGACGATGCCGTGCGACAGCATCTGGAAGATTCCGCCCTGCACGCCCTGGATCGTGCCGGTGAAAATGCCCATCGTCACGAAACCCATATGCGCGACGGACGAATACGCGATCAGCTTCTTGATGTCGGTCTGCATCAGCGCGACCAGCGACGTATAGATGATCGCGACGACCGACAGCGTAAAGACGAACGGCGCGAACATGTCGGAGGCTTCGGGGAACATCGGCAGCGAGAATCGCAGGAAGCCATAGCCGCCCATCTTCAGCAGGATGCCCGCCAGGATCACCGACCCTGCGGTAGGCGCCTCGACGTGCGCGTCGGGCAGCCATGTATGGACCGGCCACATCGGCATCTTCACCGCGAACGACGCGAAGAAGGCAATCCATAGCCACGTCTGCATCTCGCCCGGGAAATCGTGGGCGAGCAGCGTCGGTATATCGGTGGTGCCGGCGTCCCAGTACATCGCCATGATGGCGAGCAGCATCAGCACCGAGCCGGTCAGCGTGTAGAGGAAGAACTTGAAGGCCGCGTAGACGCGCCGCTTGTGGCCCCAGATGCCGATGATCAGGAACATCGGGATCAGGCCTGCCTCGAAGAACAGGTAGAACAGCACCAGGTCGAGCGACGTGAAAACGCCGATCATCAGCGTTTCAAGCACCAGGAACGCGACCATGTACTCCTTCACGCGAACGTCGATCGCCTTCCAGCTTGCCAGGATGCACGCCGGCATCAGGAAGGTGGTCAGGATCACGAACAGCATCGAAATGCCGTCGACGCCCATGTGATAGGTGATCGTTCCGCCCAGCCAGTTGCGCTTCTCGACGAACTGGAAGTCGGCCGTCGAGGGATCGAAGTAGATCCAGATCAGCAGCGACAGCAGGAAGGTAATCACCGTCGTCCACAGCGCCACGAAGCGGGCGTTGCGAACCGCGATTTCATCGTCGCCACGAATGGCGAAGATGAACAGCGCGCCGACGAGCGGCAGGAACGTGACGACGGAGAGGATGGGCCAGCCGGTCATCTTAGTGTGCCCCTCCGGCGAACATGTACCAGGTGATCAGCGCCGTGACGCCGATCAGCATGGCGAAAGCATAGTGGTAGAGATAACCGGTCTGCAGTTGCACGACCTTGCGGGTCACGTCGACGACCCGTGCGGAGACGCCGTCCGGCCCGAAGCCGTCGATCAGCCAGCCGTCGCCCTTCTTCCACAGGAAGCGGCCGAGCCACTTGGCGGGCCTGACGAACAGGAAGTCGTAGATCTCGTCGAAGTACCACTTGTTGAGCAGGAAGCGGTACAGCACGTCGAACTGGCGCGCCAGCGCAGGTGCCGCCGACGGATTGAAGATGTACAGGTACCAGGCGATCGCGAAGCCGATCAGCATCATCAGCGTCGGGAGCCAGACGATCGCGAACGGCACGTTGTGCATGTCGTGCAGGACGTGGTTTTCCTCGCCCAGGAAGATCGCGCCGCGCCAGAAGTCCGCGTAGTCGTGGCCGATGAAGAAGTCCTTGAAGACGAGCCCCGCAAACAGCGCGCCGGTGGCCAGCACGAACAGCGGCACCAGCATCACCCACGGCGATTCGTGCACATGGCCCATCACCTCGGCTGACGCACGCGGCTTTCCAAAGAAGGTCATGAACATCTGCCGCCAGGTGTAGAAGGCGGTCAGAAGGGCTGCGAACGTCGTCATGCCCCAGGCGTAGCCGGCCATCGGGTTCTGGCCGACAAAGGTCATCTCGATGATCGCGTCCTTGGAGACCCAGCCAGCGGTCAGCGGGAAGCCCGTCAGGGCCAGTCCGCCGATCAGCATGGTCCAGAAGGTCAGCGGGATCTTCTTGCGAAGCCCGCCCATCTTGCGCATGTCCTGCTCGTCCGACATCGCGTGGATCACCGAGCCCGCGCAAAGGAACAGAAGCGCCTTGAAGAAGGCATGCGTGAACAGGTGGAAGATGCCGGCCGAATAGGCCCCGACGCCGAGCGCTGCGAACATGTAGCCCAGCTGCGAACACGTCGAATAGGCGATCACCCGCTTGATGTCGTTCTGCACCAGACCGATCGTTGCGGCGAAGAAGGCCGTCGTCGCACCGATGAAGGTGACGAAAGTCAGCGCGACCGGCGCCAGCTCGAATAGCGGCGACAGCCGCGCGACCATGAACACCCCGGCCGTCACCATGGTGGCGGCGTGGATCAGCGCGGAGACCGGCGTCGGGCCCTCCATCGCGTCCGGCAGCCAGGTGTGCAGCAGGAACTGCGCCGACTTGCCCATCGCGCCCATGAACAGGAGCAGGCAGATTATGGTCAGCGCGTCGATATCCGTGCCGAAAATGTAGAGCGTCTTGCCGGTGGCGTCGGCGGCGTTGGCGAAGACGGCGTCGAAGCTGATCGAGCCATACAACATGAACACGCCGAAGATGCCCAGCGCGAAGCCGAAGTCGCCGACCCGGTTGACCACGAACGCTTTGATCGCAGCCGCATTCGCCGAGGGGCGCTGGTACCAGAAGCCGATCAGCAGGTAGGAGGCGAGGCCCACGCCTTCCCAGCCGAAGAACATCTGCAGGAAGTTGTCCGACGTCACCAGCATCAGCATGGCGAAGGTGAACAGCGACAGATAGGCGAAGAAGCGCGGCCGGTGCGGATCGTGCGACATGTAGCCGATCGAATAGACGTGCACGAGCGTCGAGACGGTGTTCACCACCACCAGCATCACCGCCGTCAGCGTGTCGATGCGCAGCGCCCAGTCGACGCTGAGCGAGCCGGACACGACCCACGGCATGATCGAAACCTGCACGTCGCCGTCGTGCATGCCGACCTGGAAGAAGGCGATCCACGACAGGATCGCCACGATGATCATGAAGCCGGTCGTGATCAGTTCGGCTGCGCGCGATCCCTGTGCGGCGGGATGATGGCCGTGGTCTCCATGATCCCCGCCGCGCCCGCCATCGTGCCCGCCGTTTCCGTTGGCCTGCATGTCCACGCCGCCGGGATGGCGGGCATGCGCGCCCACGAGCGTGACGATCCCGGCAAGGATTGCGCCGAGGAGCGGCAGAAAGACGATCGCCGAATACATTTGAGCGCTCAGCCCTTCATCATGTTGACGTCCTCGACCTCGATCGAGCCGCGGTTGCGGAAGAAAACCACCAGGATGGCGAGACCGATTGCCGCCTCGGCGGCGGCCACGGTCAGCACCAGAAGCGCGAACACCTGCCCGACGATGTCGCCGAGATGGGTGGAAAACGCCACCAGGTTGATGTTGACGGCGAGCAGCATCAGCTCGATCGACATCAGGATGACAATGACGTTCTTGCGGTTCACGAAGATGCCGAAGACGCCGAGCGTGAACAGGATGGCGGCAACGGCGAGATAGTTGGAAAGTCCGATTTCCATGTGCCTCAGATTCCCTTGCCGCTTTCGACCTTGCGCACTTCCACCGACATTTCCGGCGTGCGCCCGACCTGGTCGACGATCGACTGGCGCTTGACGTTGGGCTTGTGACGCAGCGTCAGCACGATCGCGCCGATCATCGCCACCAGCAAAATTAGCCCGGCCATCTGGAAGAAGAACACGTAGCGGGTGTACAGCACCTCGCCGATCGCCTGGATATTGCTCACCGACGGATCGGCGGGAATCGGCACCGCGATGTTGGCGACGGCATCCGGCGATATCACCCAGCCACCGAGCACCAGCAGCAGTTCGACCACCAGGATGAAGCCGATCAGCGCGCCGACGGGCAGATAGTTGAGGAAGCCCTCGCGCAGCTGGACGAAATCGACGTCCAGCATCATTACGACGAACAGGAACAGGACCGCGACCGCGCCGACATAGACGACCACCAGGATCAGCGCCAGAAACTCGGCCCCCATCAGGATGAACAGGCCGGCGGCGTTGAAGAACGCGAGAATCAGGAACAGCACCGAGTGCACCGGATTGCGCGACGCGATGACCATCACCGCAGACGCGATCATCACCGCGGAAAACAGGTAGAAGAAGACAGTCGCGACGATCATGGTCCGGCAAGTCCCCCGGGGGTGGCCGCTTACCGGGAATCCGGCAGGTGCGGCCTCTATAGAACGGTTCCAGATACGCGTCTACCGACCCGTCGAAGGGTCTCAGCGATAGGGCGCGTCGAGTTCGATGCTCCTGGCGATTTCCCGCTCCCAGCGGTCCCCATTCGCCAGCAGCTTGTCTTTGTCGAAGTACAATTCCTCGCGTGTTTCCACAGCGAATTCGAAGTTCGGTCCCTCGACGATAGCGTCCACCGGGCAGGCCTCCTGGCAGAAGCCGCAGTAGATGCACTTCACCATGTCGATGTCGTAGCGGGTGGTGCGTCGTGTGCCGTCGTTACGGCGCGGGCCGGCTTCGATCGTGATCGCCTGGGCGGGACAGATCGCCTCGCACAGCTTGCAGGCAATGCAGCGCTCTTCGCCGTTGGGATAACGCCGCAAAGCGTGCTCGCCGCGGAAACGCGGGGAGATCGGTCCCTTCTCGAAGGGATAGTTCAGCGTTGCCTTCGGCTTGAAGAAGTACCGCATAGCCAGGAAGAAGGCGGAGACGAACTCCTTCAGGAAGATCGATCGTGCGGCCTGATCGAGAGTGGCCATCAAAAACCTCTTTAACCTACGGCGCCCAGCCGGTGAATTGCAGGACTGCTGCGACTGCAACAACCATGAACAGCGAAATAGGCAGGAAAACCTTCCAGCCAAGGCGCATCAGCTGATCGTAGCGGTAGCGCGGCACGAACGCCTTGACCATGGCGAACTTGAAGAACACCGCGCAGACCTTGAGGACGAACCAGATGATGCCCGGAACCCAGGTGAACG
>CAJQNW010000134.1 GCA_905479765.1 uncultured Tepidamorphus sp. | reverse complement strand
GACGGAAAACCTGACCGGGCTTGCCCGCATGGTCCGCGCTTATGTCACCCCGGCGCTGGAAAACGTCGCGCTCTGGCACGAGCGCGATATCTCGCACTCGTCGGTCGAGCGCATGATCGGCCCGGACTCGACGATCACCCTGGATTTCGCGCTGGCCCGCCTGACCGGCGTCATCGACAAGCTGATGGTCTATCCCGAGCGCATGCAGGAAAACCTCGACCGCCTCGGCGGCCTGGTGAATTCCCAGCGCGTACTGATCGCGCTCGCCCAGTCCGGCATGAGCCGCGAGGACGCCTATTCAACCGTCCAGCGCCACGCCATGCGGGTCTGGAAGGGCGAAGGCCGGTTCCTGGACTTCCTGAAGAACGACCCGGAAGTGACTCAGGCGATTCCCGAATCCGATCTCGAGGCCCTGTTCGACCTCGGCTATCACTTCAAGAATGTTGATGTGATCTTCGACCGGGTGTTCGGCAAGGCCAAAGCTGCCTCCTCGGCAGCCTGAGGCTCCCTCACCCTACGAAAGCTGGGGCCGCCCCCCCGCTCCGCTCATTCCCGCGAAAGCGGGAATCGGGTTGCGTGAGGCACCATCCCAAATACTCGCTGGACGATTCCCGCTTTCGCGGGAATGAGCGAGGGGAGATAGGTCGACAAACAAAAACGGCCCGGAAATCTCCGGGCCGTCCAAAAATCCGCTGAATTCAGCCAAAGCGTCGCCGCTCAGCCTTCGTTCTGCAACTGATCCATTGCCGTGACGAGCAGTTCATCCATGGTGCGGCGGATCTGATGGTCCGACTGATCGACACCGGCGGCATCGAAGTCGCCGCGGATCTTGCGGAAGACGTCCTCGTGGCCGGCTTCCTCGAAATCGGCCGCGATCACTTCCTTTGCGTAGGCTGCAGCTGCATCGCCGGTCTTGCCGAGCTTTTCAGCCGCCCACAGGCCGAGCAGCTTGTTGCGCCGCGCGTCCGCCTTGAAGCGCATTTCCTCGTCGTGCGCGAATTTCTCCTCGAAACCCTTTTTGCGCCGCTCGAACTCCGACATTTCTGCCTCCAGATTGTTAAGCGCCCCAGGGTGCGCCGGCTGTCTCGATTACGGCCTTGCATACTCGGCAAAGAGCCCCAGATCAACAGCGTCGACTGCCCGTTGGCTCTGCCTGGCCGCCTGTCGCCGCACCCGTTGTGCCACGCGTTGTAACGCCGGATTGGATCGGATAGGGTGCGCGCGATTTTTCCGGTTAATCCGATAGGATTTTCCGCCCGGAGCCCGGTAATCTAGTACAGTAACCCACGGCAAGGCGCCGCCCCAGTCGAAAGCGCCACGTTTTCCTATGACAGGTCCAATCAGCATGAACCGCCGCCGCAGAGTTTATGAAGGCAAGGCCAAGATCCTCTATGAGGGACCGGAGCCGGGAACCCTCGTTCAGCATTTCAAGGACGATGCCACGGCGTTCAACAAGAAGAAACACGCCCAGATCGAGGGCAAGGGTGTGCTCAACAACCGTATTTCCGAGCACATCTTCCAGCACCTGAACGCGATCGGCGTGCCGACTCACTTCATCCGGCGGCTCAACATGCGCGAGCAGCTGATCCGCGAAGTCGAGATCATTCCGCTCGAGGTCGTTGTCCGCAACGTCGCCGCCGGCTCGCTGTCGAAGCGGCTTGGAATCGACGAAGGCACGCAGCTGCCGCGCTCGATCATCGAATTCTACTACAAGGCCGACGAGCTCGACGATCCGATGGTCTCAGAGGAGCACATCACGGCGTTTGGCTGGGCAAGCCCCCAGGAGATCGACGACATCATGTCGCTGGCGCTGCGCGTCAACGATTTCCTCACCGGCCTGTTCCTCGGCGCCAGCATCCGCCTCGTCGACTTCAAGCTCGAATTCGGCCGGCTTTACGAAGGCGAGATGATGCGGATCGTTGTCGCCGACGAGATCAGCCCCGATTCCTGCCGTCTGTGGGACATCGAAAGCGGCGACAAGCTCGACAAGGACCGGTTCCGCCGCGACATGGGCGGTCTGGTCGAAGCCTATCAGGAAGTCGCCCGCCGCCTCGGCATCATGGTCGGCAATGAGCCGACCGTGCCACGTGGCCCGGTTCTCGTGAAATAAGGCACCTGCACAGATCATGAAGGCACGCGTGACCGTCACCCTCAAGAACGGCGTCCTGGATCCGCAGGGCAAGGCGATCCAGCACGCCCTCTCCTCGCTCGGCTTCTCCGGCGTCGACGACGTGCGCCAGGGCAAGCTGATCGAGCTGGAGATCGCCGATCAAGACCGCGACAAGGCCAGGGCCGAGATCGAGGCGATGTGCGAAAAGCTGCTCGCCAACACGGTGATCGAAAACTACGCGATCGAGCTGGTTTAGGAATTCATCGATTCACGCACCAAACTTGAGCCGTGAATTTCCCTCCTTCTTCGGCAATCTCGACTTTTGAAAGAATTTCTTCGGATTCTTCTATTTGAAACTGGGCATTCGCCGATCTCAGAAACGCGCTTATTGCCTCTCCCCTTAGAGCAAAATTAACATTCTGGGGAATGGAGCCCCTTTCCGCGAACTCCTTGAGATCATTCAGGCGAGCCGTTGCTACCCCCACCACGTGACCGGCGGAATCCAATACCGGTCCTCCCGAATTGCCGTGTTGGATCGGTGCGGAGAGCTGAAAGAAACGCGTATCCCCTCCCAATCCGGAGAGACTTGTCACCTCGCCGAAAGTTACGTTTAAAGTAGATGCTAAAACGTCGGCTAGTGGATACCCAAGAACCACTACATCTGAACCGATACGAAGGGGCTGCATCTGAAAAACGGCGTACGACACTGTTTGAGGTTTATTGAGTTTTATCAAGGCTAAGTCATTCGTACTGTCAACTTTGACTATCTTTGCAGCACCGTAGCCACTCACTTCTATAACATCGCAGTCGCCAGCCACGTGAGCATTAGTTAGCATCACCCCATCTGACGAAATGAAGAACCCGCTGCCTGCGCCGATATCCGGCTCCTCCGACTTTATGTTTTCGTCGGGGTCCGATGGCGCACTCTCAGAGGCCGTGTTAATGGCTTCGGCGCTCCAGATTTCTACCTGGAATCTAGCCCCCGAAGAAAGAAAGGAGTCACGAGGTATCGCGCTTAATCCGAGAAGTTTTTCGAGCACATCTCGCGCTTGAGAACGCTCCACTGTTCCGATGGAAATAGCATAATGTCCATTGGAGGAACGATAGACACCCGTATGTTCGAAAGTCGCTGCGTAGTCTCGAGCCAATGAGATCGCCTCGTTTATTTCGGATCGGCTGGCAACGACAATATGAAGACGATCCTGATCGATTGCTGAGGGACTAGGGGTTGGTTGCGTATCGTTTTCTTTAAGTTCGAAAACAGTCGCCGCCAACCCGAGGACCACACCATCTATTTCCGGCGAAAAATCTGATTCCCAGGTAATCGTTATTCCTTTCGTAGCAGTGCGCATCGCGTACATCCGAGTATAGAACGACTTATCATCATATCGTCCCGTTACTACAAACACATCGCTTTTGAGTGTCTTATAGCTCACTGTCCGTCGAGGATTTTCGTGCGCAAGGCGATTGTAAAGATCGATATAGGATCTCTCGAAATAAGGCATAGACGTCGACTCGAGGACAAATCGACCGTCCTGCGACTTCCAACGCGTTCCCCGAAGAGCGTTTTCACGTATTCTAGCAATCTTAGTTGGAACGCCGAGTTCGAGGCCTGAGCGCGGATCTTTAACGAATTCAAGACCGACTAACTTCCTTTCCGCATCGGCCAACGCGCTGAGGATGGTATATTGGGCGCCTGTTAGTACGCCGGTTGCCGGGAAGCCGTTGGCAGCTTGAAAATCACGTATTGCCTCATAGGTCCGGCGACCAAATTCAGCGTCGGTTAAGGCATTATAGTGACCGGTCCAAGTAAGATCCCACTGCAATAACCAGCGTTTTTCAATATCTAGAATATCAAAATTTTGGCGAGCACGACTATAGTCCGCAAGGGCGGAATTAATACTCAAAATGCAAAACAGAGCGATGACACAAATTCTAGATAACACAACGCTTCCTCAGCCCACCGAAATATTCAACACCCATCTAGCGTGAATGTTAAGACCGGGGTATTCAGGCACGTTCGCATTTTTAAGGCGTAGCAAGAACCAATTTGGGTACGCTATGGCGAACGCGTCGTTTTATGAACGAC
>CAJQNW010000133.1 GCA_905479765.1 uncultured Tepidamorphus sp. | reverse complement strand
GCTGGCGCTCAACAAGATCGATACGCTGCGCCGCGACGCGCTGCTCGACGTCGTCGCAAAATTCAGCGAGGCACTGGCCTTCGACCAGGTTTTCATGATCTCGGCCCTGAACGGCGACGGCGTCGACGACCTGTTCGATGCGATTGCCGATGCGATGCCGTCCGGCCCCTGGCACTATCCGGAGGACCAGCTTTCCGACTTCCCGCTGCGCCAGCTGGCCGCCGAGATCACCCGCGAAAAGCTGTACCTGCGCCTTCATAAGGAACTGCCGTACGAATCCCACGTGGAAACGGAAAGCTGGGAAGAGCGCAAGGACGGCTCCGTCCGCGTCCAGCAGGTCATCTACGTCACCCGCGAAAGCCAGCGCGCCATCGTTCTCGGCAAGGGCGGACGCACCATCAAGGAGATCGGCGCGGCCTCGCGCGAGGATCTGTCCGAAATCCTCGAACGCCCCGTCCACCTGTTCCTGTTCGTCAAGGTTCGCGAAGCCTGGGCCGACGATCCCGAGCGGTACCGGGAACTGGGACTGGAATTCCCGAAGAATTGAGGCGAACGCCGGACGCGGCCCGTCGCGATTCCCGCTAGTATCCCGACATGGAATGGCATGACGACGGCATAATCCTGGGCCTCAGGCGGCACGGCGAGACGAGCGCCATCGTCGAGCTGTTCACACCCTCGCATGGCCGTCATCTCGGACTGGTGCGTGGCGGCCGGTCGCGGCGTCAGCAGGTGGTGCTGCAGCCCGGCAATTCTGTTCACGCCACGTGGCGGGCAAGGCTCGACGAGCATCTCGGCACGTTCGTCATCGAGCCCGACGTCTCCCGCGCCGCCGCTTTGATGGAAAGCCAGACGGCGCTCTATGCTTTTGCCACGCTGGCAGCCCATATCCGCCTGCTGCCCGAGCGCGATCCCCATCCCGAGATCTTCGTGCGGTTCATGGAGGCGTTGCCTTTGCTGCCGGATCCGCAAGCCGGCGCGCAGGAAATCGTCCGGTTCGAACTAACACTGCTCGCCGACTTGGGCTTCGGACTGGATCTCACTGAATGCGCATCGACCGGCGGGCGCCAGGAACTCGTCTTCGTCTCGCCGAAATCCGGCCGTGCCGTGAGCCGTGAGGCGGGCATACCCTACGCTGACCGGTTGCTGAAACTGCCGGAGTTCCTGCGGCTGGAGGACGCCGATGCAAGCACCGACGATCTCGCCGCCGGCTTCGCGCTGACCGGTTACTTCCTGAAACGCCATGTCTTCGAACCGCGCCGCATCGCCTTGCCGGTCGAACGCGAGCGGTTGATCGCGCGCCTGAAGTCATGATCCGGGATCAAGCGCCAGCCGCTTTGACCGCCATGCTTGAGGCGGGCATGGGCGAATTCGTCATGCGCGAGCGCATCTGCCGAACGCATTCGGGCCATAAAAAACGGGCGGCCCCGATGGGCCCGCCCGCTCAGGTCGCAATACTTCGGTTCATGCGGCGCGGATGGTGTTGAGAAAACTCTCGACCTCCGCACGGAGCCGATCGGTTTGCTCCGAAACATTGCTCGCCGTGCTCAAGACAACGTTCGCCGCGTCGCCGGTTTCTCCGGCGGTACGCATGACGCCTGCCATGCTTTCGGACACGTCGGCTGTGCCGCGGGCGGCCTCCTGGACGTTGCGGGCGATTTCCTCCGTCGCCGAGTTCTGTTCCGTCACCGAGTTCGAAATCGAATCGGAAACCTGGCTGATCTCGCGGACGATATCGCCGATGCTGACGATCGCCGAAACGGCCTGCTCCGTCGAATGCTGAATGGCCGAAATCTGGCTGGAGATTTCCTCGGTTGCCGTGGCCGTCTGGGTAGCCAGCGTCTTGACCTCCGAAGCGACGACCGCGAAGCCCTTGCCGGCCTCGCCGGCACGGGCGGCCTCGATCGTGGCATTCAGAGCAAGCAGATTGGTCTGCTCGGCGATCGAGTTGATGAGTTCGATCACCTCGCCGATCCGCTGCGCGCCATCTGCCAGACCGCGAACCATTTCGTTGGAACGCTGCACTTCGTCGACGGCGTTGCGCGTGGTCTGCGACGAGGATTCCGTTTGACGGCGGATTTCGCTGATCGAGGCCGACAGCTCCTCCGTCGCCGATGCCACGGTCTGAACATTGCTCGATGCGGCTTCTGCGCCGGATGTGCCGGTCGAGGCCTGCTGCGACGCGCGGTCCGCACTCTGGGTCAGCGTATTTGCCGAAACCTGAAGCTCGCCCGCGGATTGCGAAATGGCTTCCACCGCTGCGCTTACGCTTGTTTCGAACGAATCGGCCAGCCGCGCCATCGCCTCGCGCTTTTCGCGCTCCGCCTCTTCCCGGGCGACGCTTTGCTCGGCCGTCAGGCGCGAGACGTCTTCCGCGTTCTTGCTGAAGACTGCGACCGTTCGGGCCAGTTCGCCGATCTCGTCGTTGCGCTCCGTGTAGGAAACCTCGACGTCATTGGCACCGCCCGCGAGCCGGGACATGGCATGCGTGACCGCGCCGAGGGGGCGGGTCAGTCCGCGCCCGAGGATGAAGAGCAGCAGGCCGACGAGGATTGCCAACGCGACGACCGACAGGCCTATCGACCGGTACAACGCGGGCGCTTCAACGGCCTTGACCGCTTGCAGGCTCCATGAAAACCCGACGGTTCCGATGCGAGCGTTGTCTTCGCCGAACAGGATCGGCAATACCGTGATGATGTGGCCGGGGTCCTCGATAACGAAAGGCCGACCTTCAGCCACATCTGGTTCCGCTTTGGCGAAGTACGGAGACAGATCGGTTTGCGATAGGACTTCCGATTTGTAT
This sequence comes from uncultured Tepidamorphus sp., assembly GCA_905479765.1. Lineage (GTDB taxonomy): Bacteria > Pseudomonadota > Alphaproteobacteria > Rhizobiales > Tepidamorphaceae > Microbaculum. Next base: position 11,482 of record CAJQNW010000133.1, on the reverse strand, counting down.
TCGGCCACCGTGTTTCCGTCGGCGTCGAGTGTGACGACGGTGGCGAGTAGCGAGTCTTCCTTTTTGGCGATCCGGGCGTAGGCCTCTTCCACCGCCTCGATCTTTTTCCAGCGAAGCCCCGACGCGATATCGGCGGCGATGAATTCGCTGATCGCGACGCTATCCTCGTTCGCCAGTTCGCGAAGGCTGTGGCTGAGCCCGATCGCCTGCACGGCGACGAGCACGGCGAACGCAACGGCAACTGCAGCGCCGACCACCAGGGTCAGGCGGTGGCCGAGCTTGACTGTTTTGGCAGGCGCATCGACATCCGCCGTAATCTGGTGGTCGGTCATTGGGTAATCCTTCCTGGATTGCCTATGGTCTGCAGGTACTTAGCGGGACATCAGCTGGTCGGCGTCAACGCCGACTGTGATTGCGCCAATCGGCTGACCGCCGTCGACGACGGTCATGCTCACCTGGATCTGGAACGTCCCCGTCGAGTCGTCCTTTTCGACGTCGCTGACGTGGACGGCGTCGGGGCCAGCCTGGAACGTCTCCTGCCACTTGGCTTCGTCGCCCTGCCAGTAGTCGGACGTCGGATCGCTCATGGCGACGTTGAGGCCCTTGTCGTCCATGATGAACACTTCGGTGTAGAGGCCCTGGCCGCTGTCTCTGAATTTGATCAGTTCGCCGGATGCCGGACGTCCCGAGATTTCGTCGATCATGGGAGAGGACGCGGACTTGCGTTCCTCGCGCCATTTCGTGTCGAGACCGTCGACATCGCCCTGTGACAGCGAGACATGTTCGGCGTTCTGCGCCTTGATGGCGGCGACGACCGCGGGGTTATGGGTGAATGTCTTGATCTCGGACGAGGCCAGTGCCTTGGCTTTGTCCTGGACTTCGTCGGCTGTGGCCGCCGACACGCCGGCGGCTAGTGAGACCGCGAGCGCGGCCGTAACAAACAAGGTTTTCATGATCACCTCCTGGTGCCTGTTCCCATTCGCGGACCGCCCGGATGCGCCGTCAGCGACGAGCGACATACCGGGAACGGTCCGCATTCCGGCCGACCGATGGAAAGAAGCATGAAGAAATGGCGTGTCGGATCGAAAGGTTCTGTGGGTCCGATGTTGGGGGCACCGGAATACTTAAGAACCTAAATAATCAAACAGGCCTGTTTCATCGGCTTCGAGTCTCCCAATACGATCGTGCCTTGGCCTCATTAGAGAGTTTGCCGATTAAGGAATGGTATAAGCCTCATAAAAACAAGTAGTTACGCTGCGTAATATATCGGGCGTATTTGACGTCGATGGTCAATTCTCGGGCTATGTGTCTGTCGCCGTCGGCAGTAACGGATGCAACTTTCCGCCGCCTTTTCGCATTAGGCAGGAATGGCTTTGGGCCTTCTGATCAGCGACAGCATGGATGTTGCGAGCATAGGCGGATTGCGCGAAGCGCAGAGCGCAAAGCGTGGAAACGGTTAGGTTGGTGTTTGTCGCATGCTCGCGGAATTGTCATTTCTGGAACATGGCTAGGCCATGTTTCCACTGCACATGTGCAACGGGCGACTCCGTCCGAAAGAATCGATATTAAACGACCCGGAAACCATTTCGGCGTCACTATGATGAATGAAACGTTGTGGAGTACGATCGCAGATGTCTGACCTGACCCGTCGCAGTTTTGTAATCGGCGCCGGCGCGATTGGTCTCGCCGGGTGCCAGTCGAACCAGCCGCCCGGACCGACCGCCCAGGTCGCGCCGAACCCCTACGGCTCGGATTACGCGATGACCTATGGGCCGATCCAGGGTGAGCCGTTCCCGGTTCCCGCGATCGAACCGGCTCAACTCGATCCGGCCTTCATGCGCAAGCTGGTCCCGTATCAGACCAGCGAGCCGATCGGCACGATCATCATCGATCCCTATGCCCACTACCTCTATTCGGTGCGCGAGGGGGGCATGGCCATGCGTTATGGCGTCGGCGTCGGCCGCGAGGGCTTCGGCTGGTCCGGCGACGCGACCATCGAGGCGAAGCGCGAATGGCCCGATTGGTACCCGCCCAAGGAGATGATCGCGCGCCAGCCCGAGCTGGAAGCGCAGCTGACGGACCTGCAGGGCGGCCGCGGTGTCGCCGGCGGTCCCACGAACCCGCTCGGCGCCCGCGCGCTGTATCTGTACCAGGGCAAGAAGGACACGCTTTACCGCATTCACGGCACCTACGAACCGTGGACCATCGGCAAGAGCGTCTCTTCGGGCTGCATCCGCATGGTCAACCAGGACGTCATGGACCTGTTCAGCCGTACGCCGCTGGGTACACGGGTGGTGGTCCTGGGCACGGCCGGCAGCGGGCCGGTTGCGTAGTCTCAGCAAAACGGTATTGCCCTCTAGCCCAGACTCTCGGTTGCGTGCCTCAGGCCGCGATTGAGGCGGCGCAGCGCCAGGATCGTGTTCAATACGGTCATCACGTTGCCGCGCGCTGCCGGGTTTTCCGACAGCTTAGGCGCGAGCGCATCCTCGATCCGGCCGGTCGGCGCATCGAGGCGGGGAATGGTCTGGCTGGCGCCGGTTACCAGGGCATCGCGAAATCGGTCCAGGTTAGCGGATATCTGCTGATCGATCGTTTGCAGGTCGGCGCCGAGATCCGGACCCAGACCGCTGCGTGCCGCGGGTTCGCAGGCCAGCACGATATTGTCCGCATGGCCGCGCAGGACCGGCAGCAGTGAAAGCGCGCCGCGCGCCAGCCGTCCGCTGCGCCCGAGCAGGGCGCTTTCCACCCTGAGCGAATCCGCCAGCCGCTCCAGATTGGCTTCCGAGGCGCGCAGCGCGTTGGCCTTGGCGTCGATTGCCGTGTCCCATTGACCCGCCACGACCGCCTGCAGGGAGTCGTGAACCATGACCTGCAGCGCCGCGATATAGGCGTCGACCGTTTCGACAACCGGCTTGCGTGTCGGGATCGGCAGGACGGCGACCGATACGACGGTGGCGATTGCCGCGCCGATCGCCGTGTCGACCAGCCGTGCGATCAGCAAGGCGTCTGTCGCATCGCCGAGCCGGAACAGGAACACGAGCAGGATCGTCAGCGCGACGATCATCATCCGGTAGCTTGCGAACTTGAAGAAGATGACGCTGGGAACCGCGACGACCAGCAGGACGATCGCGGGAAACCCGGTCCGGATCGCTGCCCAATACACGGCAATTCCGATGGCAAGGCCGACGAGCGTGCCGACCGTGCGGTCGATGGATTTGCTCAGGGTCTCGCCGACCGATCCGACCATGACCACGATGGCCGTCAGCACCACCCAGTAGGGGCGCTCGAGGTCCACCATGTCGACGAAGATCAGGGCAACCAGCCCGGAGGCGGCAGCCTGGATCGCCAGGCGGGTGCTCGGCAGGATCGAGGGCATTTTCATGCCGTCTCTTCCGACCATGCGGCCAGTTCCTCATCGAGATGGGAAACGGCCTCGAGCAGGTGCGACAGGGTCAGTTCGGTGTTGAGCAGGTCGAAGGGGGCGTGTTCTGTCGCAGTTAGCGGCGCGCGCGATGGGTTGCCGAGCTCATTGGCGGCGGCGCGGTCCAGCGTCTCGATCGCCGAACGGGCACGGTCCTGCGCATCCGGCGAGGGGGTGTCGAGTGCATCGGCGACACTCGCCACTGCCGCCCTCACGGCCGATGCGGTGTCGGCTCCAACGCCGTCCAGGCTTCGGCCGGTGTCATGCAGGCTTTCGGCCGTGTTCTCCCATACCCGCGCGACAACCGCCGCAGCGTTGACCAGCGACAGGTGTTGCCTAGAACACGGAGCGTCGAACCGGTCGGCCTGCGCGCGGGCGTCGTTGACCTGTAACAGTAGCGAGTCGATCCGCTTGATGGTGGCGCGGACATCTCCCGATGTGGCGAGATGGACCCGCACTACCTCGGGGATCGCTGCCCGCAACCGCCGCACTGACTTTGCGAGACCGCCGGTGAACATGGCGCGCGGCATGAACCAGTAGCCCAAAGCCAGCCCGACGACCGTCGCCGGCACGGCGTGCGCCATGGCGGCCTGAGGAGCATAGGGCGCCAGAATCTGGTGGATGAGATAGGCGAGCAGGCCGAGTAGCCCTGCACTTGGCCACGGTTCCGCCCAGCGCCTGACGTAAAACCCCAGGAAGGCGATCACGACGACCAGTGTCTGGGCGACGACCGGCTGAGGTGCGGCAACAATCCCGATCGCAGCGCACGCCAGGACTGTCCCGCCGATGCCCGCGATCTGCCGGACCGGACGGCGGTTCGGGCCAGGTTGCGCTCCCGCCAGCGCGATCGTGGTCAGGACGCCGGCATAGATCGCACCGAATTTGGCGTGCGCCGCATCGGTCGCCGTCCAGGCCAGCAGGAACCCGACGGCCCCCGCGAGCACGGCGACAACCGATGCATAGGCTGCGTATCGCAAATAGACGCCGGCCGGATCCATCGCGCGCAGGCGGTCGATCGGATTGGTCGCCATGTCCGCCTGTTTGAGTGTTCGCGCCGCCACGTCGTCCTCCTCGAACCGCGAATATACGGGGATTCCAACGAAGAATTCCTTTCCAGACGCCCCCGATTCGGCTAACTCGATCTGATGTCCAAACGCACGCCCCCGCCGCCGCCCGACAGTGGGCCAGAGAGCGGTATCGAGCCGGTCGACCTGCGCGTCGCCCTCGAAGAGCGCTACCTGTCGTATGCGCTGTCGACGATCATGCACCGGGCGCTACCGGATGTTCGCGACGGCCTGAAGCCCGTGCACCGGCGGCTGCTGTTCGCCATGCGCCTGTTGAAGCTCGATCCCGGCGCCGGCTTCAAGAAGTGCGCCCGTGTCGTCGGCGACGTCATGGGTAAGTTCCATCCCCACGGCGACCAAGCGATCTACGACGCGATGGTCCGGCTCGCCCAGGATTTCTCGGTGCGCTATCCGCTCGTCGAGGGGCAGGGCAACTTCGGCAACATCGACGGCGATAACGCCGCCGCCATGCGGTACACCGAGGCGCGGCTGACAGACGTCGCCAAGCTGCTTCTCGACGGCATCGACGAGGACGCGGTCGACTTCCGCGAAACCTATGACGGCGAAGAGAGCGAGCCGGTCGTTCTGCCCGGCGCCTTCCCGAACCTGCTCGCCAACGGCTCCACCGGCATCGCGGTCGGCATGGCTACCTCGATCCCGCCGCACAATGCCGCCGAGCTGTGCGAGGCGGCGCTGCACCTGATTCAGTATCCGAACGCCTCGGTCGAAACTCTTGTAAAGAAAGTAAAAGGTCCGGATTTCCCCACCGGCGGCGTGCTGATGGAGAGCCACGATTCGATTGTCGAAAGTTATCGCACCGGTCGTGGTTCGTTCCGTGTCCGCGCCAAGTGGCACACCGAGGATCAGGGCCGGGGCACTTGGATCGCGGTCGTCACCGAAATCCCCTATTTGGTCCCCAAAAGCAGGCTGATCGAGAAGATCGCCGACCTGCTTATCGCCCGCAAGCTGCCGCTGCTGGCCGACGTCAACGACGAGTCGGCCGAAGACGTGCGCATCGTGCTGGAGCCCAAGAGCCGCACCGTCGACCCGGCGTTGCTGATGGAATCATTGTTCAAGCTCACCGATCTGGAGAGCCGCATTTCGCTCAACATGAACGTCTTGAGCCACGGCCGCGTGCCGATCGTGCTCGGACTTTCCGACGTGCTGCGCGAATGGCTCGATCATCGCCGCGAGGTGCTTCTGCGCCGGGCCAATCACCGGCTCGACAAGATCGCCCACCGCCTGGAGGTGCTCGGCGGCTACCTGATCGCCTACCTCAACCTCGACGAGGTGATCCGCATCATCCGCGAGGAAGACGAGCCGAAGCAGGATTTGATGCGCACGTTCTCGCTCTCCGACGTGCAGGCCGAAGCCATTCTCAACATGCGCCTGCGCTCGTTGCGCAAGCTCGAGGAAATGGAAATCCGCACCGAGCACGAGGCGCTGACCGCCGAACAGGCCGAGCTGCGCGATCTCGTTTCCGACGAGGACAAGCAGTGGGGAAAGATCGCCGGCGAGATACGCGACGTCCGCAAGACCTTCGGCGCGGAGACCGAACTCGGCCGCCGCCGCACCGAGATCGGCGACATCGGCGCGCTGCCCAGCGCCGACGCGCTGGAAGAACTCAAGGAAGCCCTGATCGAGAAGGAGCCGGTAACGGTCGTCCTGTCGGAAAAGGGCTGGATCCGTGCCCTGAAGGGCCATCAGACGGATAACAGCGCGCTCGCCTTCAAGAGCGGCGACCGGCTGAAATTCGCCTTCCACGCCCAGACCACCGACAAGATTCTGCTGTTTGCGACCGACGGCCGCTTCTACACGCTTGGCGCCGACAAGCTGCCCGGCGGACGCGGCCACGGCGAGCCGGTTCGCCTGATGGTCGATCTCGACGAAACCCACGACATCGTCACGGCCTTCGTCCATGACCCGCGGCGCAAGCTGCTGGTCGCGGCCACCGACGGACGCGGCTTCGTGGTGCCCGAGGCCGAGATCGTCGCCAACACCCGCAAGGGCAGGCAGGTTCTCAACGTCAAGGCGCCGGACGAGGCCCGCATCTGTGTTCCCGCCGCCGGCGACACGGTCGCCACCATCGGCGAGAACCGGAAGCTGCTTGTCTTCCCGCTCGTCGAAATCCCTGAAATGACTCGCGGAAAGGGCGTTCGCCTGCAGCGCTTCAAGGACGGTGGCCTGGCCGACGCCAAGGTATTCACGTTTGCAGACGGCCTGAGCTGGCTCGACTCTTCCGGGCGCACCTGGACGGTCAAGGAACTCGACGAATGGCGGGGCGCCCGCGCCCAGGCCGGCCGTCTGCCGCCCAAAGGATTCCCGAAAACCAACAGCTTCGGCAAAGTGGATCTGGGCGGGTAGGGCGCACGGCGGAACGAACGCCCCTCGCGACCGTTATCGTCAGGCGGACGAGGGAGGTCGCCAATGTCCAACAACGGTCTGGCCTGGGCGATTCCCGTGATGCGTATCGGCTATGCCGGCAGGGGCTTGGTCTATTTCGTCGTCGCGCTGTTCTCCCTCTACGCGATCTGGCACGGCGGGCAGGCGAAGGGGACGTCGTCGGCACTGAGTCAGCTCGAGACGACGATTGGCGGCAGCATCATCCTCTTTCTGATATTCATCGGGATGGTCGCCTTTGCCGTCTGGCGGCTGGTCAACGCGCTCTACGACCTCGATGAGTTCGGCACGGATGCAAAGGGCCTCATCGCGCGGACGAACATGATCGTGACCGGCATTACGCACATGGCAATTGGTGCGCTTGCATTCTCGCTCCTGTTCATCGGCGGGGGCGGCGACGGGTCGACCATCGCCAGCGCGGTCCGGGCGATATTCGTATTGCCGGGAGGACGCTTGATCGTAGGGCTCTTCGGTTTGGTGGTCATGGGCGCGGGCGGCTTTCATTTCCATAAAGGCTGGACAGCGAAATACCGAGAGAACATGCGCGCCAACCATTTTACCGCGCGCTGGAGCTGGATGTTGAAAGTCGGTGTGATTTCAAAGGGCATGATCGTCTTGATCATTGGACTGCTGTTCGTCTATGCGGCGATCCGCGCAAACCCGGAAGAAGCCGGAGGCGTCGGCAAGGCCTTCTCCTGGCTGACGGCACAGCCCTACGGTTGGGGGCTCGTGGCAATAATCTGCGTCGGGCTTCTGGGCTATGCGTCCTACTGCTTCGTCAATGCCGCCTACCGCATCGTTCCCAAAGTCGACGGCCATGATATCGAGACGCTTGCCGTGCGCCTCGGTTCGCAGGTGAAGGCGGCATTTTGAAGCGGCACGGCGGATACGAGCCACAAACCGTATAACTCTTCCCGCCTTGAAATCGGGCCGGTTCGTTCGCTATATCATCGCATAGTGGGCGGCCGCTGGTCGTCCACGCCGTGTTTTGGGGGCACGCGCAGGAGTATTGGGCCATATGAGCCATTTGAGTGAGCAGGCGTCCGGCGCCGGCCGCGTTACGATTCCGCAATTGCATCAGTTCAAGGCGGAGAACCGCAGGATCGTCATGACGACGGCCTATGACGCGGTCGCCGCCCGCATCGCTGATCCGGTCGTCGACGTGTTGCTGGTCGGCGACAGTGTCGGCAACGTGTGTCTCGGCTTCGAGAACACGCTGCCTGTATCGATGGCTATGATGAACCATCACCTGGAAGCGGTGATGCGGACGCAGCCGCGCGCGATGGTGGTCGCCGACATGCCGTTCCTGAGCTTCCACCTCGGCGTGGAGGATACGGTGCGCAATGCCGGTGCGTTCATCCGGCGCGGCGCGGCGGCCGTGAAACTCGAAGGGGGAGCAAGCCGCATCGACATGGTCCGCGCCCTTGTCGATTGCGAAATCCCCGTGATGGGTCACCTCGGCCTGACGCCGCAGAGCGTAAACAGGATGGGCGGCTTCAAGGTGCAGGGCCGAGAGGCAGCACAGGCGACCGCGATCCTCGACGATGCCCTGGCCCTGCAGGAAGCGGGTTGCTTTTCGATCGTTCTGGAAGGCATTCCCGCCGATCTCGCCGCCCGCGTGACGGAAACTCTCGATATCCCGACCATCGGGATCGGCGCGGGGCCTGCCTGTTCCGGCCAGGTGCTCGTCTTTCACGATATTCTCGGCCTTCTCGAAGGCCACCGCGCCAAGTTCGTGCGCACCTATGTGGATGGTTTCGATCTGCTGCGAGACGGTCTCGAGGCTGGGCAGCGGATGTGCGCAGCGGAGATTTTCCCGGCGAGGCCGAATCCTACCGGCTGCCGGAAGCAGCCCGCGATGCCGTGGCAGCATGGCAGCCCGCAGGCGAAACCACGCCCGCCCCGATCAAGGGAGCGGCTTGATGGAAACCGTCACCACGGTCGCGGCCCTGCGGCAGCGCATTACAGCTGCCCGGAAGGCGGGAAAACGGATCGGTCTGGTCCCGACCATGGGCTTTCTGCACGATGGCCATCTGACGCTTGTCCGCGAAAGCGTTGCCGCGTGCGACGTGACCGTCGTCAGCATCTTCGTCAATCCGACGCAGTTCGGCGAAAACGAGGATCTCTCCAGCTATCCGCGCGACACCGAGCGCGACCTGACGCTCTGCGAGAGTGCGGGCGCGGATCTGATCTTCATGCCGCCGGTCAGCGAAGTCTATCCCGAAGGCTTCCAGACCTATGTGGAGCCCGGCCCGCTGGCTGAGCCGCTGTGCGGCACATTCCGGCCCGGCCATTTCCGGGGCGTGGCGACGGTCGTCGCCAAGCTGTTCAACATGGTCCAGCCGGACCGTGCCTATTTCGGCCGCAAGGACTTCCAGCAGACCGTCGTTGTCCGCCGCATGGTTCGCGATCTCGACATGCCGGTCGACGTCGTCGCCATCGATACCGTACGCGAACAGGACGGCGTCGCCATGAGCAGCCGAAACGCCTATCTCGGCGAGGAGGAGAGGGCGCGCGCCCGTTGTATCTTTCAGGGCCTGTTCGCCGCGCAATGGGCATTCGACAACGGAGAGCGGCAGTCCGGCCGCCTGGTTGATCTGGCGCGAGAGCCGATGTCGGCGATGGATTCCCTGCAGTATCTTGAAATTGTCGATGCGGAAACGCTGCAATCGGTCAACGGAACGATCGATCGTCCGGTCGCGATTTGCGTCGCCGGCTATATCGGCAAGACCCGGCTGATCGACAATGTCGTACTGGCGCCGTCCGAAGCGGATCTCGTCCAGAGCGCGGCCTGAAGCCCCTAACCTTCGGTGTCCGCTTCCCCTTCGACACGCGTCCAGCCGGCGCCCGTGAGATGTTCCTGTGGGCCGAAGCGGATCTTGTAGTCCATCTTCGGCGAACCCTTCACCCAGTAGCCGAGGTAGACATAGGGCAGGCCGGCCTTCCGCGCCCGTTCGATGTGGTCGAGAATCATGAAGGTGCCGAGGCTGCGGTCGGTGATCTCGGGATCGAAGTACGAATAAACCATCGACAATCCATCTGAGAGCACATCGGTGAGTGCCACCGCCACCAGCGGTCCGTGCCCGCGGCCCTTCAGCGCCGAATCCGGGCCGCGCCGGCGGTATTCCACGACATGCGTCTCCACGTGCGTGTCCTCGACCATCATCGCGTAGTCGAGCACCGACATTTCGGCCATGCCGCCTTCGGCGTGGCGCATGTCGAGATAATCGCGGAACAATGCGTACTGGTCGGCGGACGGCTGCGGTGGCAGGTCCTCGCCGATCAAATCGGTATTGCGGCGGATGATGCGGCGGAAATTGCGCGAGGGCCGGAACTCGTCGACCTTGACGCGCACCGAGACGCACGCCTTGCAGGCCTCGCAGGCCGGCCGATAGGCGATGTTCTGGCTGCGCCGGAAACCGCCCTGGGTCAGGATATCGTTGAGCGCCGAGGCCTTGTCGCCGACAAGGTGCGTGAACACCTTCCGCTCGAACTTGTCGGGAAGGTAGGGGCACGCTGTCGGCGCGGTCAGATAGAATTGCGGGGTTTCGCGTCCGATCTCGCTCACTGTCTCGTCCCGTCGCGGCTCGCCGTGGCTCTTCCCCTCAAAGCCCATAATACCACGGTGCGATCAGCGAGTAAGCGAACCAGATCAAAAGCACGAGAGGAACCCCTCCCTTGATAAAATCGATGAACCGATAGTGACCGGGTGTCATCACCAACAGATTGGTCTGATAGCCGATCGGTGTGGCGAACGAGCAGTTTGCGGCAAGGATCACCGTAACGATGAACGGGAAGGGATCGACGCCGATCTGCTCTGCCGTCGAGATGGCGATCGGCGTGAACAGCACGGCCGTGGCGTTGTTCGACAAAAAGTTGGTCATCACCGCGATCAGCAGGAACATCGCCGACAGGATCACCGCCGGCGACTGGCCCTCTAGCAGGCCGACGACGCCCTCGGCGATGTAGCGCGCACCACCGGTCACCTCCAGCGGAGCGGCCATCGCCAGCGACGATCCGATCAGAAGATAGATGCGCCGGTCGAAGGCGCGCGCCGCCTGGCGGATGTTGAGGCAGCCGGCCGGCACCATCAGCAGCGCCCCGGTGAGGGCGGCGATCGCGATCGGCAGCGTTCCGGTCGCCGACAGGGCGACGACGGTGAGGAAGATCGCCAGCGCCCGCCCGGCCCGTTCGGTCAGCGGCACTTCCGCCGTCGACCATTCCAGCAGGATCACGTCGCGCGACAGCCTCAGGCCTTCCACCTGCGGGCGCGATCCCGACACCAGCAGGGCGTCGCCGGCCTCCAGCCGGATATCGCTCATTCGCATGCGGATCATCCGGGAATGGCGCTGGATTCCGAGCACGATGCAGCCGGTCATCGAGCGCAGCGCCGATTGTTCGATGGTGCGTCCGATCAGCCGCGAACCCGGCGCCACGATCGCCTCGGCCAGCATGATCGGTCCGTCGGCGGGTGGCACGTCGTCCTCGTCTTCGCCATCGATCGAGCCGACCGCTTCGGTGCTGAACAGCGCGTTGGTGCCCTTCAGGGCATCGGTCAGGACGGAACGTGTCGCCGCCACGACGATGACGTCGCCGG
>CAJQNW010000132.1 GCA_905479765.1 uncultured Tepidamorphus sp. | reverse complement strand
GCAGAGCGGCGCTGTGGCGCTGCTCGGTGTCGCGGTGGGGTTGCGGATCGTGTCCGGTGGTCAGCTCGCCTTGATACAGGGTTTGCGGCGGGTTTCCGACCTCGCCCAGCTCGCTGTCCTGTCGGCGTTTTTCAGCACGGTTATCGCTGTCCCTCTCGTCTATTGGTTCGGCGAAGACGGGATCGTTCCCTCAATCGTGGGAATGGCCGCGGCAACGCTCCTGACGTCCTGGTGGTACGCACGCCGGGTCGGCGTAGCCACAAGGCGAATACCCATGTGGGCGTTCGCTCAGGAGGCCGCACCGCTTCTCAAGCTCGGGTTCGTCTTCATGGCGAGCGGCCTTCTGACAGCCGGCGCTGCATATCTGGTGCGGCTCATCGTACTGCACAATTCCGGGGTCGAAGCGGCCGGGCTCTACCAGGCCGCCTGGATGCTTGGCGGCATTTACGCAAGCTTCATTCTGCAGTCGATGGGCGTCGACTTCTATCCGCGGCTGACCGCTGTCGCAGACTCCGATGAGGACTGCTGCCGGCTGGTCAACGAACAGGCGCGGATAGGCCTGCTGCTTGCTGCCCCGGGCGTGCTCGCCACCCTGACCTTCGCTCCATTGGTTATGATTGTCTTCTATACGGCGGCATTTCAGCCGGCGTCGGACGTGCTTCGCTGGATCTGTCTAGGCATGATGCTGCGCATTATCACCTGGCCTATGGGCTTCATCATTCTGGCACGAGGAGCCCAAAAGATATTCTTCTGGACCGAGGTTGCGGCAACCACAGTCAATGTCGGGCTCGCCTACATCCTTGTCGAATTGATTGGGCTGAACGGCGCCGGCATGGCATTCTTCGGCCTATACGTCTGGCACGGCATTCTGATCTACGTCATCGTGCGAAAGATCGCCGGATTCAGATGGTCCGCCGACAACGCCAGGCTGGTAATATCGGTGCTTGCTCTGACGGCAGCCGTTTTCGGTTCGACGGAATTGTTGCCGATAATCCCGGCCATGATCATCGGCACTATGGCAACAGTCGGGTGCGGCTTTTACTGCCTGCGTTCACTGCTGACGATCCTCGGGCCGGACCACGCCCTGATACGAAAACTGCCGCGGTCGCTACGGCCAAGGGATTGAACACTGCGCAGTACCGTAGTCGCCTACTGTGCATTTCAGATGCCGTGCCACTCGCCCGATACATCTGCAACCGGGTCGTCAAGAGTTGACCGAACCCGCGAACCTCAATCGATAGCGCACCTCGGTCACTATGTGGTGCGCGGGCTTCGTTGTTGAGCGCTTATCGCATTGAAATCTTCGGCTGGGGTCCCTCCCCCCAACTTCCGCACCTTTCGGCGGCCATAGTGAACCAACAAACCGATTGTCGATCTCACGGTATCTGCCGACCACAAATGCCCTGGGTTTTGCAACGCCGAAGCGTAAACCTCTTCCTGTATGGCCGCGGCGCCCGTGAGGCTGAACCGTTCGACCACAAGATTGCGCCCGAATTCCCCAAGCACCCGCCGTCGGTTCACATCGGCAATCAGGGGCTCCAGTTCGGCGCATAGTCGGTCCGCACCCTCAGAGAGACCCTGAGCGCCGACGGGGAACTCGAGATCCCCCAATCCATACCAACCAGCATCAAGGAATCCGTCCACGGATTCGGGCGTGCAGGTTCGCCAAAACCCCAATTCGCCCTGCACTATCAAGGGCTTTGCGAAAGCCATGCCGCGCAGAGCGGATCCGCCCATCCCGAGAACGATATCGGCTGCGGCATAAGCCGGACGGGGATCCATAGTCGAACCGGTAAGGACTACCGCCTTTCGTCCGGCGCGCGCGTTGGCTTTATCTGCATGCTCGGACACCTCCTCCTTGATCGGGCCGTCTCCGACGATAGCAAGTTCAACTGGAACCTCTCGTTCTGCCAATGAACCGACGGCATCGCAGGCGGAAAGCAATCCTTCCCGCTTGAGCTCCTTCACTAGTCGCCCTACCACGACAATCAGAATTTTTTCGGGATCCAAACCATTGACTAATCGGAACGCGGAACCAACCACCGATGGCGAATTCAAGCTGGTGTCCACGGGTGGCTCCAGCAATGTCACCGAGGTATGTCCCGCCGCAACGGCCTTCCGTCTGATTTCCTCGGTACCGACGACAAGCGGCACTTTCCTCGGCAAGAAAGGGGCCACCTCCATCGACATTATCGTGCTGATCGTAGCGCGCCCCTGAAACAGATGAGTGCCGAAATACAGCGCCATCGTGGGCGGCCATTCGTAACCATGAACGACATCGATCGCGCGCTCTTCAACCACATTGGCCAGGAAACGGTGCATCCGTAATGACAGCAGTCCGCAACCTGCGGGAACCGGCAGGTGGTCGACGCCCAACTTGTGGACGCTTTCCACCAACGGGCCTGGCGCGCTGACCAGGACCACATCATGGCCCCGGTCGCGAACCGCCGCCGCAAGCTCGATCGCGTTGTGCTGCGAGCCGCCGATTTCCATCGCGTGAGGGAAAACCAGTATCCTCAATTCGATTCCCTCGACGATTGGACGGTGCCGGCCAGGCCAATCGTCGTGGCAAGTTCCTCGGCGCGACGTTTCCAGGAATGCTTGTCGGCAAATTCGCGTCGGCGGCGTTTTATGTCGTCGCCCCCGGCCTCGCCGGCGGCTTCAAATACCTCACGAACGAATTCGTCAGGACCTGAGGCGATACGCACAAGATCAGAATCGAGCCACTGCGTTGCAGGCAAATTCGTACTGACCACGGGAAGCCCAGCGGCCAAATATTCCAAAGTTTTAAGCGGAAACGAGGCGTAATTAAATGGAATGTTGGCGTATGGCGTAATGCCAACGTCCATCCGCCGCAAATAGCCTGGAAGTTCCTCGAACTGCCGACGGCCTACCCAATTAACCTGCTCCATTTGGATTAGCGCGGCGAAGCGTTCCCGCTCCCAAGCCGGATCGTATGGTCCCACCATCAACAAGGAACAGCCCGAGTGTGCGATCGCTTCCAGCACGTCGATATCGATGCGCGCGGAAAGATGACCAATGAGCCCGGCCACTGGAGACGGAAGCGCCACATCCGCTGCCGGAGATACATCTTCCATGTTCTTGTAAGCGCCCGCACGCACGCCGTTGGGAATGAGATGCACGTTGGGGCCCATGTCCGACCACCGGTCGGCAAGAACCTGCGATATCGCGATAACCACATCCGCCTGGGCCAACTGGCGTCGCTCATTCTTAAGAAGCGCCGTTCGGCTTAAGCCCATCAACTCGGAACCGGCAGCATAGTCGTCGGTACCATAGAACACCCGCACGACATCAGACTTCCATCCGCTCAGTACATCATCGAGCATGCACGCAATAACGGCATGAGGCTTCTTGCCC
>CAJQNW010000131.1 GCA_905479765.1 uncultured Tepidamorphus sp. | reverse complement strand
TATATTTCAGTTATATAAATGCATAAACGTGCGGACTCCCTCTCCGCCATCCTTTTTATAAAAACCTATTATTTACAATGCACTACGTTGAAACGTGTTTTTCTGTACCACATTCTAGCCCCTATTAGAAAGCGGGTGCATGATTCATTAGGCGGTGTCAGAAGAAATTGGGTTTAGGCGAACCTGGCGGTCTCGTAGCCTTGCGCGATGACGAATTGCATTCCCTTTGTCTACTTCAAGACGAGCCGGGAGATTGTCCGCCTGACGGTGATGCTCTACGTCCGATTCCCGCTCTCGCTTCGTAATGCCGAAGACCTCCTGCACGAGCGCAGCATCGACGTCAGCCAAGAGACCATCCGATTCTGCTGGCATCAGTTTGGTCCGATATTCGCGTCCGAGATCCGGAAGTGACGCATCGAAAGCCCGAGCTCAAGCAATTGGCGCTGGCATGTCGGCGAGATGTTCGTGAAGATCAACGGCGAGCGGCACGATCTCTGTCGCGCTGTCGATCACGGGGACGAAATTCTCGAGGCCGATGTTGTGGAGCGCCGCGACAGGAAAGCTGTATTGAAATTCCCCGGGAGAATGATGTGTCGCTACGGTCGGCCGCGGGATATCGTAACGGACCGGCGCCGCCCTATGGCGCCTCGCTGAAGGAGCTTGCGGCCGAGGCTCTCTAGTCGTCAGGCCACTGGCTCAACAACCGTGTTGAGAACTCCCATCTGCCGCTGCGACGACGAGAGCGGGCGATGCTCGGCTTCCGGCGAACGCGAAGTCTGCAGAAATTCGCCGCCGTCCACGCTTCGGTATTGAATCATTTCAACCAAGAACACCGCCGCTACAGTCGGAACAATTTCAAACTCAACCAAACCACTGCTCTCGAAGAATGGCGGCAACTCAGCGCAGCCTGAAATCCAGCGTCCCCCGGAAAACTGAGACCGGTTCGCGTTAGACGGACAACTCCAATAAAAGCCTATCCTAGCGTCAAGTCTCGTCGAGTTCGAGTAGCGATTTCCTTGCCAAGGTTGGCACTTTACCTGGGAACCATTTGCTCGTCTCCGCCCGAACAAGATTATTTGCGATTAGCTCAGCAAGACGCGGAGGAAACGCATTACCGACTTGAATGCACTGATCTTGGCGTGCTCCAATGAACTCGATTTCATCCGGAAAAGTCTGGAGACGCGCTGCTTCCCGTACCGTAAATGAGCGATCCAACCAAGGGTGCAGAGGATAGGCATTGTGGCCAGGAACAAGCGTCAGACTCGGCTTTTCTCGGTGAAGCCTTCGAAACACGTGACTAAAGTTATTTACTGTTTCGGTCCGATATCCTTTCTTGAGCTCATCCGGCAAGGATTCGACATCCAACCTTCCCCCTTTAGGAATACAACGATACCGCTCAACTTGCAGAGGTCGATGGTTCATCGGAATATGGTTCTTATAGGCGGATAGGCTCTCATCAGTTGAAAGATCAGTGATATACTCACCCACTGTCGCAAAAGGTAATTGCCAGTCCTTTTGGATTTCGAAGAATTTTTTCTTCGGCCAAGGAATCACGTGCCCGGTTCTGTTTGCGATTAAAATAAAATGCTTGCGATGCTGCGGCACGCCATAATCTGCGGCATTAAGCACTCTGTATTCAATATTTGTGTATCCAAGACGCCTAAGCTCTAACTGAACGACTTCAACAAAAGCTCCATCCCTCATTGAGGCAAACCCGGACACATTCTCCATCACAACCCACCTTGGCATGATGCGAGCAACTGTATCGACGAAAGCAAGGACAAGCCGATTGCGGGGGTCAGACGCAGCAGTTCGCTCGTCAACCTTTGCTAAGCGGCGTCTCCTGAAAACAGAAAAGCCCTGGCACGGCGGCCCTCCGACGACTGCAAATGTATCCCCGTCGCATGGCTCCGCAATTTTCTGCTGTACTAACGGATCGCGAATATCTCCATGTATGAACGGTATACTTGGAAAATTAATGCTATGAGCTTCTGCCACACGATCATTGAAGACAACGGCCAACAGGGGAGTCAGGCCGGCGTTCCGGAAGCCAATCGAAAAACCTCCGGCGCCACAAAAAAGATCAATAAAAGTTCGGGCAGTACCATTCGACTTTTTTACTTCACTAGGAGGTTTCGGAATTGCCAATGGTCTACTTTGCTTGCTTGCAATCACTTCAATGCGCGTAATATTTGCAGCTGCTCCCTTATATGGGAAGAAGCGTGACTTAACCGACTTTGCAAGCTCCAGCCCGAGCAAGGGTGGGACGGCGTTACCAGCCAAGATGCACTGTGTCCGACGATCGCCACAGAAAGTATGGGTATCTGGAAAGCTCTGCAGTCGCGCGGCTTCTCGCGGTGTTAAGCTCCTATCCAGGATAGGGTGAATTGGTAGCGCGTTGTTTCCTGGCACAATAGTAAGCGAAGGCCGCAACCGATGAAGTCGCTTATAATTGTTGCCAAATTTATTGCGTCGAATTTCAGGCGGTAATTCTTCCGGCGGTGGCAGCATTCCACCCTCTGGAATGAACTGATACCGTCTAACAATTTTATCCGTGTGCTTAAGCGCAATGTGATTGGGCACTTCTTCGCTACAGCTCATCAAGTCAAGGATTGCCTCGCCGACGGTCACAAAAGGTTTCAGGCGCTCCCCGTGCGTTGCTGCAGGAAACTCATATTCAACACGCGGATCAAAAAAGCCGACAAAGAATGCTCTCTGCCGATGCTGAGGCACACCATAGTTGGCTGCGTCTAGGACGCCAAAGTGCATCTTGTATCCAAGTGCGCCAAACGCCGCCAAGACATGGTCGCGATAACGACCGTTATACTCGGTGGAAATTGCTCGAACGTTTTCCACAACAACAGCTTGGGGGCGAAGATCCCGCGCAAGGCGGACAAATTCATTGACTAGTGTATTGCGCGCATCTGAAGAATGGCGCGCTCCCAGTGTTGAAAAGCCTTGACAGGGAGGTCCGCCAACGATGACATCTGGGCGATTGCCGCCCATTTTATCGACAACTTCTTGTGTCGACACATTTCTAATGTCAGCACAAATAAAGGGCATACTTGGCCAGTTTAATTTGAACGTGGCTTCCGCAGAACGCTCAATATCAACAGCAGCAAGTATACGGAAACCGGCTCGCTCGAAACCCAAGTCCAGCCCGCCGCCTCCAGAAAAAAGGCTCAGTACCGTGGGGACGCTTTCAATCGTTCTTGCGCGACGCGTTCTCTGGTCAGGCGACTCGAGTTGGGGGATGCTGGGAGTTGAGAAGTTCATATTCATAGTTCAATTCGCATAGCCTCGTGAACGCGAACCCAGTTTATTGGCAGTCCGACCGCCAATCGGTACCTTTCGTTCCGTCCCTCGGGTATGAAGCCATATTTCCGAAGAAATGTGAGCTCGGCTTGGAATATTGTTCGACTTCTAGGGCGAGAGCGACCTGAAACCTTCCTTATTACCCTCAGATCATTTTTCATTCTGTCTTCGATAGTCCCCAAATACGCCCAGTAGGAATCTTCATCGAAGACAGATACGCCACCCTTTGATTTAGAAAAGGCAACGGGATCTGCCATGAATATCTCTTCATAGAGTCGATGGATATAATGAAGAAAGGTTCCATATTGACCAGTATGAATAAGCGTGGCGCCAAAATACCTTATCGCTGCTGATGAGTTTGCTACGCCATACCGCTCACAAATATTGACGAATCGATATCCCTCGTCCGTTGGGTGGCCCGTATTGTCAATCCACTTCAACTGCGCTACCGCACTGTCAACGTCCTCACGATAGCTATGCGCTCGGGAACGAACTCTTTGTTTATTCTGAGTTCCCGTCATCGAAATACCCGAGGCCATAAACTCCCATCCCTGGTCTTCAGTAATTGTGCCGCTATTGAGCTGCGCGCAGATTGTTTCTTTCAAGCCGTTTGCGCGCCCCTCAAAAATCTGGCTACTCCCCTTCCCATCATCCTTTGAAACTTTTGTCATGACTCCAGGTGTCACGTACGAGGTTCCATCAAACACGAAGGGCCTCAGAACATCAGGCGTGGCAACGTATGTGAACCAAAAGTCGCGCCAAACACGGCTGCCAAATGTAGAGTCAGACGTGTACGACAAATATTCTTCAGGGTTTGCGCGTGAGTCTATTCGGCCTATTGCGGCAACCAATGCTGCAGGGATTCCGAAACCTGATGCGTCTGCGCCTCCGCCATAAAGTCGGATAGCCGATTTGAGATAGCAGTAGATAACGTCTCTCGTCGTCGATCCTTCCCGCAAGTGAGCCCATT
This sequence comes from uncultured Tepidamorphus sp., assembly GCA_905479765.1. Taxonomy (GTDB): domain Bacteria; phylum Pseudomonadota; class Alphaproteobacteria; order Rhizobiales; family Tepidamorphaceae; genus Microbaculum. The sequence continues at coordinate 9,776 of CAJQNW010000131.1, read as the reverse complement.
GAGTTGTTGGACGATTGGCTGAGGGTTTTCGTCCTGCGGGCGCCGGAGCGACTGTTAAAGGGCGAACGCAATTTATGCGTCCCCTGAACGGATATGGCGAGGACTTATCTGGTTCCTCGTTGTGGAAAACGCCGATTCAGCCATCAAGTTTATTAGTATCAAGGATGGACTTAACATGCCGCGCGGGATCGGAGTGTGACGAATATATTTTCGGTATGACAATAACAGAGCCATTGTATCCTTTGTCGATGTAGGCAAGTGACTGACCCACTGCGGTTAGAAGACCATGAGTGCCTTCGGCAACCCTTTTGAACTCTAATGCAATGTCGTCCTGCTGCGCGCCGGTCAAAAGTCCACGACTTCACGATCGCACACCGACGGCCCAGCAATCTTTTTCTGCGCGCAGGTTTCCAGAATTTTTTTTATTTCCATCGGCCGGATCGTCATTGCGGGGCGGCTCGGCCACTCCGCAGAAACGTCGCGAAATTCAGGTGGGGGGGATAGCTGATGGCTAGTACCAACACGAAGCGGACCCGTCGCAATCCGGGGGAAATAGCCGAGGCGAAAGGTAATCTCGCGATCGTTTATTGGCCGATCGACCGGCTGGTTCCGTATGGCCGCAACGCGCGGACCCACTGTGAGGCGCAGGTTGCCGAGATCGCCGGATCGATCCGTGCCTTCGGATTTGCGAACCCGATTCTCGCCTCTCCCGAGGGCGATGTCATTGCAGGCCATGGGCGGCTTGCCGCTGCGCGGCAACTGCGTCTGACCGAAGTGCCGGTGATCGTGCTGGGCGGCCTCTCGGAGATCGAGCGCTGGCAGCTCGTCCTGGCAGACAACCGGATCGCATTGAATGCCGACTGGGACTCCGAGATGCTTAGCCTTGAGTTGAGGGACCTTTCCGATCTCGGCGCAGACCTGTTGGCGCTCGGATTTACCGAGGCGGAGTTGGCCGATGCCCTCAATGACCCGACGGCTGGCCTCACCGACGAGTACATTGTTCCCGAGGTCGACGACGTGCCGGTCACCGGTGCCGGCGACATATGGCTCCTGGGCGACCACAGGCTTGCCTGCGGCGACTGCACGGACGCCGAAGCCGTCGCGGCGCTCCTCGGCGACGTGAAGCCGCTTCTGATGGTTACCGACCCGCCTTACGGTGTGGAGTACGATCCCGAGTGGCGGCAGCGGCAGGGTGTCAGTGCGTCTAAGCGCACCGGCAAGGTCAGGAATGACGACCGGGCCGACTGGAGGGAGGCCTGGGCCCTGTTCCCGGGCGCCATCGCCTACGTGTGGCATGGCGCTTTGCATGCGACGACGGTTGCGGAAAGTCTCCAAGCGGAGGGCTTCGCCATCCGCGCCCAAATCATCTGGGCCAAGGACCGGCTGGTCATCGGCCGCGGCGATTACCATTGGCAGCATGAGCCCTGCTGGTACGCTGTCCGCAAGACCGGGCATTGCGTCGGTGACCGGAAGCAGACCACGCTCTGGACAATTGCCAACAGGAACGAGGACGCCGAGACCGTTCACGGCACGCAGAAGTCGGTCGAGTGCATGCGTCGGCCGATGCTCAACAACTCCAGTCCCGGCCAGGCCGTCTACGAGTCGTTCATGGGCAGCGGCACGACACTGATCGCTGCGGAGTCCTGCGGCAGGGTCTGTCTCGGGATGGAACTCGATCCCCTATACGTCGATGTCGCCGTCCGGCGCTGGCAGGCCTTCACCGGCGAGACTGCGACGCTGGAGGCAACCGGGCAGACTTTCGACGAGATCGTTGCTGCACAAAGTGCAGAAACCGAGGACTCTTGAGATGCGGGGACGCAAGCCGAAACCGACCAAACTGAAGTTCCTCACGGGTAGCCCCGGCAAGCGCCCGCTCAATCGCAACGAGCCGCGGCCCGAACCGGCGGTTCCCGATTGTCCGCCGGAGCTGAGTGAGGCCGCGCAAAGCGAGTGGAACCGCCTCGTCAGTGAACTCTCCAAACTCAACCTGCTGACGCATCTGGACCGGGCCGCGCTCGCCGCCTACTGCAACTCTTACGCAATGTGGGTCGAGGTAATACAGGCAATCCAGAAGTTCGGTTCGATGGTGAAGTCGCCGAGCGGTTACCCCGTCCAGTCGCCTTACGTCGCGATCGCCAATCGCCAGGCAGAGATCATGCTCCGGATCTCGGCCGAGTTTGGGTTCACGCCCGCCAGTCGGGGAAGGATCGCCGCTCCGCCGCAGGAGCAGGGAGAGTTGTTTGAGGAGTAAGCCAATCGGAATACGAACTCCCACGCGCGCGAATACACGATCTTTCCCCCAAAATCCGTCTCAACCTTTTGTCGAACGCCTTATAAGACTGGCCGCTCCTGCTGTTCAGATATCAGGTCACCAAGCTGATCCAAAGAGGTCGCGCACTAACCAAAGGCCTCTGGAGACCTGACACCAAGGAGAATTCGCGTCACCTAAGTAAGCCCGTGCGTCATGCAGTAGTACATTGGCCCGCCGCGATAGCGTGGGAAGCCGTAGCCGTACAGATAAACGATGTCGATGTCGGAGGATGAGGCCGCGTGCCCCTCGGCGAGGATGTGCGTGCCTTCGCGTGCCAGTGCGCTGATCAGTTCGGAAATGATGTCATTGGGCGCACAGGTGCGCTGTGGACGTGTGATGGTCAGGCGCTCCTTTTTAAGCAGCGCCTCGACGTCCGGCGACGGACGCCCTTTCGGCGCGTCCGGGCCGTAATCATACCAACCGCCGCCGGATTTCTGTCCGAGCCGTCCGGCCAGGTACATGATCTCGCCCAGGGGCGAGATATAGACGTGGGGGTACATCGCCTTGCGGGTCTTGCGCACAGAGTAGGAGACGTCATTGCCGGCGAGATCGAGAATGCGGAACGGGCCCATCGCCATGCCCCAGTCTTCCAGGGCCTTGTCGATCGCGTACGGGCTGACCCCTTCCTCGATCAAGGTGAAGGCACGGTCGAGATAGGCTTCCAGCATGCGGTTGCCAATGAAGCCGTGGCAGTTGCCGGCAATGACCGGCACCTTGCCGATACGGCGCGCGAAGGCGACTGCGGTGGCGAGCGTTGCGGTGCTCGTGGCAGTGCCCCTGACGACTTCCAGAAGTCGCATGATATTGGCGGGCGAGAAGAAATGCAGGCCGACAACCCGCCCGGGATTCGCCGTGCTCGCGGCGATCCTGTCGATGTCGAGCATCGACGTATTCGACGCGAGAACGGCTTCGGGCCGGCAGATCCGTTCGAGATCCGAGAAGACCTTCAGCTTGACATCCATGTCCTCGAAAACGGCTTCGATGATCAGATCGGAGGACGCCAGTGCATCGAGTCCCTGCGCGTAGCCAAGGCGCCCGAGAATCTGGTCCAGCTTTTCTGCCGGTACGCGGCTCTTTTCGACGTCGCGCACGAGGCTGGCTTTAATCATCTCGCGGGCCGTCGACAGGGCGTCGGCATCGAGGTCAACCATAGTCACCTCAATGCCGGCCTTAGCAACCGAAATTGCGATTCCGCGCCCCATCGTGCCGCTTCCGACGATCCCGACACGCTCCACGGCTCCACCCTTTGGCGCTGAACCTTCGGGCTTGGACAGGGCGCGCTCCGCGAAGAAGGCGTGCCGGAGCGCTTTGGCATCGTCACTCGTCTCCAGTTGGGCGAAGAGACGGTGTTCCAGCGCCAGCCCGTCGTCGAAAGGACGATCTGCTGCGGCCTCGACAGCATCGAGGGCCGCCACCGTGGCTTGCCGCAGACCGGGTTCGCCCCGCATTCTGGCGACCGCTGCCCCCAGCGCGGCGTTGTCTGGCCCCCGATCTCGCAACAGGACGGCGTGGCGCTTGCCTTCGGCGAGGTCTTCGGCCAGGGCCTTCGCCGCTTCGATGACGTTCTCGTCCACGGCGTCGAACAATCCGGTGTCCTTCAGATCCGCGGCGGTGCGTGCCTTGCCATTGAGGATCATGTCGAGCGCCTCGTCCGCGGGAAGGGCCCGCGGCAGGCGCTGGGTGCCGCCGGCACCGGGAATGACGCCGAGCGTGATCTCTGGCAGGGCAATGCGGGCATCCGGTCGCGCGACGCGCGCATGGGCGGCCAGGGCGAGTTCGAGACCGCCCCCCATGCACACGCCCGCGACGGCCGCGACGACGGGTTTGGGGCTATTCTCGAGAGAGGCAAGCATCTCGGGGAAGTCGGGCTTGGCTGTTGAAAGCGGGGTGCCGAACTCGGTGATATCGGCGCCGGCAGAGAAAGCTTTGTCCGTTCCAGAGAGGACGATCGCGCGGACCGTCGGATCCGAATTCGCGGCCGCGATTCCCTCGACAACTGCCGAGCGCAGGGACTGGCCAAGGGCGTTCACCGGCGGATTGTCGAGCCGGACTACGCGGACTGCGTCGTGTACCATGAGTATCCTTCGATTTGAGCTAGGGGCCGGATGAACGGCGGGGCCGGACCCGGAGATGACGGGATGGGCCGCGGGTGTGGCGTAGCGAAGCGGAAGTCAGCTGCTCAGGTAACGGGCGATGCCTTCCCTCATGCTGGCCAGGATATGGTCTTCGTTTTCTTCGAGCCGGGTGACGGGGCCGCCCACGCCCAACACCAGAACGCGTCCGAAGCTGCGCTTGGGCAGCGGTATCGCGATGACACCGGCATCCTGCGTTATGACGTGCTTCGAGAACATGTATCCGTCGCGGCGGATGCCGTTGATGACTTTCATCAGGCTGTCCAGATCGATGCGCTCTTCCGGAGGATTGCCCGCGTTGATCCGCCGCACGAGCCGCTCGATCTCAACGTCGGTGTGGGCACTCAGGATCGTCCGACCGATGCCGCTGATGGCGAGTGGCCGGATTTCGCCCGGCTGCACCTCGAACCTCAAGCGGTTCTTGGATTGTATGCAGTGGATGTACTGGGCGTAGATATCCGACTGGGTACTTATGTTGACGAGCTCTCCCGTCTTCGCGTGCACGAAGTCGACGAGTTCGTGCACCTCGCTCTCGCCGAATAGCCCGGTCTTCAGCCAGTTGCCCATCTGCGCGATGCGCATGGTCGGCATATAGGTGCGGCTGTAGCGGTCGTAGACCAGATAGCCGAGCGTCACGAGGCTCTTGAGCAGGGCTGCTGCGCTGGAAGTCGGATAGTCGAACTTCTGCGATATCTCCTTGAGCGAAATCGGACGCTGAACCTCCTCGAAGTACTCGAGGACTTCGAAGATGCGCCGCGCCGTCTTGATCGTCGAGCCTGCATCCGACATGTTAAAATACATATATGCGAAAACTATTCCATGTAGAAAAGTAGGTGTAGTGCCCGGCGGCGTCAACCGTTCATGGGCATTGGCTATCTCGAAGGAGAGGAAACTAAGTGGGAAACGTCCTGTTGCAGCAGATTACGGACGGCGTGCTGACGATCAGCTTCAACCGTCCCGAGGCAAGGAATGCGTGGAATCACGAATTGGAAGAGGGGTTGCGGAACGCTCTGCAGGACGCGGACGCGAACGGGCAGGTGAGGGTGATCGTGTTGACCGGGGCGGGGCGTACATTCTGTCCGGGCCCTGATCCGAACGCACTCGCCTCGGGCGGGTCCTGGCGGCCGGCGCCTCTGTCGGACGAGGATTTCGAGCAGCGCTACAGCTATATCCTTGGCCTCAGAAAGCCGGTGATCGCCGCCGTAAACGGCGCCGCGGCGGGAGTGGGGTTGTGCGTGGCGCTGTATTGCGACTTGCGGTTCATCTCGGCGAACGCTCGCATCACGACGGCTTTCGCCCGGCGCGGGCTGGTGGCCGAACACGGCAGCGCCTGGATGCTGCCGCGGCTGGTTGGCTGGATGAACGCAACGGACCTCCTGATGTCGGGCCGAGTCGTTACCGCAGAGGAAGCAGACAGGATGGGACTAGCACGCGCCTTGCCGGCGGAGGGATTCCTGGACGCGGTACAAGCTTACGCCGGCGATCTGGCGCAATCCTGTTCGCCGCGTTCGATGATGATCATCAAGCGCCAGATACGCGAAGGCTGGATGCAGTCCCTGACAGAGGCAACAGCGCTTGCCGCGCGGGAAACGGAATTGGCGTTGCAGACTGCGGACTTCGCCGAAGGCGTGGCCCACTTCGTCGAGAAGCGGACGCCACAATTTCCCGGTGTTTAGATTTTCCAGATATATAAAAAAAATAACACATAGAAGAATTACATAGACCTACATGACGCTGGGTGCTTACATCTCGACACGAAGCGTTGAGGACGACACTTCGGGATCGGGGTTCCTGTTCTCCAGCGACGTAAATAAAAGTGGTGGCGGGAAACCGAGACGGCACACGTTCGCCCCGTGGGAGGTCCCTCCCGCGGAATGAATGGGATCTGGCCCGCGGGCATCGACCGACGGGTCTTCGAAGAAACGAGAATTGGGAGGAATTCATGCAATTCCGGATGATTGCAGCTGTCGCTGCCATTGCAACGGCTTTGACCGGTACTGCGTCCTATGCGCAGGAACCCGTGAAGATCGGTTTCGTGTTGCCGCTAACCGGGCCGACCGCAGGCTACGGGAAGGACGGCCGCATGGGCGCCGAGCTCGCCCTTGTCGAAATTAACGCTGCCGGCGGCATCCTCGGCGGCCGCAAGCTCGAGATCGTCTACGAGGACGAGAAGGGCACGCCTCAGGATGGTGTCGCGGCGGTTCAGAAGCTCATGACGCAGAGCGACGTGAAGGCGATCATCGCCGGCATGAACAGCTCGATCACCCTTGCCGAAAGCGCGATCACGAAAAACAAGATCCTACACGTAAACCCGGGCGCTCAGTCGGACGCCATTACCAATCAGGGTTCCCCGTGGCTGTTTCAGGTGAACAACACGTCGACTATGAACTCGACGGTCTTTCATAACTACCTGATCCACACGATGAAGCCGAAGACGATCGCCTACATGGGCGAGAACACCGAGTTCAACAAGGCGGTTCTCGAGAACCTGAAGCAGCTGATGGAGGGCTCCGGCACCGAGCTCGTCGAAATCGCCAACTACGACGGCAGCACTACCGATTTCACGTCGATCATCACCCGTCTGAAGGCCTCCAATCCCGACATGGTCTACGTCGTCGACGCCTATCCGGCGCGCACGGCCCAGATCTGGAAGCAGATCCGTCAGCAGGGCGGCTTCCCGATGGAAGCACACTCCACCGGAACGGTTCAGGCATCGGCTATTGTGCCGGCCGAGGGCGCGATGGAAGGCGTGATCACCGGTGACATCTTCATTGCCGACGGCGCCACCGGGACCATGGCGAAGTTCATCGAGGACTTCCGCAAGAAGTACGATGTCGAGCCGAACAAGGTCAGCCTCGTCTGCTACGAAGCCGTCAAGGTCATCGCTGCGGCGATGGACATGGCGGAAACCGACAGCGACTACAACCTGATCTCCGAGACGATCCGCGGAAACACCTGGTCGACGCCCCGTGGCGAGCTGACATTCGACGAGAAGGGGCGCGCCAAGGCTCCGTACTTCTACATTCACGAGGTGACCGGCGACACAGTCGCGCTGCGTGAAGCTTTCGAAGTACAGTAACAAAGGCTGATGGTCGATGGAGCTGTTTGTTCAGACGATCATCAACGGCCTGATCCTCGGAGCAGGCTATGCGCTGGTCGCGGTGGGGCTAACCGTCATCTTCGGGACGCTCCACATCGTCAACTTCGCACACGGGGCGTTCTTCGCTCTCGGCGCTTATGCGGTGCTCGTGCTGGGCTATGCGGATATTCCGTATCTCCTGGCCGTGCCCCTGGCGGTGATCGCCGTCGCGATCATCGGGGTCGCGCTAGAATGGACCGTTGTGCGGAGGGCGCTTTACGATCGTGGCGAACACGGCTCCATCATCATCACCTTCGCGTTGTCGCAGGCTATCGTTGCGGCGATCATCTTGATTGTCGGTCCCGATCCCCTGCCGGTGAGTTCTCCGTTCGGGCAGACCGCGATCTCCGTCTTTGGTTTTTTCCTGTCGGCGCAACGCTTGTTTATCGCCTTGACCTCCATCGTGGTGCTGGCGGGATTTGCCTGGTGGTTGCGGCATTCGGTGAAGGGGCAGCAGATCCTCGCGGTTTCGCAGAACCCCCGAGGCGCCCTGTATTCGGGGATCAACGTCCCACTCATCCGCAGCCTGTCGTTCCTGCTGGGCATCTCGGCGGCCGGTCTGGCGGGGGCGTTGATCGCTCCGCTGATCTCCGCTTTCCCGACGATGGGCAATGCCAACGTGATCGTCGCTTTTACCGTCGTGATCCTCGGCGGGCTGGGCAGCATAGGCGGAGCGATGCTGGGGGCACTCGTGATCGGTCTGGCGAACGCGTTGTTCGAAACATTCGTCTCGGTGTCGTGGACGCCGGCTCTGGGCTGGATCCTCGTCATCCTGGTGCTGCTCTTCTGGCCGCAAGGGCTGATGGGCCGCGCGCAGATCAACCGGCATTAGCCGTCCGGCGGTTAGGGGCAGGGCAGTGAGCGGCCTGATACGGTCAACACGTCACCGGTGCGGGCTTGGGCGTCGACGCTGCTGCCGTCCCCTGCGTGAGCCAACGATTGCAAGTCTGGACCTGGAACCATGACACAAACCCCAATCTCTTCTACCTCGGCCGTCCAGGATCGTAACCCCGTTGTGACCTGGGGATCGCTCGGGCTCGTCGTCCTCGGGGCGGCGATCATTCTGGCGGTCGGTCTTGGCGTCGATAGCGTCTTCATCCTGACGCTCGCCGGGTACACGTGCAGCTTCGCGCTCTTCGCCCTCAGCGTGAACCTGATTCTCGGCGGAATCGGTGAAGTGCCTCTGGGCCAATGCATGTTCTTTGGGATCGGCGCCTATGTGCCCGCCATCCTGATGAATCATGCCGGCATGCCCTATGAGGTCGGTATCTTCGCGGGCATGGCGTTCTCGGCGGTCCTGGCTGTTGTGATCGGCTGGCTGACACTGCGCCTGACCGGCGCCTATTTCTCGATCGTCTCTTGGGGGCTGTCGGGTGTCGCCATGGTGACGGCCCTGAACCTCGAGATCACCGGCGGTCCGCTGGGTCTGTTCGGCTTCTCGCGACTGTCCATCGGTCCGTTCGACCTGAACAAGCCTCGCGTCTATTTTTATGCGACGGCGATTATCCTTCTGCTGGCCCTGCTCTTCCTGGCCCATGTGCGCACCGCCCGGTTCGGGCGGGCGCTCGAGAGCATCCGCCAGAGCCGCCATCTGGCGCAATCGCTGGGGATCAATGTCTTCCGCGAGCGGCTCAAGGCGCTAGTACTCAGCGCCCCGATCGCCGCGCTCGCCGGCGCCCTGTGTATTCCCTACATGCAGATCGTCACGCCCGACGTGATGTCCGTCATCCGCACCGTGGATGCACTTCTGGCGGTTCTGATCGGCGGTACCGCGCTTCTCTACGGGCCGGTCGTCGGCTCGGTCATTTTCACCATCGTGCCGCAGTTCATGGATCTCGACGCCAATGTCCGGGTACTGGTTTTCTCGTTGCTGATCATCTTCATAATGGTAGTCGCACCCGGTGGGCTGCACCAGCTGATGAAGGCACTCCAGGCGCGGTTCGTTCGCTCCTCGGGGTCGAAGCCATGACCGCCGCCGTCCAATACGCGGTCGAGGCCTCCGATGTACAGAAGTACTACGGCGGGGTCGCGGCGCTACAAGGGGTGGGCGTCAGCATTCCCGAAGGATCGATCTTTGGAATGATTGGGCCGAACGGCGCCGGCAAATCGACCTTTTTCGACATCCTGTGCGGTATCACCAAACCGACCTCGGGCAGCGTCAAGGTACTGGGAATGGACGTCGTCGGCATGCAGG
>CAJQNW010000130.1 GCA_905479765.1 uncultured Tepidamorphus sp. | reverse complement strand
CTCGAACGAAAAATCCGTGCGATCGCGGACCTGGTCATGGACGGCTTCCGAAATGCAGAGGCCGCCCGGCCTTGCAAGGCTTTCGAGACGCGCCGCGATATTGACCCCGTCGCCGTGAATATCGTCACCGTCGATCACCACGTCGCCGAGATTGATCCCGCAGCGGAACTCCATCCGTTTGTCCGGCGGCAGCGCGGCATTCCGTTCGGCCAGGCCCGCCTGGATGGCGGCTGCCGCGCGCACGGCGCCGACGACGCTTGCGAACTCGGCCAGGATACCGTCGCCCATCAGCTTGACGATGCGTCCGCCATGTTCGCTGAGACAGGGATCGACGAGTTCGGCGCGGAGGACCTTGAAAGCCGCAATCGTTGCCTCCTCGTCGGCCCGGATCAGGCGCGAGTAGCCAACAACATCGGCAGCGAAGATCGCGGCAAGACGGCGTTCCATCGGATCCTTCCCTGCCGAAGCCTAGAACCCGGGCGCGGCGATATCCATGTACCTTTGCAGCGTTGGAGCTGCGAAGCATCGTCGGCGGTCAGCTTTCCACCCGCCAGGCGGCACAGGCAGCTATATCAAACGCCGGTGCTCGGCGCATTGCCGACTTGCCCGCCGCCGAAACGGATCCATTTGGCCCCGCCCGCGTTATCCGGCGCGCGCCACTTAAGAACGAGTACCCACGATGAAACTGTTCCTGTGCCAGAACTGCGGCTTTCAGGTGTATTTCGAGAACGTCGTCTGCGAACGTTGCGACTCTCGGCTGGGCTTCGAGCCGAATGCCACGACACTGCTTGCCGTCAGTCACAATCGCGGCGGCACCTGGCGTCCAGTCGGCGGCTCGGAAATCCAGTACCGGTTCTGCGCGAACGCTCAATACGATGTCTGCAACTGGCTTGTGCCAGCGGACTCGCCGCATGAGCGATGCGTGGCGTGCCGCCTCAACAAGACGATCCCGGATCTGTCGATCCCGGAAAACCGAATCCACTGGCAGAAAATGGAAGCCAGCAAGCACCGGCTGATCTATTCGCTGCTGCGGCTGGGGCTGGCGTTCGAATCGACCGTCGGCGGCAACACGGAACGCCTGGCGTTCGATTTTCGCGCCGATACCGATCCGAACGCGCCGGTGCTGACCGGCCACGCCGACGGGCTGATCACCATCAACCTGGCCGAAGCCGACGACGCCGAGCGCGAAGCCCGGCGCAGCGCCATGGGCGAGCCGTACCGCACGCTGCTCGGCCATTTTCGCCACGAGGTCGGCCACTTCTACTGGAACCTGCTGGTGCGCGATGCCGGCATTATCGAACGGTGCCGGGCACAATTCGGCGACGAGAGCCGCGACTATGGAGAGGCGCTGGAGACGCACTACCAAAACGGGCCCCCGCCGGACTGGCGCGCGCGTTATGTCTCGGCCTACGCCAGTTCACACCCCTGGGAGGATTTCGCCGAAACCTGGGCGCACTACCTGCACATCGTCGATACGCTGGAAACGGCCGCGGTCTTCGGCCTGCAGGAGCGCAGCAACGGCGGCCGGCGGGGTGGTCTCGGCGGGTTCGACGCCTACGCCGACGAACCGTTCGAGCGGATCATCGAGGCCTGGCTGCCGCTTACCTTCGCCGTCAACAGCCTGAACCGCTCGATGGGCCAGCCAGATCTCTACCCCTTCGTGCTCGCGCCGCCGGCCATCGAAAAGCTGGCATTCGTGCACCGGCTGGTGCATGGGCACGAGAACAACTAGCGACTTCGCCGGACCGGAGGGCTGGACTTGGCAGCCGGATTTCCCCTAAGCACGATGTCCCGTTGCTAGAACTGGCAAGTCGAGCCTCATGGACCCGGACCTCCTCGCCCGCTTCGCGCAAATCGTCGGCGACGCGTACGCGATAATCGATCCTGCGGAGATCGCACCGCATCTGATCGAGCGGCGCGACCTCTACCATGGCACCTCGCCGCTGGTGCTGAGGCCCGGATCGGTCGACGAAGTCGCGGCGATCCTGAAGCTTGCCAACGAGACCGCCACGCCCATCGTGCCGCAGGGCGGCAATACCGGGCTGGTCGGGGCGCAGATCCCCCACAACGGCGAGGTGGTGCTGTCGCTGACGCGGCTGAACGCGATCCGGTCCGTCGATCCAGACAACGACACGATGACGGTCGAGGCCGGCGTCGTGCTCGACGAGATCCACAAGGCTGCCGACGCGGTCGACCGCTTCTTCCCTCTAAGTCTCGGCTCGGAAGGCTCCTGCCAGATCGGCGGCAACCTGTCGACGAATGCCGGCGGCACCGCCGTGCTCGCCTACGGCAACACCCGCGCGCTGGTGCTGGGGCTCGAGGTGGTGCTGGCCGACGGGCGGATCTGGAATGGGCTCCGAGCACTACGCAAGGACAACACCGGCTACGACCTGAAGGACCTGTTCGTCGGCGCGGAGGGAACGCTCGGCGTCATCACGGCCGCGGTCATCAAGCTGTTCCCGAAGCCGAGCGAGACGGCGACGGCCTTCGTCGCCATACAGGATCCGGCGGGCGCGCTAAAGCTTTTCGCGCACGCCCGCGCCAAGGCCGGATCGCAACTGACCGCCTGCGAGATCCTGCCGCGCATCGGGCTCGAATTCGTGTTCCGCCATGCGCCGGGCACGCGCGATCCGCTGGCCGAAGCCTATCCCTGGTACGTACTGGTGGAACTGTCCTCGCCGCTCGAGGGCGCGGACCTGGACGGTCTGATGCAGGCGATCCTGGAAGACGCCTTCGAGGACGGCACGGTGCTCGATGCTGCGTTGGCCAGTTCGACACAGCAGGCGCTCGATTTCTGGCAGATCCGGCTGATGATGTCGGAAGTGCAGCGGCTGGAAGGCGGCTCGATCAAGAGCGACGTGTCGGTGCCGGTCGGCAAGGTGGCCGAGATGCTGGAGCGCGGCATCGAGACGGTCAGCGCCATGATCCCCGGCGTCCGTCCCGTACCGTTCGGCCATCTGGGCGACGGCAACATCCACTTCAATTTCTCACAGCCCGAGGGCGCCGACCGCGAGGCCTTCATGGCCCAATGGGGCCCGGTGACGGATGCGATCGACGACCTCGTCATGGAGTTCGGCGGCTCGATCTCGGCGGAACACGGCATCGGCTTCATGAAGCGCCACTTGATGGAGCACATCAAGCAGCCCGTCGAACTGGAGCTGATGCGCTCGATCAAGGCGACGCTCGACCCCAAGGGCATTCTCAATCCCGGCAAGGTCGTGTAGAAACGCGCGCTTCCGTTTCGTCAGGAGGCGCACCATGAGCCAGCTTGTCATCACCGAAATCGAGGACGCCGACGTGGCGGCGATCTCCGACCTGTGGGCGCGCTGCGGACTGACGCGGCCGTGGAACGATCCGGCCCGCGACATCGCGTTTGCCCGCCTGGTGCCCGGCGCGACAATCCTGACCGGACGGCTGGACGGGACCATCGTCGCCAGCGCTATGGTCGGCCACGACGGCCATCGCGGCACGGTCTACTACGTCTCGGTCGATCCGGACCGGCGGGGCAAGGGGCTCGGGCGGGAAATCATGGCCGCCGCCGAGGACTGGCTCAGGCGCCAGGGTATCTGGAAGCTCAACCTGATGGTCCGCGCCGACAATGCCGATGTCGTCGCGTTCTACAACTCGCTCGGCTACGAGACCGAGCAGCGGGTGAACATGGCCAAGTGGCTCGATCCCTCGAAGAAGCCCGCGTAGCGGGCCTTGCGGCAGGCGCTTTTACCCGCCGCCCGAGATTCTCGGGTCACGCCCGAGGATGACGTCAGTGCGGGCGGCATTGCCGCGCCCAAGCCACCCACGTCATGCCCGGGCTTGACCCGGGTATCTCCTGATGGGCCTCACAACAGGCTCATCTGCCCGCCGCCGTCGTCCTTCTTTTTCTTCTTCACCGGCTCGCGCTTTTCGGCCGGCGGGGTGGTGTCCTCCGCCAGCGGCGTCTGGATTTCGGCATCGTCGTTGGCGACCGAATTGACGCGGGTCGAGATCGGGAAGGCCTCGAAGAAATCCTCCGGCGCGGGCCTGATAATGTCGGCGACGTCTTTCGGCGGATTGGCCTCGGCGTCCATCCAGCGGTCGAAGTCCTGCGGCTGCACCACCACGGGCATGCGGGTGTGCAGCGGCATCAGGCGCTCATTGGCATCGGTGGTGACGATCGCGGCGGTATCGATCTCGCTGCCGTCGGCGCCGAGCCAGGTGTCCCACAGGCCGGCAAACGCGAAGGGGCCGCGGTCGGGACGGCGGATCAGGTGGGGCACCTTCTGGGCCCTGCCGGTCTTCTGCCATTCGTAGAAGCCGTCGGACGGTATCAGGCAGCGGTGATGGCGCATGGCGCCGCGAAACGCCGGCTTGGTCGCGACAGTATCGCCGCGCGCGTTGATCAGCGTCGGGAAGTCCTTCGGATCCTTCACCCAGGACGGTAACAGCCCCCAGCGCGTCAGTGCGAACGAACGCGCGCCATGCTGTAATCGGACCACGGCGATCGGCTGGGTTGGCGCGATATTGAAACGGGGCGGATAGTTCGGTTGTTCCTCGAAACCGAAAAAGGCGCGGATTTCCTGCGGCGGCAGGGACAGGCTGTAGCGGCCACACATCGGCACCTCCTTCACACGTTCAGAGATTTGAAGCACAGACGAGGTAAGAGCATCAACGCTTCGCTGCTTCGTGAAAGGGCCTTGATCATGACGACACCCGCTGACTCCGATCCCCGCTCATACCCGGCGGCACCGCTGCTGGGTGTCTCGGCGAGCGTATTCCGGGACGGCAAGGTGCTGATCGCACGCCGCGCCGGACCGCCGCTGGCCGGCCTGTGGAGCCTGCCGGGCGGCCTGGTCGAACCGGGCGAAACTATGGTCGACGCCGCAGCGCGGGAGGTGTTCGAGGAAACCGGCGTGTCCGCCGAGATCGGCGGGATCGCCGATGTCATCGAAGTCATCCTGAATGACGACGACGGTGCGGTCGAGCGCCACTACGTCCTCCTCTCGTTTGCCGCGCGATGGATCGCCGGTGACGGGGAAACGAGCGCGGAGGCCTCCGAGGTCGCCTGGTTGCGGCCCGATGAGCTCGACGGCCTTGAGATGACGGAGGGGACGCAGGCCGTGGTTGCCAAGGCAGCCGCGCTCCTGGCCAGGGACGAAGCGGCCGAATGACGCCGGGGAGCAGCGTTCGTGGCTACTGCCAGCAGCGATCCATCCTCTTCGAGATTGAGATCGGGCGCGGAGCGGACTAGATAGGGCGTATGGGAAAACAACGGCCCGCTTCTATCGGGAAAGCTTTACGCGGCGGCGCGCTGGCGCTGGCGCTGGCGTTTGCGCCCGCGGCGGTCGGTGCGCAGAGCCTTCCGACGGCGCCCCCCTACGACAAGGAAATGCACCGGCTGGCCGAGATTCTCGGGGCCGTGCACTATCTGCGCGAACTGTGCGACGCCGACGAGGGCCAGACCTGGCGCTCGATGATGCAGCAGCTGATCGACGCGGAAAACCCCGCGCCCGACCGCCGCTCGAAGCTGATCGACAGCTTCAACCGCGGCTATCGCGGCTTCGAGCAGACCTACAACGCCTGCACCGAGACCGCGGTCTGGGTCATCGACACCTACATGGCCGAGGGCGCCGACATAGCGCAGCGCATCGCCACGCGCTACGGGCAGTAGGCTCTAAATAAGCTTGTCGAGCCCGACGCGGAGGATCAGCAGGGTGCCGAATGCGGCCAGCAGCACACCGGAGACGACGTTGATACGCCTGAGCGTCCTGTCGCTGACCAGGTGGCGGATGCGCGAGACGAAGGCGGCAAGCCCGGTCCACCACAACAGCGCGCCGCCGCTGACGGAGAGCACCATCAGCCCCGCCGCGGTGTAATCGCCCTCGGGCAACATGCGGTTGCCGATGATGCCGCCGAAGATCGCCAGAAAGCCGAGCAGCGCGCCGGGATTGGTGATGGTGATCAGGAAGGTGGCCGGTACGATGCGCAGCGCGCTGTCGGCCATGTGCGCATCGGCGCGGGCCGAGCCGTGCGGTGTCATCAGCATCACCCGCAGCCCGAACAGGATGAGAATCGCGCCGCCGACGAGCTTGATGACGTGGTCGTGGTGTGCGACGGCCTCCGAGGCAGCAGAAATGCCGAAGGCTGCGACGAGCGCCAGCACGCCATCACCAACCGCCGCCCCGACCCCGCCGAGGACGGCAGGCCAGAACCCGAAACGCAGGGCGCGGCCAATGCAAATGACGTTGACGGGTCCGACCGGCGCCGACACGACGATGCCTATCAGGATCCCGACGGGAATGATCAGTAGATTGTTCATGTCCCCCATTCGCGGCGCGTTACGCGGACTGCGGCCACCCACTGTTCTTAGGACGTCAACGACGACGTCACAACATTGGCCTTGAAACAACTCAACTATTGTCACGACATAAGGTTGCCACTTGATTGAGCGACATGTGGAACGGTCTCAAGGAGACGACTTGACCATTTGGCGAACGAAGCGATCATGACACAATGCGCAGCGACCTGATCATTCCATTCCTCGCAGCCGTGTCCGTCGGCATTATCGCGGCGGACTCGCCGGCGCTTGCCCAGACCAAGGTGAAGACCGAGACGATCCAGGTCGCGCCCGTCGAGGAAACACCCGCTGAGCCGGATGGCGCGGGACCGGATGGCGAACCGGCCCCGGACCCGGCCGGAGTGTCTCCGCAGGTGCATTACGATTTTTCGGTGTTGCCGCCGCCGGTGGCGCGGATGCGCGCGCAGATCATGGAAGCCGCCCAGACCGGCGACGTGGAGCGCCTGCGCCCGGTGCTTGAGGCCAACGAACTGCCGCCGACGTTCTCGTTCGGCGACGAGACCGACCCGATCGAACACTGGAAAGCCGCCGCCGGCGATCCCGACGGCCGCGAGATTCTGGCGATCATGATCGAGATCCTGGAAGCCGGATTCGTCCATTTGGACGCCGGCACGCCGCAGGAAATGTACGTCTGGCCCTATTTCTACGGCCTGCCGCTGGACGGCCTGACCCCGTCGCAGGAGGTCGAGCTCTACAAGCTGATCACCCCGCACGATCGCCAGGGCATGGAGGATTTCGGCGCCTACATCTTCTACCGTCTCGGCATCGGCCCCGACGGCACCTGGCACTTCTTCGTCGCCGGGGATTGAGGCGGACGCCTCAAGTCGAGGCGATTTCGAGGCCCGCCAGGATCACTCCGCCTTCCGGCTCCAGCCGCTTTCCCGTTATCGCCCGCTCCCGTTCCGGCAGGACGTCGAGGCTCGGCCAGAGGCCGGTTTCCAGCGCCGTGGCGTAGGCTTCCGGAAATCCGCGGGCGCGCATGTCGGCGGCGGCGGCGGCGTAATCGTAGGCCAGCCGGTGGTGGGTGACCGTCAGGGCGCCGCCGGAGCCCCGCTCGATCGTCGCATACCAGACGTCGGGTGTACCGTCGTTGGCCGGCATGCCGACGACGCCGGCGTTGAGCCAGACCCGCCCGCCGACCGTCTGCGTAAAGGGAATCCCGGTGTGGCCGGCGATCGCCACGTCCGCATTGAGCAGATCCATCTGCCGGGCCTTTTCCCCGGCGGGCGTCGAGGCGAAGACGAACTGGTTGTTGCGCTCCGCGCCGGCGTGAATGACGGCGAAGCGCCTGCCCTCCATCCGGAACCGGATGAGGAAAGGCCGCGCGGCCATCCAGGCGGCGGCATCGGCATCGAGCGCGGTGGTGCTGGCCGCGTACCAGTCGCGCGACAGTACCGCGCAGGCGCTGCCTTCCTCGAAGCCGCAGCCGCAATCGCCGGCGTTGGCACCGATCTGGTCCTCGACGTTGCCCTGGACGACCGGGATGCCCCAGTCGCGTATTAGCGCCACCGTCTCAGCCGGCGCGCCGCAATAGGCGACGACATCGCCGGTGCAGATGAGCTGGTCGGGCCGTAGCCCACGACGTTCGGCCTCGGCTCGGACGGCCCGCGTCGCCTGGAGGTTGCCATAGGGCCCGCCGAAGACGAGCAGCGGAGGCCTGAGCGTTCCGAGATCGAGGGACGTGGTCATGCGGTCTCCTTGCGCCTGCCGAGCACGAATGCGGCAAAGCCGATGATCAGCACTATGGCCGTCAGCACCAGGAGATGGCTGTACTTGTGCTGCAGTCCGGTGAGGTCGGTCATGATCGTAATGTGATTGCCCGACTCCAGGAAGTAGAGCGCGGCCGCCGCGATCGCCGCCAGGAAGGAAACCAGATAGGCCCAGGGCGCGACCCGCCAGCCGCCCCATATGCAGCAGACGATGACGGGTGCCAGGAACAGCGCCGCCGTGCCGCTGACCGCGACGGCCGCGAACAGGTCGTCGTTGCCGAGGAACAGGAAGGCGAGACCGCCGGCGAAGCACAGGGCCATGGCGATCCGGCCGTTGCGGGTGGTGGGGGTTGCCGCCTTCATGTCGACGACGACCAGCTTGGCGGAGGCGGCAAACGTGGAATCGAGAGTCGAGACGGCCGAGACCACCAGCGTGAAACTGACGAGCAGCATGGCCGGGGCGCCGAGCAACCGTTCCAGCGTCGCCAGCAAGTCCTCGCCGCTGACCTTCTCGAGGCCGGCGAAGACGCCGAGCAGACCGAAGGCGACGATGCAGCCAAGCGACAGCGCGCAGGCGTAGAGGAAGCTCTTGCGGGTGGTGTCGCGGTCGGCCAGGAAGCCGCGATCCATCATTACTGGATCGTGCATTGGGTAGCTCGTCACCTGCAGCAGCGCGACGATCAGCAGCACCCAGCCGGGCGACAGGAGGTCGGGGCTGGAGGTCATCATGCGGGCGACGTCGAAGCTCTCGTTGCCCATGGCGAGCGCGACGACCACGACGAGGGCCACCAGGAACAGCCACATCTGCAGGACGTCGGTGCGCAGCGAGGCGCGCAGGCCCCCGAGCATCGAATAGCCAAGCGTCATCAGCGCCACGACGACGACGGCGCCGGTATATTCGACGCTGCCCGTGGCGCCGAAGACGATGCCGACGACGATCAGGTTGGCGAAGACCTCGCTGAGCAGGCGCAGGGCGACCACGAAATTGTAAGAGACCGTTCCGAGCCGTCCGAACCGCTCGTCCAGATAGGACTGGATGCTGCCGTGGCCATGCACGAAGCGCAGCCGGTCGATGATCAGCCCGCCGGTGAGAAACGACAGGTAGTAGGCCGCATAGGCGAGCGTTCCGGCGATGCCGTAGGCGTAGCCGAGGATTGCTGCGTTGAGCAGGGAGCGGGCGAAGATCCAGGTGGTGACCTGGGACAGGGTGAGCGTCCAGACACCGGGGACGCCGCCGGTATCGGAGAACCCGCGAAAGAAGCCGTCGGCGGTGCGGACCCGCGGCGACACGACGAAACTCACGACGGCGACGGCAATCAGCGCGCCGACCAGAAAATATGACTGCATGCGGGCTCCCGAACGGTGGTGCGTCTTCACCGATAAGGCCGTGCGGCGGCGCGACAAAACCGAAAGTCGGCCGATGACGCACTATTGATGGGAGGTGATCGAAACCGGCGGGAGCGTCAGAGCGCGGCGTCATCGGAGGGCGGTCCGCACGCTCAATGATTTTCGCAACCGCAGGCTGGGTCCCGGATCAAGTCCGGGACACGGCGCTTTACTGTTTGGCAAACTCAGTGGAAATCAGCTCAGCCTCGTGCCCCGGACTTGATCCGGGGCCCAGCGCGGCACGGCACGAAGCCAGCCGATTCCCGCTTTCGCGGGAATGAGCGGAAGAAAGATACCGCTCACCGCACCCCCCCCCCGCTCATTCCCGCGAAAGCGGGAATCGGGCAGCCGTCTGGTTCAGGAGTCTCGCCGAGACCGGAGTGACCGGCCTTGCCTGTAAGCGTCCTAGCTGCGCGGCAGGGTCTCGAGGAAGCGGACCGGCTCGCCGGTCGACGGCGTCACCAATTCGCCGTCCCACATCACCTTGCGGCCACGCACGATGGTGCCGACGGGCCAGCCGGTGACGGTGAGGCCGGCATAGGGCGTCCAGCCGCAGCGCGAGGCGACCCAGTCGTCGGTGATCTCGACGCGCCTGCGCATGTCGACGATGGTGAAATCGGCATCATAGCCGGCCGCGATGCGGCCCTTGCCGGCGATCTGGAACAGCCGCGCCGGGCCGTGACTGGTCATGTCGACGAAGCGCTCGATGGTCATGCGGCCCTCGTTGACCTGATCGAGCATGACCGGCACCAGCGTCTGCACGCCCGCCATGCCCGAGGGCGAGTCCGGATAGAGCTTGGCCTTCTCCTCAAGCGTGTGCGGGGCATGGTCGGAGCCGAGGATATCGGCGGTGCCGTTGGCAACGCCCCGCCACAGGCCGACCCGATGGCGCTTGTCGCGGATCGGCGGATTCATCTGAAGCTTGGTGCCCAGCCGCGCGTAGTCGTCGGCGGTGAGCGAGAGATGATGCGGCGTCACCTCGACGCTGGCGACATCCTTGTGATGGGCCAGCAGCGCCATTTCCTCTTCCGTCGAAACGTGGAGGATATGGATGCGGCGGCCGGCGGCGCGGGCAAGGTCGATCAGCCGCTGGGTCGCCAGAATGGCCGCGGTCTCGTCGCGCCAGATCGGATGGGTCTCGGGCCTGCCCGGCTCGCGCAGGTCCGCGCGGTCGCGCAGGCGCGGCTCGTCCTCGGCATGGAAGGCGGCGCGGCGGCGGATGTGGCGCAGTACGATATCGATGCCCTCGTCGTCCTCCAGAAGCAGCGTGCCGGTGGAGGAGCCGACGAACACCTTCACGCCGGCGCAGCCGGGCAGCATTTCCAGTTCGCCGAGCTCGCGGGCATTCTCGCGGGTGCCGCCCATGAAGAAGGCGTGATCGCAGTGCATGCGGCCACGCGCCCGGGCCAGCTTGTCTTCCAGGGCGGCTGCGTTGGTCGTCTGCGGATTGGTGTTGGGCATCTCGAAGACGGCGGTGACGCCGCCCATGACGGCGGCGCGGGAACCGGATTCGAGGTCTTCCTTGTGCTCGGCGCCCGGCTCGCGGAAATGCACCTGCGTGTCGATGACACCGGGCAGCACGGTGAGGCCGGCGCAATCGACCACCTCACCGGCCGAAGCCGCATCGAGCTGGCCGATATCGAGGATGCGGCCGTCACGGACGCCGATATCGCGCGCGCCGACGCCGTCCTGGTTGACGACGACACCGCCCTTGAGGATCACATCGAAAATTCTGGTCATACCCTGTCAGTCCGCTCGCTTGCCTGGATCGCCGTTGGCACATACCTAGATTGTCCAGATTACCTACAGTGTTTTCCCGCCGGCTGGTACCGGTGAGGCGGACAGGCATCGACAAGCGGTGTGAAAACCGGCGAAGGAAACGGAAATCGATGACAAACTTAAAGGCGGCAAGGCTTCAAGGCAGGGCCGTGATCGAGATTGCGGGCGCCGAAGCGGCCGATTTCCTGCAAGGGCTGGTGACGAGCGACGTCGAGAGCCTCGGAGCCGGAACGGCGCGCAACGCCGCGCTGCTGACGCCGCAAGGCAAGATCCTGTTCGAGTTCATCGTTCTGGCGAAGGGAGACGGCCGGTTCCTGCTGGACTGCCCGCGCGAGACGGCGGCCGAGCTTGCCAAGCGGCTGACCTTCTACCGGCTGCGCGCCAAGATCGATATCAATGAGCGTCCCGACGATGCGGTGATCGCCATCTGGGGTGACGGCCAAACGCCACCGGTCGACGGCGCCTTCGCCGACCCGCGGCTGACGGAGCTCGGCTGGCGGGCGATCGTGCCCGGATTCGAGGCCGAAACCGTTCCGGCGGGCTGCGAGGCTGTCGACGAGGCGGCCTATCACGCGCATCGGATCGCGCTCGGCGTCGCCGAACTCGGCAGCGACTACGACAGCGGCGCGGTGTTTCCGCACGAGGCCGATCTCGACCAGCTCGGCGGCGTCGACTTCTCCAAGGGTTGCTATGTCGGCCAGGAGGTGGTGTCGCGCATGCAGCATCGCGGCACCGCGCGCAGCCGCTTCGTGCCGGTGACGATTAACGGTGCGGTGCCGGCGGTTGGGACCGGCATCGAGGCCGGCGGCAAGGCAGTCGGCACGATGGGTTCGGGCGCCGATGGCCATGGCCTGGCTCTGCTCCGGCTCGACCGGGTTGGCGCAGCGGTGGAAGCCGGAAACGCCATCACATCCGGCGATGCGACGCTGACACCTAAGAAGCCCGGCTGGGCCAAATTCGAGTGGCCGCTCGATGACGCGACGGGTGCTGAATGACATCGGCTTCGGAGTCCGCCCGTGCGTGGCAGCGGATGCTGTCCGGCCGCCGCCTCGACTTGCTCGACCCCTCGCCGCTCGATGTCGAGATTTCCGATATCGCGCTGGGGCTTGCGCGCGTCGCGCGATGGAACGGCCAGACGCTGGGAAGCCACGCCTTCTCGGTGGCCGAGCACAGCCTGCTGGTGGAGGATCTGGTCGGGCGCATCGATCCCGCGATCGACCGGCGTTGGCGGCTGGCGGCGCTCTTGCACGATGCGCCGGAATATGTGATCGGCGACATGATTAGCCCGTTCAAGGCGGTGCTCGGCGAGGGCTACAAGGGCGTAGAGGGCCGCATTCAGGCCGCCGTGCATCTGCGCTTCGGCCTGCCGGCCGCCCTGCCAGCTAGCGTCAAGAAGACCATCAAGCGCGCCGATATCGCGTCGGCCTTCCTGGAGGCGACGCAGCTTGCCGGGTTCACGCATGCGGAAGCGACGAAATATTTCGGCCGGCCCGGCCGCATCGGCGGCGAGAAGCTGGACGCGCTGTTCACGCTGGAAGCGCATCCCGTCGCCAAGGCGGAAGCGCTGTTTCTGGAGCGGTTCGCGCGGCTGTCCGAATAGCATTTTAACCGTTCGGCTGGACCATCGGCCCGATAGCCCCCATATAGAGGCCGATCCGAAATCCACGGCCATAAGGCCGCAACCGAAAAAAGAAGAGCCATGCCGGCCATTCACGTCTGTTCGCTTGCAAAGATCGCCACCGTCGTCGACGAGACCGGGGCAAGCCATCTGGTGACGCTGATCACCGAGGGCACCGAGGTGCTGCGTCCCGCCGCAATCACGCCGGAACGCCACCTGTTCCTGGCGATGCACGATATCAACGAGGCGATGGAGGGCATGGTGCTGCCGTCGCGGCGGCACGTTGAGGATTATCTCGCCTTCGTCGAGGCGTGGGAGCGCGATCAGCCGATGGTGGTGCATTGCTTCGCCGGCATCAGCCGTTCGACGGCGGCCGCCTTCATCGGCGCCTGCGCGCTGAACCCGAAGATGGACGAGGAAGAACTGGCGCTGCAGATCCGCGGCTCCTCGCCGACCGCGACGCCTAACGTGAAGCTGGTGGAGATCGGCGATGCGCTTCTCGGCCGCCAGGGCCGCATGACCCGCGCCATCGCCACGATCGGGCGCGGCCGGTCCGCCTTCGAGGGCGTGCCCTTCGCGCTGCATATCGGTCCGCGCGAACGCTGACCGAAAAATTACCGGTTCGGCTTCAGGCGTTGCGGGCCTGTGCGTGCCCCTCGCCATCGCCCTCGTCCGGCTCCGGCATCTTCGAAACCGTTCCCAGCAGTTCATGGAACCGGGTAATGTCGCCGCCAAGTTCCTTGGCGACGCTTTTCTGCGCGGCGCGCCAGTGCGGCACGGCAAGC
>CAJQNW010000129.1 GCA_905479765.1 uncultured Tepidamorphus sp. | reverse complement strand
CTTTATCGATACCCACCGCCACACTTGGCAGTCGCTGTTGCGCTCGACCGGTGCCGACTGGACGCTCGCCCAGTATTTCGCGGGGGTGCGCGGCGTCATGGGCGATCTATACACGCCCGACGACATGTACCTCGGCAATCTGCTCGGCGCCCTCGAGGCGCTCGATGCGGGCATCACGACGCTCTACGACTGGTCGCACAACAACAATTCGCCGGACCACTCCGACGCAGCGGTGAAAGGCCTGAAGGACGCTGGCCTTCGCGCAGTGTTCGGCTACGGAAATTCGAATCAGGAATGGTTTCCCGTCAGCGACAAGCATTCCGACTTCGATGACGTCAAGCGGGTGCGCGATACCCATTTCGCCTCCGACGACGGACTGGTGACGATGTCGTTCGCCGCCCGCGGCCCGCAGTTCGCCAATATCGACGTCACCGAGGAGGATTTCCGCAAGGCACGCGACCTCGGCCTCAAGATCACCGTCCATGTCGGCGACGGGCTGTGGGGCCTGTGCAAGCCGCTGGTCCAGCTCAACGACCGCGGGCTGCTCGCCGACGACACCACCTATGTGCACTGCACGACGATGCACGACATCGACTATCAGCTCATGGCCGATACCGGCGGCAAGGCCTCGATCGCGCCCGAACTCGAGATGCAGATGGGCCACGGCTTCCCGGCGACCCTGAAGCTTCTCAAGGTCGGGATACGTCCGTCGATCTCCATTGACATCGTCACCACCGTCAGCGGCGACATGTTCTCCGCAATGCGGGCGCTGCTGGCCGGTACGCGCTCGGTCGTCAACCAGAAGGCGATCGAGGACAACCAGATCGTCGACCCGCTTCCGCTGATGACGCGCGACGTCCTGGAATTCGCGACCTTGCGCGGCGCCGAGGCCTCGGGGCTTGGTCACAAGACGGGGTCGCTGACGCCCGGCAAGCAGGCCGACATCGTGCTCATCAATACCAACAGCCTGAACCTGTTCCCGATGAACCACGCGCCGGGTGCGGTGGTCGAGGCCGCCCATGTCGGCAACATCGACGCGACCTGGGTGGCCGGCAAGCAGGTGAAGAAGGACGGCAAGCTCATCGGCGTCGACGTCATGGCGCTGCGCGACAAGGTCGACCGCGCCCGCGACGCGTTGTTCGACCGGGCAGGCGTTCCTACCGACGGATCGTGGCTGCCGCGTCCGTACGAAGCCCCCGACAATTCGGAGTTCTGAGCGTGGCGATATCCGTACTCGATCGCCCGACAGAACCCGACGTTTCGGCGGCCGCTTCGCCCGCACCAGAGACAGCGGTCCGGGTGCCGGTCGTGGTGGTGACCGGGTATCTCGGAAGCGGCAAGACGACGCTGATCTCCGAGCTTCTGTCCCGCCCCGACATGGCGGGAACCGCGGTGATCGTCAACGAACTCGCCGAAGCCGGTATCGACCAGTCGATCATCGGTGACGCCGGTGCCGACGACGTGGTGCATCTCTCTAATGGCTGCCTGTGCTGCGCGGCCGGCAGCGATCTGCGCAACGCGGTCGCCAAGCTGCTCGACCACCCTGCGAGCGGGGGCGGCGGACCCGACCGGATACTGGTCGAGACCAGCGGCGCCGCCGATCCCGGCCCGATCCTGCGGCAGATCTGCTTCGATCCGATCCTGCGCGCGAAAGTGCGCTACGGCGGCGTCGTCACGCTGTTCGACGCACAGAACGGAGAAGCCCTTCTGTCGCGTGACCCCGTCGGCTATCGCCAGATCGGCATTGCCGACCGCATCCTGCTGACCAAGGCCGATCTGGTCGGCCCGGCGCAGGCGCAGGCCGCGCGTGCGCTTCTGAGCAAGCTCAACCCGAATGCCCCGGTCATCGATGACAGGGCAGGCGTCACTGGCTTCATCGCCGATAGCGGGCGCGGCATCTCGGAAACGGGGGTGGCGGCCTGGCTGGGCGCGGCGTCCGGGCGCGATGCGGTATCCGACCACAATCAGCCATTGTCGACGTGGTCGGTATTTGGCACGCAGCCTGTTGCATGGAGCCGCATCGAGCAGGTCCTCCGGCAGGCCTTCGACCAGCACGGCGGCGACGTCGTGCGCACCAAGGGGATCGTCTGGACGGAGGGCGACGGCCGCCCGCTCGTCGTGCATGGCATCTCCCGGCATTTCCATCGGCCGGTCCGCCTGTCCGCCTGGGACGGGGAGCCGCGCACGCGTTTCGTCGTCATCGGCTTCGCCGGCGCAGCCTCAGTCGCCGAAGCGATCGCCGAGGCTGTCGGCGGTCGCGTGTCGGCGGCCGGTGAGGATGAGCACCACGGTCACAACCATCAGAGGAACGGGAGCACGCACCCATGAGCAAGCCATTGAGTTCGAAAGTCGCGCTGGTCACTGGCGGCGCCCGCGGCGTCGGCAAGGAAATCGTCCAGCGGCTGGCGCGCGACGGCGCCGATATCGCGTTTGTCTACGGAACCTCGGCCGACAGCGCAAAGGCACTCGCAGGCGAACTGGAGGCCCTGGGCGTGAAGGCGAAGGGCTATCACGCAGACCTGAACGAGCCCGGTTCGCTGCCGGCCGTCGTGTCGCACGTCCTGAAGGACTTCGGTCAGCTCGACATCCTGGTGAACTGCGCCGGTGTCTTCTCCGTCGCTGGCATCGAGGAGGCGAGCCTCGAGGAATACGAGCGCGTCATGCGCATCAACCTGGATTCGGTCTTCTACCTGACGGCGGAGGCCGTGAAGGCGATGCAGCCGGCCAGCCGGGTGATCTCCATTTCGAGCACGCTGGCCGACCGCGCCGGCGGGCCGGGCCTCAGCATCTACAACGCGTCGAAATCGGGCGTTAGCAGCCTGACCAGAAGCTGGGCCGCCGATCTCGGCGCCAAGGGCATTCTCGTCAATGCCGTCCAGGCCGGACACATCAACACGGACATGAACCCGGACACGACGGACTACGCCGCCGAGATG
>CAJQNW010000128.1 GCA_905479765.1 uncultured Tepidamorphus sp. | reverse complement strand
GGTCGGGCTCCCGGCGCTGCACGGCGTTGAATCGCCCGTCAGGCTATGACAACACTGGGAGTTTGGCGACCAACGAATGAGAATAAAGGGAGGCGACGATGCCGGATGCCGGAATGCCCCACAGCCATGTGTTCCACCGCGACCTGAAAGCCGCCTATCCCGTCGCCGTGTCGGGCGAGGGGCCATGGCTCGTCGATCGCGAGGGCAAGCGCTATCTGGATGCCTCCGGCGGGGCGGCGGTTTCCTGTCTCGGTCATCTGCATCCGCGCGTCGTCAAGGCGATCCAGCAGCAGGCCGGCAAGCTGGAATTCGCCCACACCGGGTTCTTCACCACCGAACCGGCGGAAGCGCTGGCCGATTATCTGGTCGCGCGGGCGCCGAAAGGATTCGGCCGGGTCTATTTCGTTTCCGGCGGCTCGGAAGCCAACGAGATGGCGGTGAAGTTCGCCCGGCAGATCCATGTGGAGCGCGGCGAGCCGAAGCGGTCCCATTTCATCGCCCGCGAGCAGTCCTATCACGGCAACACCCTCGGGGTGCTGGCTCTGGGCGGCAATCCGGCGCGCAAGGAACTGTACGGGCCGATCCTCGGCCTGCCGGTCAGCCATGTCGCGCCGTGCTACGCCTATCGCCACCAGCGCGCCGACGAGAGCGACGAGGCCTACGGCCTGCGCGCGGCAAAGGCGCTGGAGGACGAGATCGTCAGGGTCGGGCCGGACACCGTGGCGGCGTTCTTCGCCGAGACGGTGGTCGGCGCGACGGCCGGCGTGGTGCCGCCGGCGCCGGGCTATTTCCGCGAGATCCGCCGCATCTGCGATGAGTACGGCGTGCTCATGGTGCTCGACGAGGTGATGTCCGGCATGGGCCGCACCGGCACGCTGTTTGCCTGCGAACAGGACGGTGTCGTCCCCGACATCATCACCGTCGCCAAGGGGCTCGGCGCGGGCCATCAGCCGATCGGCGCCACGCTGGTGCGCGAGGATCTTGCCCGCGTGATCGAAGGCGGCGACGGCGTGTTCCGGCACGGCCACACCTATATCGGCCATCCGATCGCCTGCGCGGCCGCGCTGGAGACGCAAATGGTAATCGAGGACGAGGGGCTTCTGGAACGGGTGCGGACCGCGGGGGAGGCGTTTCAAGGCATGCTCGTCGAGCGCTTCGGCCAGCATGGCAATGTCGGCGATATCCGCGGGCGGGGGCTTTTCAGGGGCGTCGAACTGGTCACGGACCGGGAGACGAAACAGCCGTTTGCCCGGGCGAAGGGGCTGGCGAACCGGATCAAGACCCACGCCATGGCCGCCGGGCTCGTCTGCTATCCCGGCAACGGCACGGCCGACGGCATCGACGGCGATCACGTGCTGTTGGCCCCGCCGTTCATCATGAGCGACGACGACCTCGTCATGGTGGTCGACCGGCTGGAGACCGCCATTGCGCAGGCGCTGGCCGAGGTGCGGGCATGAGTGCCGGCATCGGCGGGACCATCGTCATCGCCGCGCCGAACGGGGCGCGGCGCACCAAGGCCGATCATCCGAACCTGCCGATGACGGCGGAGGAAACCGCCGCCGAGGCCCGGCGCTGCCTTGATGCCGGCGCGTCGGTTCTGCACCTGCACGTGCGCGATACGGATGGCGGTCATTCGCTGGATGTCGGACGTTACCGGGAGGCGATCGCAGCCGTCAGGGCGGCGGTCGGCGACGACATGGTGATCCAGGCGACGACGGAAGCCGTGGGACTGTACTCCGCCGGCGAGCAGATGGAGATGGTCCGGTCGCTGAAGCCCGAGGCGATATCGGTCGCCGTGCGCGAAATCGTGCCGGGCGCGGCAGACGAGGCGGGCGCGCGCGATTTCTTCGGCTGGCTGAAGGGCAACGAGGTCTGGGCGCAACTCATTCTCTACGATCCCGCCGATATCGAGCGGTTCATCGCGCTGCACGAAGCCGGGCTGTTCGCGGTCAGCAAGCCGAGCGTCCTGCTGGTGCTCGGGCGCTATACTGTCGGCCAGCGCTCCGAGCCCTCCGACCTCGATCCGATGCTGGCCGCGCTGTCGCCGATCCGAGACGACGTGTCATGGTCGGTCTGCGCCTTCGGCGCGCAGGAAAACGCCTGCATGCGCCATGCGCTGGGTGAGGGCGGGCATGTGCGGGTCGGGTTTGAGAACAACGTGCTGCTGCCGGACGGCGAGAGGGCGGACTACACGGCCGATCTCGTCCGTCTCGCCGCCGATGCCGCGCGCGACGCCGGACGGCCGCCACTCGATGCGGCCGCCGTCAGGGCTTTGGTCAAGGGCTGGACCTGAGGCCGGATACTCAGGGGACAATCAGGGGGGCAAGCGATGGACGGTCGCCGCGCAATCACGGCGGGGTATCTGCTGACGGCAATTGCCGGATGGGTCGACGCGCAGGGCTTTCTTGCGCTGAAAGGCGTGTTTGTCTCGTTCATGAGCGGCAACACGACGCTGCTCGGCGTCTTCGTGGCGCAGGAGAACTGGGGGCAGGCCAGGCCGGTCGCGCTGGTAATCGGCCTGTTCCTGGCCGGCGGTTTCCTCGGGGCGGTGCTCTCCGGCGCCGTCGGGCGGCGGGGCATCCAGGCGGTGCTCCTGCTGGAAGCGGCGATCCTGGCAGCCGCGCTCGCAGTCGCGGTCGGCTTCGGCGCGACCGCGGCGGCCGTCATCCTGGCGCTGGCCATGGGGGTGCAGAACGCCGCGGTGGTCGCGACCGGGCCGGTCAAGGCGGGGGCGACCTACGTTACCGGAACGCTGGTGAGCGCGGGGCTCGAACTCGGCAAGCTGGCGGGTGGCACCGGGTCGCGCAAAGTGCTGGCCGGTCATCTCACGACGTGGGCGGCGCTGTTTGCCGGTGTTGCCGCAGGCGCGCTCGCCGACCGGGCTTTCGGCATTTCAGCCCTGATCGTGCCTTGCGCAGCCGCGTTCGCGCTCGCGGCATGGCCGGGCGAGCGCGGGCCGACGTCCTGAGCGTCTAGGCGCTCTTGTTGCGCCTTGCCGCCACAATTCGTTCCTCGGCCATGCGGTCGGCGATCACCTCGGGGCCGACGCCGTCGGCACGGGCGCGGGCGAAAATCATGGCCAGCGTGTCGCCGATGCGCGATATCCGCGCCTTCATGTCTTCCGCGCTCATGCCTGGACGATCCGGCGCGATCGAGATGACGCCGCCGGCATTGGCGACGTAGTCGGGTGCGTAGAGGATGCCGCGAGTCAGGAGCGCTGTGCCGTCGGCGGGCGTGCGGAGCTGGTTGTTGGCGGCGCCGCAAATGATCTCGGCGCGGATGTCGGGGATGGTCGTCTCGTTGAGGCCGCCGCCGAGGGCGCAGGGCGCGAAGACATCGGCCTTGACGGCATG
>CAJQNW010000127.1 GCA_905479765.1 uncultured Tepidamorphus sp. | reverse complement strand
CTCCGGAGGCAATACCGGCGATGTCCACGTTGTAGGTCGTGTCCGCAGCGATATTGCAACCGGCGTTGTTCCCGGTTCCGTTGAACTCGAGCGCGCCTTCGCCGACGACGACCGCATGGCCGGCCGCCGGCGCCTTCAGTGCCACCGACACGACGACCGCCGGAGTGGTCGACAGATCGACGGAGTCGCCGTCCTTGCCGTATTGGGCGTAGCCCGCCGGCGTCGCGCCATTGCCGAGCTTTGCCGCGGTGACGGCCCTGTCCTTGATCTTGGCGGCCTTGATGGCGTTCTTCTTGATCGCTTTCGTGGTCACGGCCTTCTTGCCGAGATCCTTCTTGCCGACGCAGCCCTTGCAGTTGAGGTTGGTGGCGGTCTGGGCGACGGCTCCGGTGCCGGCCAGGAGGCCGGCGGACGTCACCAACACGGCCGCGGCGATGGAAATCCGTTTGATGGTAATCATGGCTCTCAAATTCCTTTCGATCGGATGGCCGCACGAGGCGGAATGAAAATTCGCGATATAACTTGTTTCGCGAATTGCCGGTACAGGGGATAAAGGTGCTTCGTTTCGGCCCGATGTCGCGATTGTTTCGGTGGTGTTTCAGTCGTCGGGAAAACCCGGAAAGGGACCGGTGCTGCGACGGGCAACGCGCGATCGGTCCGCGTCACAATACCGGCCGGGACGAACAGAGCGGTCATGTGAGGGGTGTAGAGGGTAGCGTCGCAAGCCGTTTCCGCGCGCCTAAGCTCGTACGTTTCGGTGCCGGCTTGCTGTACTTCAGCGGCATGCGAAAGACTATTTGGCCGATTGTTTCAGTTTCGCTTGGGTTTGTCGGCCCGAAACAAAGAGCCCGGGCGCAAAAAGGCCGCCGGGCGGACCCGGCGGCCTTGCATGCGAGTCCCGGCAGTCCTCAGTCCTTCCTGCCGGCGAAAACGTCGTAGGCCTTCAGCGCCTCGCCGCCGTAGACCATCGAGGGGCCGCCGCCCATGTGGATGGCGACGGCCAGCGTCTCGGCGACTTCCTCGCGGCTGGCGCCGCGCTCGCAGGCGGCCTTGGCGTGATAGCCGACACAGCCGTCGCAGCGCACCGCGACGCCGATCGCCAGCGCGATCAGTTCCTTCACCTTCGGGCTCAGCGCGGCGTCGGTATAGGTCGCCTTGCCGAGCGCGCCGAAGGCGGCCATCGCCTCGGGGATCGCCTCGGCCAGCAGGCCTGCTCCGGCAACGACGTCACTGGCGATCTGGGGATAATTCTTGCCCATCTTGGAATGCTCCATCTTCGGTTCGTAACCGGCACGCACGGGAGGCGCCGGGCACGATATGATGACGGTTCCGCGGTCCGGTCCTTGATCCGGATCAGAGTGGTGCGAAAAGCAGCAGACCCTCGGCTTTCATGAAACCCCAAGCAGGCGTGGCGGGAGGCCCGGGTTGTCGTCGCGGGGAAGCAGAAAAGCCCTCAAAATTTTATTCTCTTTTAACCAACAACGAGGCGGCGGCGGAACCTTTGGCATGCACTTTCATTAGCCATCTGAGGTTTTTGAAGATGGAGTGAGACCGTGGCAACGCCGCATATTTTAATCGTCGAGGACGATATGATGATCGCTCTTGATCTTGAATGTATCGTCCTGGAGGCCGTCAATGCGGACACCACGGTGGTTTCGAGTGTCGAGAGCGCGATGCTTCAGGTGAACAACGGGATCACCTTCGCATTTCTGGATATCGATGTTCGTGACGGAAAGACGTACCGGCTTGCCGAACGCCTGCACGACCGGGAAATTCCGTTCGCCTTCGTGTCGGGGTCAGACCGCGCCCGTCTGCCCTCGGGGCTGCGGGACACGCCTTATATCGCGAAGCCCTACGTGGCGTCGGCGGTGACGGAAGCGCTGAAGGAGAACATCGCGGTGGCGCGCGCCTGAGCGAATGCGTACAAGCGCCGGATCCTGCGAGACCCGGCAGTCCATCGATCGAGAACCCGCCTAGACGTTGAGCAGCAGGTATTCGCGCTCCCAGCGTGAGATGACGCGGTTGTAGAGCTGCCATTCGAGCTGCTTCACCTCGATGAAGGCGTCGACGAAACGGCTGCCGAGTATCCGGCGCAACGGTTCGCTTGCGCCGAGCATCTCGAGCGCCTCGTGGTGGTGCAGCGGCAGGCCGAAGGGCAGGGTGTGGGCGTCGATCGCGACGACGGGCTCCGGGTCGATCTTCTCTTCAAGTCCCAGGAGTCCGCAGGCGAGTGTCGCGGCGAAGGCGAGATAGGGATTGGAATCGACGCCGGGCACACGATTCTCGACACGGCGGGCCTGCGGCGAGGAATCGGGGACGCGCAGGCCGCAGGTGCGGTTGTCGAGGCCCCAGTGCACGTTGATCGGGGCATCGGATTCAAGCCGGATGCGCCTGAACGAGTTCACGTTCGGGCAGAACAGCGGCATCGCCGAGGGCACGTGGCGCTGCAGGCCGGAGATGTAGTGGAACAGCGTCGGCATGTCCTTGCCGTCTGCGTCGACGAAGATGTTGGTCCCGTCGTCAGCACGCACGATCGATTGGTGGACGTGCATGGCCGAGCCCGGCTCGTTTTCGTGCGGCATGGCCATGAAGGTCGCGTACATGTCGTGCTTCAGGGCGGCCTTGCGCACCGTCCGCTTGAACAGGAACACCTGGTCGGCGAGTTCCATCGGATCGCCGTGCAGGAAGTTCATCTCGATCTGGGCGGGGCCGGCCTCGTGCGCCATGGTGCCGATCTCGATGCGCGATTCCTCGCAGTAGGCGTAGATTTCCTCGATGACCGGATCGAACTCGTTGGCGGCCTCGATGCCATAGGCCTGGCGGCCGGATTCCCTGCGGCCCGATATGCCGATCGGGGAGGACAGCGGCAGGTCCGGGTTGAGCGATTTCTCGATCAGGTAATATTCGAGCTCGGGTGCGACGATGGGCTTAAGGCCCCTGTCCGCATAAAGCCCGAGGACGCGCTTCAGCACGGAGCGTGGCGCGAAATCGACCGGGGTGCCGTCGTTGAAGGTCGTGTCGCAGATGACCTGGGCGACGGGTTCCTCGTACCAGGGCACGATGCGGATGGTGCGGGCGTCGGGGATCGTGCGGATATCCTGGTCGGTTTCCGCCTGGATGCCGCCTTCCTCCGCCGGATCGCCGGTGACGGCCTGCAGCAGGATCGTTTCGGGCAGGCGCAGGCCGGAATCCATGTTGCGGATGAAATCCTCGCGCGGAATGATCTTGCCGCGCATCATGCCGGTCATGTCCGGCACCAGACATTCCACCTCGTCGATATTGCGGTCGCGCAGCCAGCTCACGATATCGTCGCGTGTGGTCGGCGTATCTTTTGTGTCGCTGTTCATGGTGGCTCCGGGGCAAGGCTGCCTGTTTCGGTATGGCCGTCATATCTTTGCCGGGGCATTGAGGGCAAAGGCTTTCTGAAAACCGGTCCGCAGGTTTGGCCGGGGCAAACGGAGCAAGCACGTGGGTTTCTATGTCGACCGGATCGTCCCGCGCCTGACGCATTTCTGCTGCGGCAGCGGCCGGATCGCCGAGCAGCGGGCGCTGATCGTGCCCGAAGCGGAGGGTACCGTCGTGGAGATCGGCTTCGGAACCGGCCACAATCTCGGGTACTACCAGGCGGGTCGTGTCACACAGGTGATCGGCATCGAGCCGCATGCGGGAATGCTGGGGCTTGCCGACGGCAACCTCGCCGCCTCGCCGGTGCCCGTCGAACTGCATCAGGGCGTGGCGGAGGAGTTGCCGCTGGAAAGCGGCACCGCCGATACCGCCGTGCTAACCTTCACGCTGTGCTCGGTTGCCGAGCCGCTGGTGGCATTGAGTGAACTACGCCGTGTGCTGAAGCCCGAGGGCAGGCTGCTGGTGCTTGAGCATGGCCGTTCGGACGACGAGGCGGTGGCGCGCTGGCAGGACCGGCTCGATCCGCTCTGGACGCGGTGCGCGGCCGGCTGTCACATCAACCGGCCGATGCGCCTGCTGATCGAGGAAGCGGGATTTTCCTTCGCGCAACTGGAGACGTTCAGCCTGCGCGGCGCGCCGAAGACGGTCGGTTTTCATTCGCGCGGGGTTGCCGTGCCGCGATAGCGGTTGCCTGCGGTAATGGCGTCGCGCCGCAGTAGCGGTCGCCTGCGGTAGTGGCGTCGCGCCGCAATAGCGGTCGCCTGCGGCGGGGTCGTCACGCTGGGCCCCGGATCGGGGTCCGGGGCACACGGCTGTGCTTGGGGCACGGGCCGGTACCATAAGACAGGCCTGGCGCCCCGGACTTGATCCGGGGCCCAGCGTCACAACCTGCCGAAGGCGCGCCTTTAAACTCTACCGCGTCGAGGGGCAGGGCGCGCCGCAAGGCGCGCAGGCGGCGGGGCCGTCCATGCTCGAGGCCTTAAGCGGCGGGCTCATCAGGTGATCGGCAAGCACCAGCACCAGCGCCAGTCCGATGGTGGCGAACAGCACCTTGCGGCTCGATATCCGTTCCATGATGCGCCCCTAGTCCCGGCTCAGGCCGAAGAACGGCCGCAGGCGGATGCCGACGATCGTGCCGGCGAAGGCGAGCGCGAACCAGATCCAGCCGTGCAGGCTGCCCGAGCCGATGCCGCCGAGGAACGCGCCGATGTTGCAGCCAAACGCAAGCCGCGCCCCGTAGCCCATCAGCAGGCCGCCGACGACTGCGCCGGCAACGGAGCGGCCCGACAGGCGGGTCGGCTTGGCGAAGGAGCCGGCGAGTGCGGCGGCCAGCATGGCGCCAAGGACTAGCCCTAAGTTCATCACCGAGGTGACGTCGGCGAGCAGCGAATTGGACAGCGCATCGGCGCCCTTCGGCCACTGCCAGAACTCGAACTGGCTCATGTCGAAGCCGACGGCCTGTGCGGCCTTTGCACCCCACAGCGCGAAGCCGTAGGTGATCGTCCAGGGGTGGCCGGCGATCAGCAGGGTGGCGATGTTGAGACCGACGATGGCGAGGCCCGCGGCAAAATAGGGCCACGGACCGCGCATGAGGCGGGCGAGTGTCGTACGGGGGTGCGGCTCGCGGGTGAACGTCACGCCGGCCTTGCGTTCGCGCCTGAGCGTCCACCAGGCGAGCGCGGCGAGGGCCGCGGCCTGCAGGACAATCGCGCCGGGGATGGTGAAGACGGTCGCCAGGTTGACCGGATCGAAGCCCGGTTGGTCGAGCCACCAGGGCAGGTGGATCGAGCCGATCACCGAGCCGACGATGAAGAAGGCGAGCGTGATGACCATGCGCTTGGAGCCGCCGCCGAGCGCGAACAGGGTGCCCGAGCCGCAGCCGTTGCCAAGCTGCATACCGAGCCCGAACAGGAAGGCGCCGACGATCAGCGAGGTGCCGACCGGGGCGATGGCGCCGGCCGGGCTTAATCCATCCGGCGCGTAGCCGTTGATCAGCGGGATGAAGGCCAGCATCGTCAGCCCGATCACCAGGAACTGGGCGCGCATGCCGCGGCCATCGCTCTTGGTGACCAACTGGCGCCAGCCGGCGGTGAAGCCGAACGCGCCGTGCAGCAGGGCGAAGCCCAGCCCCGAGCCGATCAGGAACAGCACGGCCATCTTCGCGGAGACCTCGTTGCCGATCAGCACCGCGCCGCCCAGCAGCGCGAGGACGGCGAAGACCGAGGCGGTCCGGTCGATGGAGGGCAGGCGGGAGGCGGTCTCACCGGTGGGTGTGGACGAGCCGGAAGAGGCAATATCGACGGAGGACATTTCGGGACGGCCCTGACGGTTGGTGTATTTGCGTTGTTCTAAAACTCCCTCTCCCCTTGTGGGAGAGGGTCGGGGAGAGGGTACACGCGGAACTGTGGCTCGATGCCCCAGAGCCGCGTCGACATTGGCGGATAGCGTCGACCCAGCCGGCCCATCGAGAGCCGCCTCGGGCGTTTCCCCACCCCCGACTCCTTCCCACAAGGGGGAGGGGAGGTGGAGAGGCCGCCGCCAGAAGCCCGCGGGTCGCGAACGCCTGACTAGCTGCCGAGGCTGTCGAACCAGTCGCGCAGGTCGTCGAGGCGGGTGCGGTCGCTGTCGACAATGCGTTTGGGATCGTGCGTCCAGCCGACCATCGATTCGTCATACATGCGCACGTTCTCGTAGCCAAGCAGCTCGGACATGACAAACCAGTCAGTCGCCGCCCAGTGGCCGGTGTTGCAGTAGCTGACGATATCCAGCGACTTGTCCTTCAGATCGGCGGGAACGGCCGACTGCAGCGCCTCGCCGTCCTTCAGTTTGCCGGAGCCGGCGACGAAGAAGCTGTCGTGGTCGAGGTTGACGGCGCCGGGAAGGCGGCCGTGCGCGGCAGCGGCGGGATGGCGCTTCTTGCCGAGGAAGAAGGCTTCCGGGCGCGCGTCGAGCAGCACGGTCTGTTCCGGCTTGTCGGCAACCAGCTTCTCGACCTCGGGCGTGGAGATGTCGAGTTCGGGGCGGAATTCCGCGACGAATAGATCGCCGACCGGCTTGACGTCGCCGGTCTCCAGCGGGCGGTTGCCGTCGGCGACCCAGGCGGCGTGGCCGCCGTCGAGGATCGAGACGTTGTCGTGGCCGAGCACCTTGAAGGTCCAGTAGACGCGGGCGGCGGCGCCGAAATCGAGGCTGCTGGTGCCAGTCGAGACGATCACCACGGTCTTGTCGTCGGAGACGCCGAGTTCGGACAGATAGGCCTCCAGCTTCTCGACCGACGGCAGCACGCCGGCGACGCCGTCGCGGGTGGTACGCCAGGCGCCGGGATATTCCGCATAGACGGCGCCGGGGACATGGCCCTTGACGTAGTCTTCCTTGGACGATCCCGCCAGCGGGCTGCGGATGTCGAGGACGACGACGTTCTCGTCGCCGGCGCGATCGTTCAGCCAGCCGGCGTCGACCAGCGGCGTGGCGGGAGCCGAGGCGCCCAGGGCGGCCGAGCCGATTGTTGCGACAGAGGTCATGATGACCCCGGCGGTTACCGCTGCGAGCCGCCTGGCGGCCGCGCGGACTGATGCGTGAAACATGCTGAAATCTCCATTTCCGAAAGGGCCGAAGCCCGGTGCGGACGCCCCGCATTCGATGATGGGAATATG
Source organism: uncultured Tepidamorphus sp. (assembly GCA_905479765.1). Lineage (GTDB taxonomy): Bacteria > Pseudomonadota > Alphaproteobacteria > Rhizobiales > Tepidamorphaceae > Microbaculum. Next base: position 7,696 of record CAJQNW010000127.1, on the reverse strand, counting down.
TGTCCGCGTGGTGGCTCCGGGCAAGGCGTGACGCTGGACATATTAGAAATAAAATCTATGGTGTTACGAAATCCGGATCGAAATCACACGGATTTCTAATTTTCCCTCTGTAAATAGAATATCATTCCAAGGATCGCGACTGTGCTGGACCGCATCGACCGCAAGATACTGGCCGTCCTCCAGGAGGACTCCACCGTTCCCGTCGCCGAGATCGGCAAACGGGTCGGCCTGTCGACGACGCCGTGCTGGCGGCGCATCCAGAAACTGGAGGAGGAGGGCGTCATCCAGCGCCGGGTGGCGTTGCTGGACCCCAAGAAGGTGCGCGCCGGGGTCACCGTGTTCGTGGCGATCCGCACCAACCAGCATGCCGACGAGTGGCTGGCGAAGTTCGCCGACGCGGTGAACGATCTGCCGGAGGTGGTCGAGTTCTACCGGATGAGCGGCGAAGTGGACTATCTGCTGCGCGTGGTGGTGCCCGACATCGAGCACTACGACGCCTTCTACAAGAAGCTGATCGCCCGCGTCGCGCTCACCGACGTCTCGTCGAGCTTCGCCATGGAGCAGATCAAGTTCACCACGGCCCTGCCGCTGGAGTTCGCGGCGGAAGAGGGGAAGTAGGCCTGAGCCGCGACGACAATTGCATTCCGAGGCAAGCCATCCTGGATTCCCGCTTCCGCGGGAATGAGCGGAGGTGGGGAGGCTCGCGAGAACAGCTACCGCCTCTTCCATGATCGAGGTTGACTGGGCCCTGGATCAAGTCCAGGGCACGAAACTGCGGTTTGCCGATGGTCCTTGCCACATAAACAAACGCGTGTCCCGGACTTGATCCGGGACCCATAGGGCGGCGCAGGGAAGTCAAAGGCCGGAATTAGGGCTCCCATCAGTCCGGGTCCGACCAGGGTCGGTAGGTCAGGCTGATTGAGGGAATCCCGAGGATCTTCAGGAGAACGCGATTGACCACAGGCGGCAGCGTTCCGTAATCCATCGACTCCATCCGGGGGCCGGAGTAGGAGAGTAGACGGATACGAACCGGGACATAGCGACCGCAGAACCTGCCCATTTCGACTGACATTCGACCGTCGCGGGCAGTTTCCAGGATAGGGACCAATTGCCCGAACACGAAGGGCAGGGGGTCAAATCCGAAGAGCCATTGCGAAGTTATTTTCCTATCGACGGCGAGTCTCTCATAGATCCGGTCCCAGTATTCGAGCGTCACTCCGACCTCGTCATCGCTGGTAACAAAAAATTCTAACCTCACTTTGTCATTCGAGGCAGGGATGAAGCCGAATTCCCGGACGACGTAGTAGTCAAACTGCTTTCGCCATTCCTTGGGATCATCGACAATATCGAGGCGCACACCGACCGCGCCGCAATGCTCGAACCAGTCCTGAATGCGTTCCGTCAGGGCGCCGCAGAAGTCCGACTGTTCCGTCATGTTTCACTCCGAGGGTTGCCGGCATCGAAGCGGCGACAGACGACACGGTCCCCCTACGGATCAAATATCAAGATGATGTAGACCGCGAAGATGGTCAGCAGGACGATGCCCTGGAGCACGTTGGTGCGCGGGCCGGAGAAGGTGATGATGCTGATCACCAGCGTCAGCACGAGCATGACGAGTTCGGCGCGCTCCAGCCCCAGAACCAGATGCGTGCCGGTGGCGAGCGCGATGACGACCACGGCCGGGACCGTCAGGCTGATCGTCGCCAGCGCCGAACCAAGGCAGATATTGACCGCCCTCTGGAGATGATTGGATGCGGCAGCCCTGAAGGCCGCCAGCCCTTCCGGCGCCAGAACGAGCAGGGCGATCAGGACGCCGCCCAGGGCCCTGGGCGCATTGAGTATCTCGATCGATTCGTCCACGAGAATGCCGAATTTCTTCGACAGCAGGACGATCGTCACCAGGGTCACGACCAGAAGCACGGCGTGGTAGGCCAGCGACCGCGTCTCGAGACCTTCGGGATGCTTGCCGTGCTCGGGGACCATATCTTCGGCCAACGATCCCGGTTCCATGAAGAAGGTGCGGTGGCGAATGGTCTGGATAGCGAGAAAGGCGCCGTAGAGAACGACCGTGGCGGCCGAGAACAGGATCGCCTGGTTGGTGGTCAGGCTCGGATCGTCGGTCGAAATCGTGAAGGTCGGCAGGATCATCGTGACCGTCACGAGGGTGATGAGCACCGACAGGAACGTGCGCGCGCCCTGCAGGTTGTACTCCTGCTGCTGAAACCGCGATCCGCCGATAAGCAGCGAAATGCCGACCATGCCGTTGAGAACGATCATCAGCACCGCGAGCATGGTGTCGCGGGGAAGTGTCGGAGAGGAGTTGCCCGACAGCATGACGGCGGAAATCACCGACACCTCGATGCAGATCACCGCCAGCGTCAGGATCAGGGTGCCATAAGGCTCGCCCAGCATCTCGGCGAGGCTGTCGGCGTGGCGCACGGCCAGGAACGCCGCCCACATCATGACGACGAAAAGCCAGAAGAACAGGCCGCCGAACAGGATCATGTTCGAGGGTTCGTGCAACCAGTCCGTGCTGACCGTGTACATGACGATGGCGGTGGCGATCGCCACGATCAGGGCTGCTTCGTCCCTGATCGCATGCAGAAACCCCTTGGGATCACCGGCATGCTCACCGGGGTGCTCATCGGCGTGCGTGCCTGTGGCCGGCTTTGAGATATCACTCACCGTTTCGACCCTTTCATGCAGTTTGCTCAGGGGTTCGATCCAACGAATCGTTCAAGGCTCGCGGGGAAATCAACTCGAAGATGCATTTCTAACACGCGGGCCTGCCGCAGGGTCAATCTCTAGGCTTTGGCCTTCCGTTGGAGCGCCTCGATCACCGCGGGCGATTTCAGCTCTCGCGCGGCGTCGCGGCCGATCCAGCGGGCGGTCCTGTCATCGGACATCGCCAGTTTCTCCGCCAGGTCGAGGGCAGGGCCATGCAGCGCAAGCGACCGCTTGCCGATCTGGCGCAACGCCCAGTTGACGGCCTTCCTGACGAAATTGCGGTCGTCGGCCGCGTGCCGCTCAATCAGCTCCAGATAAGGCAGGAACGCCGGGTCGGGCGCCATTTTGTCATGGACGGTGCGGGCGACCATGACGGCAAAGCCCTCGCGGCGGACGAACTCACGATTATCGGCGATCCAGTCGGCGATGAGATCGTCGCGAAACGCCGTCTGTTCGAAGAGCTTGGAGAGCTGGTCGCACAGGTCCCACGAGTTCACCTCCGCGACCCAGTCGCCGCAGTCGGCCCGCGTCATCGCGGCCGGATCGGCGATGAAACCGGCCAGGATGCGGGCCTCGTGCCGGCCCGTCGCCCAGAGTTTTTGCGCCAGGTCATGATCGCGCCGGATTTCGCGGGCGATCAGCCGGATTTCCCGGACCGAGACGCCGTACGCCCGGTCGGTGTTGATGCCGTAGCGGGCCATGCCGGTGCGGTTCTTCTCCGAGCCGAGACTTTCGAGGCGCTTCAGGACGTCGTCGACGGTCCATTCGTGGGGCATGGTGGCAGCTTACGCCACGGAGGCGCCGGAGCAAGCGGCGCCTGGATTCCCGCCGGAGTTTATCCTCGGACCGGCCGGAGGCCGGATCCGGGGCGGAATGAGCGGAAGTGGAGAGTCTCCCATTTTTGCTGCCGTATCACTCGTCGCGATCGCTATCTGGGCCCTGGATCAAGTCCAGGGCACACGGCTGCGGTTTGTTGCTCCGAGGTGCTACAAGAACAAACGCGTGTCCCGGACTTGATCCGGGACCCATAACGGCGGTCAAGCGAACAAGGCGGTTGCCGTTGCTGACTGCCTCCGCCACACCCGCTCATTCCCTCGAAAGCGGGAATCGCTCCCCGCAGGCTCCGGATCGGGTAGACGCAACCCGGTCCCCGCCGTCGCGGGGACGAGCGGGAGGAGGTGGCTTACTTCTGCAGCCTTGCGATCAGGCTGGAGGTATCCCAGCGCTTGCCGCCCATCGTCTGGACGTCGGAGTAGAACTGGTCGACCAGCGCGGTGACGGGCAGGTGGGCGCCGTTGCGCCGCGCCTCGTCGAGGCAGATCGACAGGTCCTTGCGCATCCAGTCGACGGCGAAGCCGAAGTCGAACTTGCCGGCGTCCATCGTTTCCCAGCGGTTTTCCATCTGCCAGGACTGGGCCGCGCCCTTGGAAATCACGCCGATCACCTTGGCGACGTCGAGGCCCGAGGTCTTGGCCATGTGGATGCCTTCCGACAGTCCCTGGACGAGGCCGGCGATGCAGATCTGGTTGACCATCTTGGTGAGCTGGCCGGCGCCGGCCTCGCCCATCAGCCCGACCATCTTGGCGTAGCACTGGATGACCGGCTCGGCCTTTGCGTAGACATCGGCGTCGCCGCCGACCATCACCGTCAGCGCGCCGTTCTCAGCGCCCGCCTGGCCGCCGGAGACCGGGGCATCGAGCACGCCGAAGCCGCCCTTCCTGCCTGCTTCGTAGAGCTCGCGGGCGATGTCGGCCGAGGCGGTGGTGTTGTCGATGAAGACCGCGCCGGATTTCATGCCGTGGAAGGCGCCGTCGGGCCCAAGCGTCACTTCGCGCAGGTCGTCGTCGTTGCCGACGCAGCAGAAGACGAAATCGCAGCCTTCCGCGGCAGCCTTCGGGGTCGCAGCAGCCTGGCCGCCGTGCTTGGAGGCCCATTTCTCGGCCTTGGCCGCGGTGCGGTTATAGACGGTCACGTCGTGGCCGCCCTTGGACTTCAGGTATCCCGCCATCGGATAGCCCATCACGCCCAGACCGATGAATGCCACTTTCGCCATATTGCTACTCCCTGTCCGTCTTCGATATCCATGGTGCGCCGGTTGTCGGCCCATCGGGACCGTGCGTCAGCGATTGGTAATCTGGTTATCGTATCGTGGCCAATTCGACTAGGATCGGCCCGGCAAAACAATTTGTTGGGCCGCAACAGACTTGGAGGCCGATATGGCGGGCATTCGCCCCTGGAGCGAGGTTGCCGCGAGGCTGATCGACGTGGCGACCGGCAAGACGCCTGCCGATCTTGTGGTGCGCGGCGGGCGCTGGGTGAACGTGCATTCGCGCGAGGTGATCCCCGCGACCGATGTGGCGATCGCGGCCGGCCGCTTCGCTTATGCCGGTCCGGACGCGAGCCATGCGATCGGCCCGGATACCGAGGTGATCGATGCCGACGGGGCCTATCTGGTACCGGGCCTGTGCGACGGACACATGCATGTCGAAAGCGGCATGATCACGGTCACCGAGTTCGTCCGCGCGGTGCTGCCGCACGGCACCACGACGATGTTCGTCGATCCGCACGAGATTGCCAACGTCCTGGGGCTTAGCGGTGTCCGGCTGATGCACGACGAGGCGATGGAAATGCCCTCGAACGTCTTCGTGCAAATGCCGAGCTGCGTGCCGAGCGCGCCAGGACTGGAGACTGCGGGCGCCGAGCTCGGTCCCAAGGACGTCGCCGAGGCGATGGCATGGCCCAACATCATCGGGCTCGGCGAGGTGATGAATTTCCCCGGCGTTGCCTCCGGTGACGGCAAGATGCTGGGTGAAATCGCCGCCACCATGGGCGCGCACAAGACGGTGGGCGGGCATTTCGCCTCGCCGGATCTGGGGAAAATGTTCCACGGCTATGTCGCCGGCGGCCCGGCCGACGATCACGAGGGAACCCGGCTGGAGGACGCGGTGGCGCGTGTCCGGCAGGGGATGCGGGCGATGCTCAGGCTTGGGTCGGCGTGGTACGACGTCGCCAGCCAGATCAAGGCGGTGACCGAGATGGGGCTCGATCCGCGCAACTTCATCCTGTGCACCGACGACAGCCATTCCGGCACCATCGTCAACGAAGGCCACATGAACCGGGTGGTGCGGCACGCGATTGCGCAGGGCTGCAATCCGCTGGTGGCGATCCAGATGGCGACGATTAACACCGCCAGCCATTTCGGGCTGGAACGCGAGCTTGGCTCGATCACGCCGGGGCGGCGCGCCGACATGATCCTGACGTCCGACCTGCCGTCGCTGCCGATTGAAACCGTGATTGCGCGGGGACAGGTGGTGGCCGAGGCCGGCAAGCTGGCAATCGATATCCCGGCCTACGACTATCCGGACTTCGCCAGGGGCACCATCAGGCTCGGCCGGGAGCTGACGGCGACCGATTTCGATATCCCGGCGCCGGCGGGTGCGGCCGAAGTGAAGGCCCGCGTCATCGGCGTGGTCGAGAACCAGGCGCCGACCAAGGCGCTGGAGCGGACGCTTGCGGTCGAAAACGGCCTCGTTGTCGGCGATTTGGCGCAGGATGTCTGCCAGATCGCGCTGGTCGAGCGGCACCGGGCGACCGGTGAGGTCACCAACGGCTTCGTCTCCGGCTTCGGCTACACCGTGCCGTGCGCAATGGCGAGCACGGTGGCGCATGACAGCCACCACATGATCGTGGTGGGCACCAACAAGGCCGACATGGCGCTGGCGGCGAACCGGGCTGCGGAAGTCGGCGGCGGCATCGTTGTGGTGTCCGAAGGCAAGGAACTGGCGCTGGTCGAACTGCCGATCGCCGGCCTGATGTCGGATGAACGCGCCGAGATCGTCGCGGAGAAAGCGGATCGCATGGTGGCGGCGATGCGCGACTGCGGCTGCACCCTCAACAACGCCTACATGCAGCATTCGCTATTGGCGCTTGTGGTTATCCCGGAGTTGCGGATTTCCGACAAGGGGCTGGTGGACGTGACGAAATTCGAGATGACCGAGCTGTTTGTCTGAGGCGTCGGAAGGGGACACGCGGGCGGAAATCCGCAGACAACGGTCCCCTACAGAATCTCCAGCTGTCTTAATCCGTCCGAAAGGGGCGCTGTAGTAGTGACGCAACGGCAGTCGTTCGGACCATTCGATCTGCTGCCGAGGATGCACTCTGGAGATCGCACATGAGAATCCCGAAACTGACCCTAGCCCTCGCCCTGGGCGCGGCGACGCTTTCGTCCGCCTTCGCGGCGCAGCCGGCCTCGGCGTGGGTAGCGCACGGCGGATACCACGGCGGGTATCACGGGGGATATCACCCGGCATACCACCCCGGCTATCATCCGTATCACCCCTACCACCCGTATTACCCGCCGCACTATAACAACGGCGCCGCATTCGTCGGCGGGATGGTTGCCGGCGCAGTCGCCGGGGCCGCGGTCGCCGGTGCGGCCGCCGCCGCGACGCCCGCCTATCCCTATCCCGCCTACGGGTATCCGCCCTATTGCGGCTACGCGCCGTATCCGCCCTGCGCGCCGCGCTGACCGGCTTGTTGGAACAAAGGAAATATCCCATGCGCAAAAACGCGCTCATCGCGACGGCGCTCGCGGCAGTCGTGTCCGCCGGCCTGTCAGCCGGTTCGGCCGCCGCCCAGACCGACAACAAGGCCGCGGCCACACCGCCGGGTCCACGTACGGATTGCACCATCGACAAGGCCAGCCTTTGCAAGGCGGACGGCTGCAGCGCGTCGGAGAGCCTCGGCGAGTTGTCGCTGCCCGCACGCGTCCTCGTCGACCAGGCCAACAACATCATCGCGACGGTCGCGCCGAGCGGCCTGCCGCATGTCTCGCCGATCGGCCTGCAGGCGACTACGACCAACGGCACCGTGATCGCCCAGGGCGTGGACGGGGCTGCCGGCTGGATGATGCACGGCTCGCCGGGCGACGAGGCGACCAGCTTCGTCATCAGCTCCAACGAGTCGGTTC
>CAJQNW010000126.1 GCA_905479765.1 uncultured Tepidamorphus sp. | reverse complement strand
GTCGCGTAGAACAGCGTGTTGTCGGGCCGCCCCTCGATGCCGCCTTCGAGCACGGCTTTCAGCGACTTGTACGACGTATCGTCGAAATCGAAGGACAGGTCGTCGCAGAAAACCAGGAATCGGTGATCGGACTCCCGGGCGATATTCATCAGCAGCGGCAATGTCTCGATATCCTCGCGGTGGATTTCCACGAGCTTGAGCGCCCCGAACCCGTCTTGTGCCAGCGACTGGTTGACCGCGGCATGGGAGGCCTTGATCAGCGAACTCTTGCCCATGCCTCGCGCGCCCCACAGAAGGGCGTTGTTGGCGGGCAGACCCCTTGCGAAGCGCTCGGTATTCTCGATGAGCATATCCCGCGCGCGATCGATGCCCTTCAGCAATATCATGTCGACGCGGTTGACGGTCGCGACCGGCTGCAATCCAGGCGGGGAGGGGCGCCAGACGAAGGCGTCCGTTGCGGATATGTCGGCTGCCGGCGGCGGCAGCGGCGCGATCCGTTCGAGACTGTCTGCGATCCTCGATAGAAGTTTTCGTGTTTCGTCTTGTTCCGTCACCAAGGCCACCTATCTCCCGAACTGTTGCCGGCCCGAACAGGCCCGTACGGGTCCAAATAGGATTTCCGGGCACGGCCGGCGGACCGTAGCATGCGCGCCGGTTCGGTCAATTGGCCGGATACTTCAGGATCGATCCGGACAAACACCGGTTGAGAGCGTTCGGTTCTGGTTTGCAAAGCGCTGGACGGTGGGTATAGTCCGCGCGATTTCGCCGCTGCCGGGAAACCGGCGGCGCAATGACATGTGATTCTGGACAGGAGAAACTGATGTTCGTTACACCCGCCTTTGCGCAAGGCGCGGGAATTGCCGGCGGTTCCGAATTCCTGTTTCAGCTTCTTCCCTTCGTTCTGATCTTCGTGGTCCTGTATTTCCTGATCCTGCGCCCGCAGCAGCGCCGCGTGAAACAGCAGCAGGAGATGATTGGCGCGTTGCGCCGTGGCGACACGGTGGTCACCGCTGGTGGCCTGATCGGCAAGATATCCAAGGTCATCGACGAAAAGGAGATCCAGGTCGAGATTTCCGAGGGCGTGCGCGTCCGCGTTTCGCGCTCGATGGTCGCCGAAGTCCGCGCCAAGGGCGAACCCGTCAAGGACGAAGGCTGAACCCGTTACCTGAACCGTCCCTCGTCGAGTACTAGGCTGCCATGCTGCACTTCGCCCGCTGGACCGTTATCCTGATTATCGCGATTTGCGCGGCCGGGATTTTGGCGACCATTCCCAATTTCTTCTCCAAGCAGGAGGCCGAATCCTGGCCGTCCTGGATACCGCATCGCCAGCTGGTGCTCGGCCTCGATCTGCAGGGTGGTTCGCACATCCTACTGGCAGTCGACACGGACGCGGTGGTCAAGGAGCGCGTCGATACGCTTCGCGACGATGTCCGCCAGATCCTCCGCGACGAGCGGATCGGCTACACCGGCCTGACCGCCCGCGGAAAAAACGTCGACGTAACGATCCGCGATGTCGCCCAGACCGATGCCGCCGTGAAAGCGCTGCGCGAGCTCTCCCAGCCGCTCGGCTCTGTCCTGAGCGGCTCGACGGCCCGTGACGTCAATCTCACGAGTACGCCTGAGGGAAAGATTACGCTGGAGCTCAGCGAGGAGGGGATCACCCAGAGGATCAACTCCGCGGTCGAGCAGTCCATCGAGATCGTCCGGCGTCGCATTGACGAGCTCGGGACGACCGAGCCGACGATTCAACGACAGGGAGCCGACCGTATTCTCGTCCAGGTTCCAGGCCTCGACGACCCCGAACGCCTCAAGGCGCTGATTGGCCAGACCGCCAAGTTGTCGTTCCGCATGGTCGACCTCTCGATGCCGGCGGCCGAAGCGCTGAACGGCCGTCCACCGCCGGAATCGGAGCTGCTTTATTCGCAAGACGACCCGCCGGTACCGTATCTGATCGAAAAGCGCACCATGGTGAGCGGCGAGGATCTCGTCGACTCCCAGCCGGGCTTCGACCAGAACACCAATGAGCCGATCGTCAGCTTCCGCTTCAATTCCAGCGGCGCGCGCCGCTTCGCCGTCGCCACCCAGCAGAACGTCGGCCGGCCATTCGCCATCGTGCTGGACAATGAAGTAATCAGCGCGCCCGTGATCCGCGAGCCGATCCTTGGTGGATCGGGTCAGATCAGCGGCAGCTTCCTGATCGAGGAAGCCAACGACCTGGCTATCCTGTTGCGCGCCGGTGCCTTGCCCGCGCCTTTGACACCGATCGAGGAACGCACGGTCGGTCCGGGGCTGGGCGCGGACTCCGTGGCAGCCGGCAAGATCGCGGCGCTGATCGGGACGTTCGCCGTCATCATCTTTATGGTTGTTGTCTACGGGCTGTTCGGCGTCTTCGCCAATATCGCGCTGCTCATCAACATCACGCTCGTCATTGGTATCCTGTCGCTTCTCGGTGCGACGCTGACGCTGCCCGGCATCGCCGGCATCGTGCTCACCGTCGGCATGGCGGTCGACGCCAATGTGCTGATCTATGAGCGCATTCGCGAAGAGCAGAAGTCCGGAAAGAGTGCGATCGCGTCCATCGACTCGGGATACCGGCGCGCGCTTGGCACCATCATGGACGCCAATATCACCACGCTCATCGCTGCGGTAATCCTGTTCTATCTGGGGTCCGGTCCGATCCGGGGCTTCGCCATCACGCTCGCCATCGGCATCGTCACCACGGTGTTCACTGCCTATCTGGTCAACCGCCTGATCGTCGCGGAGTGGGTGCGCATGCGCCGCCCCTCCAGCGTGCCGATTTAAATAAGGAGCGATCTGTTGCGTCACTTGAGGCTGGTTCCAGACGACACGACAATCGGGTTCATGCGTCTGCGGCGCATCACGCTGCCGCTATCCGGATTGCTGGCAATCCTGTCGATCGTGATGTTCTTCGCAGTGGGCCTGAATCTCGGCATCGATTTCCGCGGCGGATCCCTGATCGAGATCCAGACCAAGGAAAGCCCGGCCAACATATCCCAATTGCGCGAGACGGTCGGACAGCTTGGGCTTGGCGATGTTCAGATACAGGAGTTCGGCGCGCCCGACGAGGTCCTCATCCGAGTCGTGGAGCAGGAAGGCGGCGAACTGGCCCAGCAGGCCGTAATCGCCAAAATCCGCGATGCATTGGGCGATACCGTCGAATACCGCCGCGTCGAGATCGTCGGTCCGACGGTCAGTGGTGAACTGGCGCGAACCGGCACGATCGCCGTCCTGGCCTCGCTGTTCGCGATCCTGATCTACATCTGGTTTCGGTTCGAATGGCAGTATGCGATCGGCGCGATCATCGCGACGCTTCACGACGTCATCCTGACCATCGGCGTGTTTGCCTTGCTGCAGCTGGATTTCAACCTGTCGAGCATCGCCGCGATCCTGACCATCGTCGGTTATTCGCTGAACGATACCGTCGTCGTCTACGACCGGGTCCGCGAAAACGTGCGCCGGTATCGCAAGATGCCGATGGCCGATTTGCTCGACCTCAGCGTCAACCAGACGCTGTCGCGTACGATCATGACGTCGCTGACCACTTTGCTCGCGCTGATCGCGCTCTATGTATTCGGTGGTGAAGTGATCCGCAGTTTCGTATTCGCCATGATCTGGGGCGTTCTTGTTGGAACATTCTCATCGATCTATGTCGCATCGCCCGTCTTGCTGTACCTTGGCGCCGGCCGTGACGGCGGCAGCCCGACCAAGGCTTCCACGGCTGCGGAAGGCGCCTGACCCGGATCGCGGCGTCCCTATATCGTTTGAACGGATGCACATGCGCGACGCGCACTTTCCCCGCCAAGCACCGATAGAAGCCTACGGGCACGGCGGTTTCCGATTCGCTCAAATGTCCCACCGCGGCTCCATCCTGGTTCTGCGGAGCGGTATCTATGGCTGGTCGGTGACCGATCCGCGCAAAATCACCGAATCGAGCCTCAAGCGCCTGTTCAATGAAGCGATCAAGCCGGATCTGATGTTGATCGGGACCGGCCGAAAACTCGAACCCGCGGCAACCGGGATACGGCTCGTCTGCGCCGAACACGGCATCCAGATCGATGTCATGGACACAGGCGCCGCCGTTCGAACCTATAACGTCCTTCTCGCCGAATATCGGTCTGTCGGGGCCGCCCTGATCGCGGTGGATTGACGATCATGGGTGGTCCGGCGGCAGCAGACTGCTTCAGGTATTGCGAGGACCTCGTTCGCCGCGGCGATAAGGACAGGTTCCTGGCCAGCCTGTTCGCACCCGAAGACAATCGCAAGCATCTGTTCGCGCTTTATGCGTTCAACATCGAAGTCGCCCGTATCCGTGACGTGGTCAGCGATGCGCTGCCCGGTGAAATGCGGCTACAGTGGTGGCGCGACGCATTGGCTGGCTGCGGCCACGGTGAAGTTGGCCGCCACCCTGTCGCAGCCGCGCTGATCGAGACCCTCGACCGCTGCGACCTGTCCTGCCAGCCCTTCCACGATCTCATCGAAGCGCGCACGTTCGACATCTATGACGATCCGATGCCGACGGTTGCCGACCTTGAGGCCTATGTGCGGGCAACATCGTCGCAACCGATGGCGGTCGCAACGGAAATCCTGGGGGTCCGCGGCTGCAACTGGACGACCGCCATGGTCGACCACGGTGGCATCGCCTACGCGATCACAGGTCTGCTGCGCGCAATGCCGTTCCATGCCGCGCGCGGGCAAATTTTCCTGCCCGACGAGATATTCACCCGCCACGGCGTGGACCGCGAAGACGTGTTCGCCGCCAACGATACGCCGGAATTGCGCGCGGCCTTGGCGGATGTGCGCGCATTGGCTTGGCACCACTTGGACCAGGCCGGCAGCTGTATCCGTGACATCTGCCGGCAGGCCGTTCCAGCCGTATTGCCGATCGCATTGGTGCGGCCCTATCTGAAAACAATGGACCGGCCGGGCTATCAGCCCTTCACGGAAAAATGCGTGGTGCCGCAATGGCGCCGCCAGTTGACCCTCTGGAACGCGGCGCGGACGGCAACCAGGTCCTGTTGACCGCTATTCGGCAGCCTCGCGGCGGCCGATCCAGCTGTCGATGTCGGCAAGAGCCCGCGCCGACATCGCGCGTTTGCGAGCCCGTGTCTTTTCCTTGCCCCGCAATCGGACCCCCGGCGTCTTTGGAACCTCGATCGGCGGGAACAGTCCGAAATTGATGTTCATCGGTTGGAAGCTGCGAGTCGAACCGTCCTCGGACAAATGGCCGCCGGTTATATGGCCTATCAGCGCGCCAAGCGCCGTTGTATCCGGCGGTGCTACACTTGCCTGCCCCAACCGCTCCGCCGCAGCGAACCGTCCCGCCAACAACCCGATCGCTGCGGATTCCACGTAGCCCTCGACACCGGTGATCTGCCCGGCGAACCGAAGCCGAGGCACCACCTTCAGCCGCAGGCTGTCATCCAGCAACTTCGGACTGTTGAGGAACGTGTTTCGATGCAGGCCGCCGAGGCGGGCGAATTCCGCATTCTCCAGTCCCGGAATCATCCGGAAGATATCCGCCTGGGCGGCGTATTTCAGCTTCGTCTGGAATCCGACCATGTTGTAGAGCGTGCCCAGCGCATTGTCCTGGCGCAGCTGGACGATCGCATGGGATTTCACCTGCGGGTCGCGCGGATTTGTAAGGCCAACGGGTTTCATCGGTCCGTGCCGCAGTGTCTCGCGGCCACGCTCCGCCATCACCTCGATCGGCAGGCAGCCGTCGAAATACGGCGTGTCCTTTTCCCACTCGCGAAACTCTGTTGTGTCGCCGGCGATCAGAGCGTCGACGAACGCTTCGTACTGGTCCTTGTTCATCGGGCAGTTGATGTAGTCGGCGCCGGTGCCGCCGGGGCCGGCCTTGTCGTAACGTGACTGGAACCAGGCCTTCGAAAAGTCGATCGATTCCTTGTAGACGATCGGTGCGATCGCATCGAAGAAGGCCAGCGAATCCTGGTCCGTCGCGGCGCGAACCGCCTCCGATAATGCGGGCGAGGTGAGGGGGCCGGTCGCGACAATCACGCTGTCCCAGTCTTCCGGCGGCAGACCGGCGATCTCCTCTCGGCGTACCTCGATCAGCGGATGTGACTGCAGTGCCGCCGTTACCGCATCCGAAAACGCGACCCGGTCGACTGCGAGCGCCCCGCCGGCCGGCACCTGATGCGCATCGCCCGACCTCATGATCAGCGACCCGCAGCGGCGCATTTCCGCATGCAGAAGCCCGACAGCGTTGGATTCAGCATCGTCGGAGCGGAACGAATTCGAGCACACGAGCTCGGCGCAGCCCTCGGTGATGTGGGCTTCGGTCGTGCGGACCGGCCGCATTTCGTGCAGGATCACCGGAACGCCGGCTTGCGCGGCCTGCCAGGCGGCCTCGGATCCGGCAAGGCCGGCGCCGATGACATGGATGGGTTTCTCGGACATGGCGGCTATCTAGTCCGCCAACGCGAGAAAATCAAAGGGCCGCGACGATCGCGGCCCTTTGTGTTGCAGGATCGATGCGCCTCAGGCGGCCCGTTGTTCGTGGCGGCCCTCATGGATTTCCTCTGCAATCTTGTCGCAGAACACATCGAGATCGTCAGGATTGCGGCTGGTTACGAGCCCGTTGTCCACGACGACGGCCTCGTCCTTCCAGTTGCCACCGGCATTCATCACATCGGTCTTGATCGAGTGATAGGAGGTGAAGTCCCGCCCTTTGGCGATACCGGCCTCGATCAGAAGCCACGGCGCGTGGCAGATCGCCGCGACGACCTTCTTCTGCTCGAACATTGCCTTGATCAGGGCGAGCGCCGTTTCGTTCACCCGCAACAGGTCCGGATTGATCTGGCCACCAGGCAGGACGATCGCGTGATAGTCGTCGGGATTGACCTCGTCGAGTTCCAGATCGACCTGAACCGCATTGCCCCAGTCGTCTTTGTCCCAGCCCTTGATTTCGCCGGCCTCGGGCGCGACCACATGCACCTTTGCCCCGGCCTCCGCCAGTTTGCGCATCGGCACCTCGAGCTCGGACTGCTCGAAGCCATGGGTTGCCAAGATGATGATTTTCTTGCCGCTGATGTCGTGCATATCGATGCTCCTCGTTCGCGTGTTGGAGTTCGATTGCATAACGGCCAGCGGTGGGGTCTGGTTCCCCGATGCTTCCCGGTTCGATCCTCTACCGGCTTTTCGGAACCGAG
>CAJQNW010000125.1 GCA_905479765.1 uncultured Tepidamorphus sp. | reverse complement strand
TGTCGCTCTGGGGTTTGGGTTGTGCGCCGGGTTAGCCGTTCGGATCCGCGGCCGCCGTGTCGATTGCGAAGATGCCGAAGTCCTTGCCGCCGAACCGGGCCTTCTTGACGCCGCAGATGGTGCCCGAACCCAGATTGAGCTGGCGGTCGTAGTCACCCTTCTTCTCGCGCCAGTCCATGCGCCCGGCGCCGCCACCTTCGGAGCCATAAGCGATGACGCCGGCTTGAGCGCCCATGAACAGCGCGCGGGCGGCAACGACGTCGGAACCTGCGCCGTAGTCGTTGAACCGGATCACCGACTTGTGGCTGTGCAGAACGACGTCGTCGATCATGCCCAGCGTGCCTTTGAAGATCGCGTTTTTCCGACCTTCGGCGGCGGCAGCGGCCTTCTGGAGATCCAGCCACCCGCCGGTGCCGGACTCTTCCTTCAGGTCGTGCTCCTGGAAGGGCGTCATCAGGCAAACGAAGTGATCGCCGCCGTCGATGTCGACCGGGACGATTTCGGAGACGTCGGGATTCACTTCCCGCATCATCTTCGCCTTGGTCGCGGAGCGCTGGATGAGCGACCGGCTCATCTTGTGGGCGGCGGTGAGGTTCGCCTTGGCCGTTGCCGTGCCGCCGTAGATGACATGGTCCGTGTCGGGCGCCTGGATCGGGTTGCCGGCGTGACCGGCCCACGTGATCGGGGTGGCGAAGCCCTCATTGATGCCGCGCGACCCCGACATGTAGATGAACATCATCTCGTCGTTGAAGCGGGCCCAATACCGGGCCATCTGGTTGCGGGCGACCGTGCGCAGATTGTGCAGGGTGCGCTTGCGCGTCATCACGCCGCCGGCGTTGACCGGATAGAACATCTGGTCGATCTTGATTTCGTCGGTGGCGAACTTGAGCGACCGCTCCTTGCCCTCGGCGATGTTGTCGCCATAGACCGGCTCACCCGTCAGCAAAAGCGCCAGGTCGTAGGTGATCGTGTCGCCGGCTTCGCTTTCCAGCTCGTTGAGGCGCTGGATGACGTGATTGTCGCTGGCACCGACGAACTTTCGGTCCCAATACGATCTCTTGCTGGTCTGGACGAAAAGGTCCGCTGACCACCGCTTGACGGCTTTGGGGTCGCCGACTTTGATTGTGGTGGGCGCTGCGCTCATGATGTGCTCCCTGAGGGTTGCTGCACATCATGCGCGTGGATGCCTTCGCTTATAGTCCGGTTGCCAGCGTTACTCAATACCGGTTGCCCCGCCTTGGCCGTCGCCCCTTGCGGTGTTCCCTTTGGGGCTCATCGGGCAGGTCCGGCGCGGGGCCGGGAAGTGACCTGGGCACCGGCTGGGCGCCGTACCCGCCCTCGTGAGCGGGGAGTACGTCGATCGGAGCCAGACCCTTGCCGTCGATGACGAGTTGAACCCGTCTACCGCCGCGGGGCCCTCCGGAATCAATCCGCACGACGATCTCTCCGAGATCCCCGATCTTGACCGTTTCGTCGTGCTGGACCGTCAGAACCAGTGCCATGAAGGTATCCCCCGCGGTGCTCTGCTCGTTACCGGCCGGCAAGGTAGCGTTCGCGAGCGCTGTCGCTCAGCGCCGCCATCGCGTCTTCGAGCTCGACGCCGGTGAGGCGATCGAGGCCGGCGAACTCGCCTTCCGACGAATCGTTGATGTCCGAGGCCGGGATGTTCGCGAGGGAGGGGGGCAGCTCCCGTTCGGTCTTCGCGGTATCCTCCTTTCCCTTGCCGGGATCACCGGCCGCCGGCGTCGGCTTCGCACCGCTCAGGACCGCCTGGAGGCCTTCGTGGGCCTTTGCGAGCAGGTCCGGGTCCAAGGGGTTCTCGGCACCGCTCTGCAGGCGCCTGACCTCCGCATCGAGGAGATTGAGCATCTGCGATCCGGGCGCGTAGAGTTCCTTGTTTTTGTCCAGGAACGTGGTGCAGGTGTCTTCCCAGGACTGCTCCACTCCGGCCGACGACACCCGCGCCAACAGCAAGGACTCGCGGATCTCCCGTTCCTCGCCGGACAGATCGCGGGACTGTTGCCGCAACTCGGCGGCGGTGATCTCGCCATCGTCAAACTTGGCGTCGAGCTCCTCCTGTCGCCGCTCGATGTCCTTCAGCTTCTCGTCGGCGTCTTCGGGAGCCTCGAAGCGAGGGGTTGCCGCCGACGGCGTGGTCGGCGTCGCGGTTTCGCCGCCGTCATCCGCGCCTTCGGTGCCGGTTTCGGTGTCGGCAGCTTTGGCAGCCGCCTCGGCGGCCATTTCGTCGTCGGCGGCATCGGCCCCCTTATCTTCGTCATCGGGGTCATCGTCGGCTTCGGCCGTGGCGGCTTCTGCTGCGGCTGCCTTGGCGGCGGCCGTATCGGCGTCATCATCGGCTAAGGCCGCAGTGTCGTCGGCGTCGTCAGTGTCGTCGGCGTCATCCTCGAGGAGGGCTTCACGCTCCTCCGGGGTCAGGACCGCGAGGTCTTCCTCGCTGTAGCCGTGTTTCGTCATGGCTGTGCTCCGTTTTCAGCAATGGGTTGGGGCGGGGGTAGGGCGGCGGGTTGAGTCGCTGCCTGGGCTTCGGCGGCGATCTCGGCTGCCGCATGCTTCTCGGAAGCGGCCTGAAAGCCGGCCTCCTTCAGGATGAAATCGGCCGGGGCGGCCGTTTCGGGCGTCTCGACCAGGTTGCGGGCGGCTTCGATGGCCTTCTGCTGGGTGGCGACGTTGGTCGAGGCGAGCTCGCCGCGTAGCTTTTCGGCCTTCGCCATGGCTGCCTCAGCGTCGGCTACGGCCTTCTTGAGATCGGCCTGCGCGCGCTCGATCTCCATCTTCTTGGCGAGATCGGCCTGCTGCTGCTGGGCCTGTTGCTCCGGCGTCGGCTCGTCGGCGTCTGGGTCGGGCTGGCCGGAGATGCTGCGGATCCGGCGCACCAGTTCGTCGCGGCTGGGGACGTCCATGCTCTCGACGATCAGGTCGAGCATGACCATGACGAGCTGCGGAGCGCCCGGCGCCAGTTTGGTGACGACTTCCAGGAGCTGATCGACGGCGGCTTGGCGAATCGAGGCGCGCCAGTCGGCCTCGGCGATGACGAAATCCGCCTTGGACCGGACGATGTCGTTTTCGGGCAGCCCGTCATTGACGTCGACGTATTCCGGCTGCCCGCGCATGTTGGTGATGCGGAACGCCTTCTGCTCCGACATGAACTGTTCGACATTGGCGAGTTGCTTTTCACCCCGGCACTGCTGGGCGTAGCGCAGGTTGTCGAACAGACCGGCCGTCGCCAGCGCGCCCTGGTCCTGGCGCCGCTCGATCGCGATCCCGGATGTAGCGTTCGTCTTGAACCCCCGGTTCTCGTCGGTGACGCCGCCCGCCTGCTGAACCATCTGGATCGACTGCGACATGAGCTGCAGCTGGTACTGAGACAGCTCCCGATCGACGTCGAGATCGATGGCGCCGCGCTTGCCTTCCTTGACGACGAGCACGCCGTCCGGGCGCTGGGCTTCCTCGACCAGGGCGTCCATGTCGCTGGACGCGCCTTCCTCGACGATGACCTTGTTGGTGGACAGGATGTAGAGGGCCTTGGAGGCGCGCTTGTTGATGTCCTCCTGGATGTCCCGCAGACGCCGGATCACGCCGTAGGGCAACCCGTCACGGTCGCGGCGGAATGCCCAGATGGGGGTGAAGGGGAACCGGTTGTGGCGGTAGGGGCTGGGGCCGACATACAGAAAGCCCGCCGTCGTCATGATCGCCACGTGCATCCGCATCACGGTCTTTTCGCGGATACGGGTCTCGCCGGCCTCGACCGCCTCACGGTGGCCTGGCGAGTGCTCGTCATAAAGCTCGCCGTGAAAAGCTCCGCCGATCAGTTTCGCGGCGGTCACGGGGACGCGGAACCAGCACTCGATCAGGCGTACCCGGCTCCTGAATCCCGACGAGGCCTCCTCGGGCCCGAACCGGCCGACCTGATCGAGCTCGACCTCCGGCGCGTCCATGGCCTCGTCGGCATAGGCCGATAGCCCGCGGAACTCGTAGGCCCGGTCCGAGGACCGTGCGATGAGCTGGGCCCGCTTGGGGAACCAGGCCTGCGCGATATCAACGTCGGTCCACTTGTGGCGGAACTGATATCGGCCGTCGCTGGTATCGAGTTCGGTGCAGGTCGAATCCCAGAGCAGATTCCGCCAGCTTTCGTAGCGCGTGTAGAGCGGTTCCCCATCGGCATCGTCCTGAACACCATCCTCGATCCAGCCAATTCCGCCCTTCGCGGAGTCGGCGAACGATCGTGAGATTGAGAATGGAGTTTTATTGACGTCGTTGAGGTACTTGAGGATCTGCGTCTTGCGCTCGGCCGGCTTGGCATCTTCCTTTCGGCGGGGCAGCACATTGAAATCGCTGCGAGCCCGCTTCTCGGTGCCGAGTATCCAGTCGATCGTGGTGCCGATGACGTTGTAGACGAGGGGGTGCTGACCGCGATCCCGGACCTCGGCAGCGTCTTCCTCGCGCCACTGGTCGTTGTCGTAGAAGTCGTGGTCGATCCCCATTTCGTAGCGGTTGAGCGACTGGCGATCGAGCTCGCGGAGATAGTGGCCCATCAGCCGCGAATGGAGATCCTTCATCTTGCCGGTATCGAGCCGGTTGCCGGTCTTCGGCCTTTCGGCGAGGTCGCCGTATGTGTCGAGAAGGATGCTCCTGCCCTTCAGGCGCGTCGCCGATGTCGCTTGGTCGTTGACGTCGAACATCGTTCGTCAGCCGTCCAATGAGAGCAGGGGGGTGGCGATCGTACCGATCACTCCCGAACCTCGGCTTCGAAGGAGCGTCCGGTTTCGCGCTCGGTGACGGTCGCCTGGGCGACGACGGTCTCTAGCTCGTCCGGGCGCGGCGGG
>CAJQNW010000124.1 GCA_905479765.1 uncultured Tepidamorphus sp. | reverse complement strand
GGCGCAGCGGCAACATGGCCCTCGTTCTTGATGGTGAGCCCGATGATCGCCTCGGGGCCGAGCTGGCGTCGCGCATCGCGTGCGTCCATGTCGTCCTGGCCCAGATGCACGCCCTCGGCTTCCGCCGCGAGCGCCACGTCGACGCGGTCGTTGATCAGGAGCGGCACGCCGGTCCCCCGAAGCGCCTTGTGGATCGCGCGCGCCTCCTCGACGAACACGCGCGTCGAAGCGGTCTTGTCGCGAAGCTGGATCAGGGTCGCGCCGCCTCTCGCGGCTGCGGCGGCGAGGTTCGCCAAATCGCGGCCATTACTGCGGGCCGGATCGACGAGTCCGTAGAGAGTCAAATCGACAGGTGTCATGAAATCCTCGCTGACGCGCCGATCTCTTCCGGCCGCAACCAGTAAAGCGCGTCGATGAAGGCTGGAGAGAAGGTGCCGGGCCCATAGGACCGCATGCCCGCCTGTTCGGCGGCGGCCGCAACGAAGGCAAGGCACACGGCCGACGCGACGACGGCATCGGGCTCGACGGCGAGGAAGCCGGCCAGCAGCGCGGTGCCCGCGCAGCCCATCGCCGTCACCAGCGCCATGGTCGGATGTCCGCCTTCGATATTCAGGGAGCGGACGCCGTCGGTAATGAAATCGACATCGCCGGTCCGTACCACGGTCGACAGCGTCGCCAGCGCGTAGGCAGCCGCCGATTCATCGCTCCCTGGCGCAACGTGATCGGGCCGGATGTTTTCCGGATCGTCGTTCTCCTCGCCGCCCATCAGGGCGGCAAGCTCCGCGCGGTTCAGACGGATCGCCGCCGGTTCGGCCATTGCGAGCCGCTTCGCCAGCGCCAGACGCATCCGCGACCGCTCGACGAAGACCGGATCGAGCACCCAGGGCCTGCCCGTCTCGGCTGTCACCTCGATCGCTGCGCCTATCGCGTCCTGGCGTAGCGGATCGAGTGTGCCGAGATTGACCAGCAGCGCGTCGGCGCCGGCGACGAAATCGGGCACCTCTTCCGGGTTTACTGTCATCGAGGGGAAGCAGCCGGCCGAAAGCAGCACGTTGGCGGTAAAATTCACCGCCGCGGAATTGGTGATGCAATGAACGCGGGGACGCCGTTCGCGCAAGCGCGCCACCGTCGCGGCGACCGTATCGGCGGTGATCGCATGCGCCGTCATGGCCCGGTCCTCCCTCTGCGAGGCGGGACGGCCCGAAACTCAACAAATGTCGTGAAGCGAACGTCGGTCGGCTTCATCTCATGTCCCTCCGCCGGCATAATCCGGATCAGGTTCAATGGGTTGGCTGACGGCCTCTCAGTCCCCGCACGGGACACCCCAATGAGATCGTGATAGTCACCTAGCGGACATACGATTGAGTTTCAAGAGCCCACCATCAAGGACCGACCATGAGCCGGATCGACTTCGAGGCCGAATACAACAACCGGGCACTGGTGCCCCAACACCCCGCAATCATCGAGGGCTGGATGCGCGATGCGGCGGCATTTCGCGAAACCGCCGCGATGGAGGCCGATTTTTCGTATGGCCCGAAGCCGCGCAACCGCATGGACCTGTTCTTTCCAGCCGACGAACGCCGCGTCGACAGGCTCGCCGTGTTCATCCACGGGGGCTACTGGCAAGGCCTCGACAAGAGCTTCTTCTCGCATCTGGCCGCAGGCTGCGTGGCGCATGGCGTCGCGTTCGCCGTGCCCGGCTACACGCTGTGCCCCGATGTTGGCATCGGCGATATCGTCGAGGAAATGCGCATGGCGACCCGCGTGCTATGGGACCGGTTCCGGGTTCCCATCGCAATTTCGGGGCACTCGGCCGGCGGCCATCTCGCGGCTGCCCTGCTGGCGACGGATTGGGGTCAGAATGGCCCGTCGGTTCCCGCCGCCCAGCCGATCTCCGGCCTGTTCGAACTCGAGCCGCTCGTCCACACCAGTCTGAACGGCGCCCTGAAGCTCGACGCAGCCGAAGCCACCCGCCAAAGCCCGCTGTCCTGGTCCGCCCCCGCAGGCGGGCGGCTGCATGCCTGGGTCGGCGGCGACGAAAGCAGCGAATTCCACCGGCAGAGCCACGCGATCGTCGATCAATGGGGCGCAGCGGGTATCGAGACCAGCTATTACGCGCTCGATGGCGCCAACCACTTCACCGTCATCGCCCCGCTTGCCGAACCGGGCAGCGCCATGACCCAGGATCTGGTGGCGCTCACCACCACCACCTAAAAGCTCGACCGAACGGCCGGACTTGCCGCAGCCGCGCGCATCTGGTCACATCGCCCCGAATCTTAAGCGGAGACGCACATGATCCCTTTCTTCGTCCAGATCAAATGCCACCTCGGCAAATCCTACGAGGTCGCCAACCAGATCGCCGACGCCGAGATCGCCTCGGAAATCTACTCGACCGCCGGTGACTATGATCTGCTGGTTAAATTCTACGTCGACGGCAAGACCGACATCGGCCACTTCGTCAACGAGAAGGTGCAGTGCTTCGAGGGCATCCGCGACACCTACACGATCATCACGTTCAAGGCATTCTGAGAGGAAAAGCGGTCCGGGGCAAAGGCGGCCTACACAGTTGGCGGCCCGGCCTTGCGTTGGCGTGCACGCTGGATGCCGAGCTGGCGCTCGCGCCAGATCACGAACAGCCCCGCGCCGATGACGATTGAGGCCCCGACCAGCACGATCGGATACGGCACATCGCCGAACAGAAAATAACCGATGATCAGCGACCAGATCATCGACGTGTAGTCGAACGGCGCAATGACCGACACCGGCGCATAACGATAGCTTTGGGTGAGCAGGATCTGCCCGACCCCGCCTAAAAGGCCGATGGAAACGAGGATCGCGGTGGTTTCCAGGTCGGGCATCACCCAGCCGAACGGCAGCGTCACCAGCCCCAGCACCGAACAGGTCACCGAGAAGTAGAATACGATCGACGCCGTCGTTTCTGTTCCCGTCAACTGGCGCACCTGCACCATGGCGAGCGCCGTCATCGATGCGCCGGTGAGCCCGATCAATGCCCCGATTGCCCCCTCGTCGCCTTGCGTGAATCCGGCGCCGAGATAGGGCCACAGGATCAGGATGACGCCGAGAAAGCCCACCCCCACCGCCGACCAGCGGTAGATGCCGACGACTTCGCCGAGCAGCACGGTCGCCAGCGCCAGCGTCATCAGCGGCGCCACGAACTGGATCGCCGTCATGTCCGGCAACGGCAGGTAGGTGAGGCCGATGAAGAAGCCGGCCATGGCCGTGCCGCCGAATACGCCGCGCAGCACATGGCCGCGAAACCGGTGCGTCTTGAGCGCCGTCGGGAACTCGCGCCGGTAGATCATCCAGATCAGCAGCGGCGGCAACGCGAAGAAACTGCGCGCGAAGATCAGCTCGCCCGTCGGCACGTCGGCGCTCAGGTATTTCACCAGCGCGGCCATGCAGACGAGGACGAAGGCCGAGAAGACCTTGAAAACAATGCCGACGATATGTTGCAGCGTATCCTCCGATCGGTACGGACAACCACGAAACGGCGCGCGGCACAATCGCGCTGGGCGCAACGCTGCATTGCTTCGGCGGCTACGCACGCGGTTTCGCGCGCCGCCTTGCTGTACTCTGCCACGCACTGGAATTGATTCGCCGATTGCCGGGTGCGGCCGCCGGATCGACACGGTTCAACGGAGACCCCGCCCATGATGGCCTTGCCCTTCCTGCTGGCATTTCTTGCTCTCCTGACCGCCTGGCGCGGTTGGCGCGGCGCCACGATGGGGCTGTGGGCGCTGACCATCCTCGCGATACTTGTGCTGGTGAAGTTCCACTTCACCGACGCCCTCAACATCGATCTGTGAGGGAAATCGCATGAGCCCCGCCCTCGCCCGCACCGTGAACGCCCTCGGCCTTCTCGCTCTATCGGTGCCGCTCCTGTTCGCGTTCGCCGACCAGTTCCTGAAACACGACCTGCCCTGCCCGCTCTGCCTGATGCAGCGCATGGCGTTCGTCGTCGCCGGCATCGGCATCGCGCTCAACATCACGATCGAGCCGCGCCCGGCCCACTACGGCATGGCGATCGTCTCGGCGATCCTCGGCGCCGCGGTGTCGCTGCGCCAGATCGCGCTGCATGTCGCGCCTGGAACCGGCTCCTACGGCGATCCCTTCCTCGGCTTCCATTTCTACACCTGGGCGTTCATCGTCTTCGCGCTCATCATCCTCTGCTCGGCCGCGATGCTGTTCCTGGAAGGCCAGTTCGAACCGGAACTCGCACCCGAACCGGTCCGCATCGGCGGGCTGTCGATGATCGCGTTGGGGTTGTTTTCGCTGCTGGCCCTCGGCAACGCGGTGTCGACCGTCGCCGAATGCGAGCTGGGCTTTTGCCCGGACAACCCGACGGCCTACGAGCTTTTCCAGAAAACCGCCCCCGCAGCGGATTGAATCCGGCGACTTTCGCACCAGTTAGATGGCGCACCCGGCGCTGACGCGTCTTTTCCGGTAAATTTCCCGTACGATGACAGATCCCCAAGAAAATCCGCCCGGCAACATCCCGCCCGACCTGACGCTGGATCACCGCACCGGCTGGCCAAGCGACCTGCGCCTGCTGGTAGAACGATATCCACGCGAGGTCTGGCCAACGCATCCCAATCTCGGCGAGCTGTCGAAATTCTGGCTCGGCCGGCACGACATGTTCCGCGAGCTGAACGGAGCGCTGTTGCAGGCTTCCGATCACCTGAAGGAGGGAACCGTGCCGGCGGAGGAATTCCGCGCCTGGTTCCTGCCGCGCATCCGGTTCTTTCTCCAGCAGCTCAACGGTCACCACATGATCGAGGACCACGAGTACTTCCCGCTGCTGACGCAGACAGAGCCGCTCTTATCGCGCGGCTTCGACATTCTGGAAAACGATCACGAGATGATCCACGAGGGTCTGTTGTCGCTGCAGGATGCGGGCAACGGCCTGGCCCAGGCGCTCGCCGGCCCCGCCGACCGCGTCGGCTTTGCCGCCAACACGATGTCGAACAGCCTGTCGGGGTTCCTGAAAAGCCTCAACCGCCACCTCGACGACGAGGAGGACCTGATCATCCCGATCCTGCTCGACCGTGGGGAAATGGCGTTGGGCGGATAGAACACCGAGCACCCTTTCCCCGCTCATCCCCGCGAAAGCGGGGATCGCTCTGCAGTATTCTCTCTCCGAGTTGGCGGCACCCGATTCCCGCTTTCGCGGGAATGAGCGGACCAGCCGCTACCCCTTGTATGTATCTGCGTAGGTCTCCCGCAGCACATTCTTCTGTACCTTGCCCATGGTGTTGCGCGGTAGTTCGGGAACGAAAAACACCCGCTTCGGCAGCTTGTAGGCCGCCAGCCGCTCCTTCAGCCGCGCCTGCACTTCGTCTTCGGCAATCTCCGCGCCGCCTTCCAGCACGACGATCGCCGTGACACCCTCGCCGAAATCGCGGTGCGGCACGCCGACGACGGCAGATTCAACGACGCCGTCCATGTCGTCGATCTCGCTCTCGACTTCCTTGGGATAGACATTGAAGCCGCCGGAGATGATCAGGTCCTTGGCGCGCCCTACGATGTGAACGTAGCCGTCCGCATCGATCATCGACACGTCGCCGGTGATGAAGAAGCCGTCGGGCCGGAACTCGGCCTCGGTCTTCTCCGGCATCCGCCAGTAGCCCTTGAAGACGTTCGGGCCCTTCACCTCGATGACACCGATTTCGCCCTGCGGCAGCTCCGCGCCGGTCTCTGGATCGGCGATACGCAGGCTCACGCCCGGCAGCGGGAACCCGACCGTGCCCGCGCGGCGCTCCCCGTCATAGGGGTTGGAGGTGTTCATGTTGGTCTCGGTCATGCCATAGCGCTCGAGGATTCGGTGACCGGTCTTTTCCTCGAAGGCGCGGTGCGTCTCCGCCAGAAGCGGCGCCGATCCCGACGTGAACAGCCGCATGTTGGCCGAGACCTCGCGATTGAGGCCCAAATGGTCGATGAGGCGGGTATAGAACGTCGGCACGCCCATCATCGTGGTCGCGCGCGGCATCAGCGCGAGCACCTGATCGGCATCGAACTTCGGCAGGAACAGCATAGACCCGCCGGCCATCAGCAGCGTGTTGGTCGCCACGAACAGCCCGTGCGTATGATAGATCGGCAGGGCATGGATCAGCACGTCATCGGCGGTGAAGCGCCAGTAGTCGACCAGCACCTCGGCGTTCGAGGCGAGGTTGTCCTGCGTCAGCATCGCGCCCTTGGAACGCCCCGTCGTTCCGGAGGTGTAGAGGATCGCGGCGAGGTCGTCGGCGGCTCGAGGAACGTCGGCGAAATCTGCCGGCTCGCCCGCCGCCTTGTCGACGATCGAACCCGCGCCCGCCGCATCCAGTGTCTCGACAGCGGCGACGCCGGCGGCCTCGGGAAGTGTTGCCACCGCCTCACGCGACTTCGGATCGCAGACCACGACGGTCGGTTCGGCATCGCCGATGAAGTAGCCGAGCTCGGCCATCGTGTAGGCGGTGTTGAGCGGCAGGTAGACAGCACCCGCGCGCACGCAGCCGAGATAGAGAACCAGCGCCTCGGGCGATTTCGATACCTGTACCGCGACCCGGTCGCCGGGCTTCACGCCGAGCTTGACCAGCGCACCGGCCATCCGTCCGCTTTCGGCCTGCAGGTCGCCATAGGTGATCATCCGGCCATCGGCGGTTTCCAGGAAAGTCTTCCCGGCATCGGGAAACCGGGCGGCGAGGCGGGCGTAGAGAGACGTCGTCATCGTTTCAGCACATGTCCGTTCAGTGGAGGGGACAGTCGCCCCCAAGGGTGAAGTCGTCTGGTCTGTCGCCAGTTCGACCTGGAGCAATTGATTCTGGAGCCACTTCTTGTCGATCAGCTGGGACCATCTGACCGAAATGGCTCTAGCCACCCGGCCCCATCAGCGCCGTCGGCAGCCAGGTGACGATCTCGGGAAAGATGCACAGGATGACGATCCCGACAACCATGCAAAACACATAAGGCAGCGATCCGCGCAGGATCGTCTGCAGCGGAATGTCGGGCGCGATCCCGTTGATCACGTAGAGGTTGAGCCCGACGGGCGGCGTGATCAGGCCGATTTCCATGTTGATCGTCAGGATCACCGCGAACCAGTAGGGATCGAACCCGGCCTGAATGATGATCGGCAACAGGATCGGCGCCGTCATCAGGATCACCGCCACCGGCGGCAGGAAGAAACCGGCAAACAGCAGGAACAGGTTGACCAGTCCCATCAGCACCCAGCGGTTCACGTCCAGATCGCCGATCCAGGCTGCAATCGACTGCGTGATGAACAGCGACGACAGCGTGAAGGCGAACAGTTCGGACGCGCCGATGATCATCATGATCATCACCGATTCACGCAGCGAGGACCGGAACACCTCGATCAGCGGACCCGGCCTGAAGATCCGGTAGATGACCATCACAAGGATGATGCAGAACAGTGCGCCGGCGCCGGCTGCTTCCGACGGCGTGGCGACGCCGCCGTAAAGGACATAGAGGATGCCGACGATAATCAGCAGGAAGGGGATGACGCGCGGCAGCGCCTGGAACCGCTCCTTGAAGGTGAAGCGCTGTGCCATCTGCTCGAAGCTGAAGCCCGCCCTGTGGCAGGATATAAGCGTCCAGATCATGAACAGCACCGTCAGCAGCAGACCCGGCAACAGCCCCGCGATGAACAGCCGGCCAATCGAGGTCTCGGTGGCGATGCCGTAGACGATCATCGTCACCGACGGCGGAATGAGGATGCCGAGCGTGCCGCCGGCAGCGATCGAGCCCGCCGCGATCGATTTCGGATAGCCCCGGTCGACCATTTCCGGGATGCCCATCTTGCCGATGGCCGCGCAGGTCGCAGGCGACGAACCCGACAACGCCGCGAAGATCGAACAGGCGCCAAGATTGGACAGCACCAGCCCGCCGGGCACTCGGTTCAACCAGCGGTCGAGCGCAATATAGAGATCCTTGCCCGCGGGACTGGAGGCGACCGCCGATCCCATCAGGATGAACATCGGGATGGAAACGAGCGCGAAACTGTTGAGCCCGCCAAAGAAGGTCTCGCCTATAAGTTCGATCATGCCGAACCCGTCGGTCAGGAGCAGCGCGCCAATCGAGACGAAGCCGAGCGCGAAGGCGATCGGCATCCCCGTCGCCAGTAGGCCGAGCAGCACAACCAGGATCAGAACACCGCTTGTCAGCGCCGTCATGCCGCTCGCTCCCCTGCCCCGGGATCGGCGAGTTTCATCAGTTCCGCGATATACTGCAGGCACAAAAGTCCGATCCCGAGAGGCAGCGGCAGCAGCGGGATCCACAAGGGCAGCGCCCAGACAGTCGCCGTTTTCCACCCGCGCGTCAGCGCTTCATGGAAGTAAAGCCATCCCGAATAGGCCAGCGCGATGCAGAAGATCAGGCTGGCGACACCGGAGATGATCCGCAGCACGAAACGCCCCCTTCCATGCAGCGCCTCGGGTAGCAGATCGACGCCGACGTGGCCTTTGTCGATCAGCACCGATGGCGAGCCCAGCAGGGTCGCGGCAATGATCGCGTAGATAACGAACTCGGTTTGCCAGATGGTCGAGCCGTTCAGCACGTATCGTATGAAGATCATCTGCGAGACGACCAGCACCGCGCTGGCGAGCAGCGCCATCGAGAACAGACCGCAGGCGCGCGACAGGGCGCTCACGGTGCGGATATAGGCGTGCATGGATTGCGGTCCTTGCTGGGAAACGCGAACGGCGCCGGGCTCGTCTGGCCCGGCGCCATCCGGTCAGATGCCTTCTACTCGACGGCGAGCGCCTTTTCGATCAGTTCCTTGCCGCCCGGCACGTCCTTTTCGAAGTTCGCGTAGGACGACTTCTTGGCAATTTCCAGCCACGCCTGATAATCGTCCCCCGACATCTCGGCGATCTCGACGCCGTTTTCCTTGAAGGTATCGATCATCTTCTGGTCGATCTTCTTGGCCTCCTCGAAGAAAAAGTCCTCCGCCTTCTGGCCGGCCGCCATGATCGCCTCCTGCTGTTCGGGCGTCAGCTCGTCCCATGTCTTCTTCGACATCAGGATAGGCTCGTACATGAACCACAGTGCGTTGGCGCCCGGCGCCGTCAGGCATTTCACCTGTTCGTAGAGCCGGTAGGAGACGAACGAGCCCGACGACGTGTTGGCCGCGTCGAGAACGCCCGTCTGCATGCCGGTGTAGATTTCCGACGACGGCATCGAGGCGATCGAACCGCCGGCTTCCACCAGCATCTGCTCGAAGGCCGGACCGGCCGCGCGCGTCACCTGCCCCTCGATCGAGGCCGGGCTGGTGATGCAGGTCTTCTTCGAGGCGAACGCGCCGGCAAGCCACGCGTCCGAGATGACGACGACGTCGTTTTCCTCGATCAGCTTCTTGATGTCGGCCATGAACTCGGAATCGTTCATCCGCTTGGCCCGGTCGTGGTTCCGGACGAGGCCCGGCATCAGCGTCGCGGAGAACTGCGGCACCCGACCGGACGCGTAGTCGAGCGG
>CAJQNW010000123.1 GCA_905479765.1 uncultured Tepidamorphus sp. | reverse complement strand
CGCTCGACGTGCTGCGCGCCATCGGCCGGGAGCCCGGCGCGATGGAAGCGCTGATGGGCGAGATGCAACTGGCTGCCGGGATCGACCGGCGGTTCGACGCGCATCTTTCCCGGATCGGCCAGCGCATCGCCGACAAGCGGTTCGGGGAAGCCGACGCGCGCCAGATCGCGATGGAGCTGGCGCTCGGCCTGCAGGGCTCGCTGATGCTGCGCCAAGCGCCGGATTATGTCGCCGACGCCTTCTGCGCCACCCGGCTGGAGGACGGCATCGGCCTGGCCTTCGGCCTGATGCCCGACGGACTGGACGAGGCCGCGATCGTCGATCGCGCGCGGCCGAAACTGGATTGAAGACACAGGAAACCCCCATGCGCTCCAACGACTATCCGACCCTGAACTTCGACCTCGGCGAGCATGCCGACATGCTGCGCGACACGGTGCGCTCGTTTACCGACGACGAGATCGCGCCGATCGCCGCCGATATCGACCGCACCAACGAGTTCCCCCGCCAGCTGTGGCCGAAGCTCGGCGCGCTGGGCCTGCTCGGCATTACGGTCGAGGAGGAATACGGCGGCTCGGCCATGGGCTATCTGGAGCATTGCATCGCCGTGGAGGAAATCAGCCGCGGCTCGGCATCGGTGGGCCTTTCCTACGGCGCGCACTCCAACCTTTGCGTCAATCAGATCAGCCGCAATGGCACGGACGACCAGAAGAAACGCTACCTGCCGGGCCTGATTTCGGGCGAGGACCTGGGCGCGCTGGCGATGTCCGAACCCGGATCCGGTTCCGACGTCGTCTCCATGCGCACACGGGCCGAGAAGAGGGGCGACCGCTGGGTCCTCAACGGATCGAAGATGTGGATCACAAACGGGCCGGGCGCCGACACACTGGTGGTCTACGCCAAGACCAATCCGGACGCCGGCCCGCGCGGCATGACCGCCTTCCTGATCGAGAAGGGCTTCAAGGGTTTTTCGACTGCCCAGAAGCTCGACAAGCTCGGCATGCGCGGCTCCGATACCTGCGAACTGGTCTTCCAGGATTGCGAGGTGCCGGAAGAGAATGTGCTCGGCGACGTCGGCAAGGGCGTCAACGTGCTGATGTCCGGCCTCGACTACGAGCGCGTGGTGCTGGCCGCAGGTCCGCTCGGCATCATGCAGGCGTGCATGGATGTCGTCGTTCCCTACATGCATGAGCGCAAGCAGTTCGATCAGCCGATCGGCAGCTTCCAGCTCATGCAGGGCAAGCTTGCCGACATGTACACCCGGATGAACGCCTCGAAGGCCTATGTCTACATGGTCGCAAGGGCCTGCGATCGTGGCGAGACGACCCGCAAGGACGCCGCCGGCGCGATCCTTTACGCCGCCGAGACGGCAACGTGGATGGCGCTGGAGGCGATCCAGTGCCTGGGCGGGAACGGCTATATCAACGAATATTCGACCGGCCGGCTGCTTCGCGACGCAAAACTCTACGAAATCGGCGCGGGAACCAGCGAAATTCGCCGGTGGCTGATCGGCCGGGAGCTGTTCGAGGAGACGGCCTGAGCCGTCCCCAGGGCGCGCCCTGGGGCAAGCGAGTCTCCTATTCGGGATTGAGTTTGTTAATCAAATGCCTTGGGCAAACGTTAACGTCGGCCATGCACCTTAGGTGAAGTCTGCCGCCGGAGACGTTCACCACCCGATGTATCTCGATACACGTACCCTCGTATTTATGGCTGCGGCGATCTGCCTGCCGATCGCCGCGCTTCTGTTTCTGTCCTGGTGGCAAAACCGGGCGGAGCGTATGCTGTTGTGGTGGAGTGGCGCCTTCCTGGCGAGCGGCGTCGGGCTGGGCCTGATCGTACCGCGCGGCCACGCGCCGTCATTTCTGTCGATCGACATTGCCAACGCGCTGATGCTCGTCGGGGTAGCCATGTGCTGGGCCGGCGCGCGTGCCTTCAGCGGCCGGCATACGCCTGTCGGTGCGCTACTGCTCGGTGCGTCCGTCTGGTTGATCTCTCTTCATCTGCCTACGGTCTACGAGAATCTCGCGGCGCGGGTCGGCATCTTTGCGATTCTGTATGCGGGATACACGGCTTTGGCTTCGGTGGAGTACTGGCGGGGCCGTGCCGACGGGCTGGCCTCGCGCTATATGCTCGCCGTCTCGTTTGCGTTTCTCTCGGTCCTTTACGCCGGCCGGTTGATTATCAGTGCGGTGGTGCCGATGCAGGGACCGATCGAGAAAGCCCACCCGGACCTCTGGATGGCGATCTTCTTCATGACGCCGATCGTCGTCGCTGTGGCCAACTCCATCCTGGTCGTCGCCGTCACGAAAGAACGCTCGGAGGCCACACAGCGGCACCTGGCGGAAATCGATCCGCTGACAGGATTGCTCAATCGCGGCGCCACGCTGCTTCGGGTGGCGGCCGGAATGAGCCGTGGTCCTGGTGCGATGCTCGTATTCGATCTCGACCGGTTCAAGCAGATCAACGATCGAAACGGCCATCCTGCCGGCGATCGCGTGTTGAAGGAATTCGCGACGGTCGCCGAGAGATTTCTTCGCGAGGAGGATATCTTCGGTCGCATTGGCGGAGAGGAATTCCTCGCGTTCCTGCCGTACGCCGACCGGGTCAGGGCCATGGCCGCGGCGGAGCGGATCCGCTCTGCATTTGCCGAGGCCCGGATCGAATTGAACGGCGTCACGATTCCCGCCACCGTCAGCATCGGGATCGCGATCGCCGACGGCGACACGCGCGACATCGATCCGTTGCTGATCGAAGCCGACCGGGCGCTCTACGCGGCCAAGGAAAACGGCCGCGACCGCGTCCAGTTCTTCGTTCCAAAGGCCGCGTAAGACGATTTTCGCAGACCGGGTTCTGGACCCTAGGTCGCCGCGTCGAGCGGTTCGGCGTGGGCGATGACCCGGCGAACTCCGGGCACTTCCTTGCGGAAGGCATATTCAAGCGCGTCGACGGCATCATGGACGTCTTCGACCCGGGCGGACGGATCGACCCGGCAGTGAAACGTGACGAAGATTCCATGCTCGGTCTCCCGGGCCCGGACGTTATGCACGTCGGTCAGCATCACCGTATCGGGCGCGAGCCGCGTCAGCGCCTCCTGATAGGCACTGCGATCGGTGTCCGGGACGTCGCGGCCTGCCAGCGTGGCGATCTGCAGCGGCTCGATGTGGCTTTCGACCTCGACACC
Source organism: uncultured Tepidamorphus sp. (assembly GCA_905479765.1). Taxonomy (GTDB): domain Bacteria; phylum Pseudomonadota; class Alphaproteobacteria; order Rhizobiales; family Tepidamorphaceae; genus Microbaculum. The sequence continues at coordinate 25,796 of CAJQNW010000123.1, read as the reverse complement.
GGTACCGAGTTCGGCGGCGATCGATTGTTCGAGCGAGTCGGCCAAATCGTGCGCTTCCCCGAGCGCCATGTGGCCGTCGACCTCGATGTCGAAGCTGACCGACAGCCGTTCGCCGATGTGCTGGATGGTGACATGGTGGACGGCAAGGCCGCGCCGCCGCGAGATCAGCATCACCTTGTCGAAGACGGTCTCGTCGTCGAGCTGGACCGGGCGCGCGGTGACGCTCACGTCGGCTTCCGGAAAGGCCGAGCAGATCCGTGAGACCAGGCGGTTCTGGATTGCCGTGACCCTGTCGAAGGGCAGGGTGCGGGCGATCAGCACGTCGATGTCGACGAACAGCACGGCGCCGCCGGGACGCACGCGCAAGCGGTCCAGCGCCAGCACGCCGTCGGTCTCGGTAGCAATTTCCGCGATCTGGTCGTAGGCGCCGGCGGGCGCTGCATCCATCAAGGTGTTGATGGTGCGCCGGCCGAGCCGCCAGCCGGCCAGGCAGACGAAGACGGCGACGCCGACCGCGGCGATTGCGTCGGCGGCCGGATAGCCGAGCCAGGTCAGGCCGAGACCGACAAGGACGACGGTGGAGCTCAGCATGTCGGAGGAAAAGTGCAAGGCGTCGGCTTCCAGAGCCTCGCTGCGATGCTTCTTTGCGACGCGGTGCAGAACGCGGGCGCGATTGAAATCGATGGCGATGGAGGCAACGATCACCGCGACCGCGATCCATGTCACCTCGACGTGGGAGCCGCCGAACAGCAGCCGCCGCGTTGCCTCGTAGACGATCCAGACGCAAGTTGCGAACAGCAACCCGGTCTCGGCCAGGGCTGCGACGGCTTCGATCTTGCCGTGGCCGAAATGATGGGTTCGGTCGGGCGGCCGGTCGCTGATGCGCACCGCCGAATAGGTGATTATCGTTGCCCCGAGATCGAGCAGGCTGTGGACGGCTTCGGACAGGATGCCCAGCGAGCCGGTCATCAGACCGACCGTGAATTTCGCGATCGTCAGCAGTCCGCTGGCGGCCATCGAAGCCAGCGCGACGGTCTGCTTCTCGGTCGATGCGGTCTCATGCGACACGGGCAGGTGTCCTGTGCGAGGCGAACGGTTTCGCCCGGTGCTTAATCGTGGCACATCACATTAGCAATGCCAGCGAAGGCCTTGCGTGCTGAAAGCCAATCGATCGTAGGAGCCGATATGCACACAGTCGAAAGCAATGGCGCCGAAATTCCGGCAATCGGGCTGTGGACCTGGGACATTCACGGCGCGCAGTGCGTCGAGATCGTCGCCGAAGGCCTGAGGCTGGGATACCGGCACATCGATACCGCGCAGAGCTACGACAACGAGCGTGAAGTCGGCGAGGGCTTGCGGGCCTCGGGCGTGGCGCGCGACGATGTGTTCCTGACGACCAAGGTGTGGCACGACAGGCTGAACGCCGGGGCGTTGGAAAAATCCGCCGAGGAAAGCATCGCGCGGCTCGGTGTGGACCAGGTGGACCTGCTGCTCGTTCACTGGCCCAATCCCGACGTGCCGTTGAAGGAGACGATGGAGGCGATGGCGCGGGTAAAGCGCGACGGGCTGACGCGTCATATCGGCATCTCCAACTTCCCCGTCGCGCTGATCGAGGAGGCGGTCGCCGTGTCGCCGGCGCCGATCGTCACAAATCAAATCGAGTACCATCCCTATCTCGACCAGACGAAGATCATGGAAGCCTGCCGCCGGCACGGCATATCGATCACGGCCTATTGCCCGATCGCGCGCGCGAAGGTCATCGGCGATCCCGTCATGGAGGAGATCGCAGCGCGCCATTCGCGCAACCCCGTGCAGTGGTGTTGCGCTGGCTCGTTCAGCAGCCAGGCGTCATCGCCATTCCGCGCACCAGCTCCAAGACACGGCTTGCCGAAAATCTCGATATCGACGGGTTCGATCTGACGGACGCCGAAATGGCGGCGATCGCGGGGCTGGCACAGCCGGGCGGGCGCATCGTCAACGTCGCCTGGGCGCCGAAGTGGGATTAGACGCCCGACCCCGGGCGGTCACCGGGTGAATCTCGGGGGTTATGCAGAGCGCACCGTTAAGGCACGATAGCCTCGTTGCCGGATAAGCGACTCGTCTTGAGTCGCGACCGGTATCGGGGGACAAGGCTATGGCGCTCAAGCGCTCGATTGGGTTAGGCGGCCTGACATTCATCGGCATTGGGGCGGTACTCGGTTCGGGATGGCTGTTCGCGCCGCTACTCGCTGCGCAGCAGGCCGGTCCGGCGTCCCTGATCTCCTGGGCCATCGGCGGCATTTTGATCCTGCTCGTCGCGCTGCCGTTCGTGGAAATCGCCGGGCTGCTTCCCGAACCCGGCGCCATCGCCCGGCTGCCGCGCTATTCGCACGGGAGCCTGACCAGCATGATCATCGGCTGGTCGGCCTGGCTCGGCTACGCGACGCTGCCGCCGATCGAAACGGTGGCGATCCTCAAATACATCGGGCCGCTGCTGCCCGGGATCTACAGCGGTGGCGGTGGCGATATCGGCCATATCGTCGGGCCCACTCCGCTCGGCTACGCGATGGCGATCTGCATCCTGCTGCTCATGGTTGCGATCAACGCGCTGGGGGTGGCCTGGCTCGACAAGGCGAATGCCATCATCACGACGGTGAAGGTTCTCGTGCCGCTGATCGTCGTCCTGACCTTCATCAGCACCGACTTCCACGTGTCGAACTTCACCGCCCAGGACGGCTTCGCCCCCTATGGGCTGATCGGCATCCTCGGCGCTATTTCGATGGGCGGCGTGGTGTTCGCCTACGCGGGGTTCCGTCACATCATCGACCTGGCCGGCGAAGCGCGACGACCCGAGTTCTACGTGCCGCTGGCGTTGCTGCTGACGGTAATCGCCTGCTTCGTCATCTACGTGCTGCTGCAAATCGCCTTCATCGGCGGTGTTCCTCAGGACGCGTTCCACGGCGGTTGGAAAAGCCTCGATTTCAGCCACCATCTGGGGCCGATGGCGGGTATCGCCGCCGTCATTGGCGCCTCGTGGCTGCTGGCGCTCCTGTACAGCGGCGCCGTGCTCGGCCCCTTCGGCGCAGCCCTGATCGCGACGGGATCGAACGCACGGCTCGGCATGGCGCTGGCGCGGAACAGATTCTTTCCGTCCCTGTTCGAGAAGGTGTCTTCTCGGGGGATTCCGCTCTACGCGCTGCTGCTGGGAGCCGGCATCGGTATCCTGATGCTGACCATGCCGTTCAAGGAAATGGTCGCGCTCAACTCCTCGGCGATCATGCTGTCGCTGTGCGTCGGACCGCTGACGGTCGCGGCGTTGCGCCGGCAGATACCGGATGTGGTGCGGCCGGTACGAATCCCGTTCGTCGAGGCGATCGCGCCGATCGCGTTCATCGTCGCGACGCTGATCATCTACTGGAGCGGCTGGAACACCATCTGGCGGCTGGACATCGGGCTGGTTGCCGGCCTTGTCATCTTTGCCGTAAAGCTTCGCTGGGAACCGCAGGACGAACCGAAGGACATCGGCCATGCGCGCTGGCTGTTCCTTTACATCGCCGGATTGAATATCGTTTCGGCGCTCGGCAATTTCGGCGGGGGGCTCGGTTTTCTGCCATTCGGCTGGGACATGGCGGTAATCGCCGTCATCGCGCTCGTCTGCTACCGGATCGGACTGGCGGATGCGCTGCCGGCGGAGCGGACGGAAGAACTGCTCGAATTGTCGTTCGAGGGGCCGTAACCCAACGTTAACGAATAAGGCTCGTGGAGATGGTGTGCCGCACAATGTGCGATGCACTATTCAGGTTCCGTTCATAAACGGCGCGTTAGGACATTGGGCGAACACAGAGCCCGAGGAAATCTCTCCAATGCGTCCGAAGATCGCTTTCCTGACCATCCTGCTCGCTGCCGTTCTCGCCACCACGGTCATCGGTATCGGTACGCGTGCGACTCAGGCTGACGCCGACAGGCCGGCGATGCGGTCGCTGTAGACGCTGTTTCATCCTATCGGTCGGACTGGACACTCGGTGCCCAGCATCCCGCCGCAGACAATTTAAATTCTTTCCGTCTGAAGAACCGCTACCAGCAAGTGAAGTAAGCGTCCCGCGAATCCGGCTAGGATCGGATTGGCATGTTTTACTACCTCTCCAAGATTGGCTGGTTCGTTCTGCAGCCCTCCAATGCGCTGGTGATCCTGGCGTGTGTCGGCGGGCTGCTTCTGCTCGGCCACCGGCGGCGGCTGGGCGGGTGGATGCTGGGCGCAGCCCTTGCCGGGTTCGTGGTGTTCGGGTTTTCGCCGCTCGGGAATCTTCTGGTGCTGCCCCTGGAGGAGCGGTTTCCGCCCTGGACGCAGGGCAATGGCCCGCCACCGGACGGGATCATCGTCCTCGGCGGATCGTTCGATACCGCCGTCAGCGCGGGGCGGGGTGTTGTCGCGCTCAACGAATCCGGCGAGCGGCTGACGGCATTCGCGGATCTTGCCCGGCGCTACCCGGACGCCAAACTGGTCTTTACCGGCGGCTCCGGCCAGATCCTGTTCAACCGGGCGAGTGAAGCCGACATCGCCGGCGGCATGTTCGCCGGCCTCGGCCTCTCACCGGACCGGATCGTGCTCGAAGACCAATCCCGCAACACCTGGCAGAACGCCGTCTACACAAAGGATCTCGTCGAGCCTGAGCCCGGCGAACGCTGGCTGCTGGTGACGACCGCGTGGCATATGCCGCGCTCGATCGGCTGCTTCCGGGCTGTCGGCTTCGACGTCGAAGCTTTTCCCGTCGACTACCGGACACGCGGCTGGGCCGATCTGTGGCGGCCTTTCAACGCGGTGTCGGAAGGCTTGCGGCGCGTCGACACGGCGTTCCGGGAATGGCTGGGGCTGTTTGCGTACTGGCTGACGGGTCGGACACCGGAGCTTCTGCCGGGACCTCGCGATTGAGCATCTGCCGGTTGCGGCGCAGCCGAATCGTCGCACAGTCGGGGTTTATGGGGGAACAATGGACGACTCCGGCGATACCCGTGACATAGGGGGCGGCGACGCGCCTCAAGCCGCCGTGCCGAAAAAGGCGTTCTGGGGGCTGACGGTTGGCAGCCTTGGTGTCGTGTTCGGCGATATCGGCACCAGCCCGCTTTACGCGCTGCGCCAGTCCCTGGCGACGGTCGGGACGCCGGACGACAACGAAGTCATCGGCATCGTGTCTTTGCTGATCTGGTCGCTGATCCTCGTGGTGACCGTCAAATACGTGCTGATCATGATGTGGGCCGACAATCGCGGCGAGGGCGGCACGCTGGCGCTCATGTCGCTTGCGCGCAACGCTCTGGAAGGACGGCGGCGGGGCCTCATTCTCGTGTTGGGATCGGTCGGCGCCGCGCTATTCTACGGCGATGCGATCCTGACGCCGGCGATTTCCGTCGTATCGGCAGTCGAGGGGCTCGAAGTGGTGGCGCCCGGCGTCGCGCCGATGGTGGTGCCGATCACGGCCGGTATCCTGATTGCCCTGTTTGCCATGCAGTCGCGCGGCAGCGGACGCATCGCGGCTGTGTTCGGACCGATCATGCTGGCATGGTTCGCCATCCTGACGGTCATCGGATTCATCCACATCTTCTCCGCGCCGCAGATTCTCCGGGCCTTCTGGCCGGTCGAGGCGGTGACGTTCCTGACCGGGCACGGGCTGATCGGATTCCTGACGCTTGGCTCGGTATTTCTCGCGGTGACGGGCGCCGAGGCGCTTTACGCGGATATGGGACATTTCGGTCGATCACCGATCCGCACGGCCTGGCTGCTCATCGCGTTCCCCGCCCTGGTGATCAACTATCTGGGGCAGGGGGCGCACGCGATCCTGCGGCCTCAGGAGATCGGCACGCTGTTTTTCAGCGCCGTGCCCGGATGGGCAGAGATCCCGATGCTGTTGCTGGCGACGATCGCTACGGTTATCGCAAGCCAGGCTGTCATCAGCGGCGCTTTTTCGCTGACGTGGCAGGCCATGCGGCTCGGCCTGCTGCCGCATCTGCGGGTTCTCCATACGTCTTCGCGGATGCCGAACCAGATCTACATACCGAGCATCAACTGGCTGATGCTGGTCGGTGCGCTCAGCCTGCTGTTCATCTTCAAAGGGTCGGATGGACTAGCGAGCGCCTATGGCATCGCGGTATCGGGCACGATGGTGGTCACGACGCTGATGGCGGTCTTCGTCTTCGCGACAGTGCTGCGGTTGGGCCGGGTGAAGGCGCTGGCGCTGTTCATCCCGTTGCTGGCGGTCGATTTCGCATTCTTTTCCGCCAATCTGTCCAAGATCGACAGCGGCGGCTACGTGCCGCTGGCGGCCGCCGGCATCGTCATGGTGTTAATCTGGGCCTGGGTGCGGGGCACGCGGTTGCTGTCGGAGCGGCTGCGCAGCGAGAGCGTCATGCTCGCCGATCTGATGGCCTCGCTCGATGACCGGCCGATCGCGCGGGTCGACGGCACCGCGGTATTCCTCACAGCGATCCCGGAACTGGCACCGTTGGCCCTGTTGCATAATCTCAAGCACAACCGGGTCCTGCATCGCCACAATATCATCGTGACGGTGCGAACCGCTCCGGGGCCTCGTGTCGACGATTCAAACCGGGCGATCGTCGCCAGTCTTGGCGATGATTTCTCCGCCGTCGAGCTGAGTTTCGGGTTCATGGAGCAGGTCGATGTCGTATCCGGCTTGAATGTCGCCCGCGCCAAGGGGCTCGCGTTCGCCGTTGAAACGTCCTCGTTCTTCGTTACCCGGCGCTCGCTCAGGCCGGTAAGGGATTCAGGCCTGCTTCGTTGGCTGGACCGGCTTTACATCGGCATGACGGAACTTTCCGAGGACAGCAGCGATTATTTTGCGATTCCCGCGGCTTGCGCCGTCGAGATGGGCGTCAAGATCGATCTGTGACCTCCCGCGTCGACGCACAGGCGCATGCGAATCGTCGCGGCACGCGACGCCATCGGGTCAGGGGTGCGTGTGGAAGACCCTGTGGAGGCGCATGTTGCAGTGCAATATGGGCTTGCGCTAAAGATTAAGAAAGCGTAACCAAGCGCACTGCGTCGGAGACTCTGTGTGAGGCCGAATGTGTACCGACGAATGTAAAGGGGTTCCGGATGGAGCGTGATGTAGGGCCGTCCTATCTGCGTGTGACGGCGTGGTCGCTTGTTGTTCTCGTTGGCGTTATGCTGGTTGCGGCGCTATTTGGCGGATTTGAGCCTAACGCCATCGCGGCACGGTAAATCCACTTCGGGCTTTTCGAAACGGCGCGGTCCGACAAGGGCCGCGCCTTTCGCGATTTTTACGCCGGAAACCGAAGCCGGTGGCCGCCTTTCGACCCTGTACCGTCCTGCGCGGCTGTCCCAATCCGGGCGGCTTTGGTGTAAGACCGTGAACGCAAACAGGGGAGGCCAGGCCGATGCCACAGGAAATCACCGTCGGATACCGCAAGCTCGTCGACGATGCGCTGACGGAAATCGAGACGATTACACCGGCCGAAGCGATTGACCTATACGGCAGCGACGACGTGGTTTTCGTCGATATCCGCGACGTCCGCGAGTTGTCGCGGGCCGGTAAAATTCCCGACGCCATCCATGCGCCGCGGGGCATGCTGGAATTCTGGATCGATCCGGCGAGCCCGTATCACAAGCCGGTTTTCGCCGAGGACAAGCGGTTCGTGTTCTTCTGCGCGGGAGGGTGGCGCTCGGCGTTGGCAGCACTTACCGCCAAGCAGATGGGCCTGGCCCCCGTCTGTCATATCGACGGGGGCTTCGGCGCTTGGGAGAAGGCAGGCGGCCCGGTCGACAAGCCGGAAATGGCACCGGGCGAGAAACGGGCGTGATGGACACGCCGTCCTAGCTCTTCTTTTCCTTCTTCTTCTTTCCGGCCTTCTTGTCTTTCTTCTTGTCCGACTTTTCGGCTGGCTTCTTTTCGGTGTCAGTTGTGGTTCCGGCTGTCTCGCTGCCGGCAGGCTTGTCTTTCGCCTTCGCGTCCTTCTTTCCGGCCTTTTCAGATTTGTCGGCGGCCGATTTCTTGTTGTCGGCTGCAGCCAGGACAATTGCCGAGCCCGCGTCCTGACGAACGATGGCACCGGTTTCGAGGGGTATGTCGGTCTTGGCATCCGCCGGGCCGGTCGCGGCCAGGACAAGGAAGCTAAGAGGGGCAATCACCTTGATGCTTTTGGCGATCACTTGAGGGCTCCTGTTGGAAGGGGTTACACGGCGCAACCGATGCGCTCGACTCGCGGCGGAATCAAGGCAAAAATTCACCGGGTCGATCGAATATTTCATGAAATGCCCCAGCGGCTTGCGACGCTCCGGTCCATGGGCTAACGCTTGGCTCCGGGAGGATTGTCTATGCCGCGACTGCAATCACAAATCAGTACGTCCTCGGATGACTTCAAACGCAATTCCGAGGCGATGGCCGAACTGGTCGCAGACCTCGAGGCGAAGCGGGCAACGGCCGCGCTCGGCGGGCCGGAGCGGGCGCGCGACCGACACCTGAAACGCGGCAAGCTGCTGCCGCGAGACCGCGTGACGCGGCTCGTCGATCCTGGCTCGCCCTTTCTCGAGCTTTCGCCGCTTGCTGCCCACGAGATGTATGGCGGCGACATCCATGGCGCCGGCGTCATCACGGGCGTCGGCCGGGTCGAGGGACGCGAATGCGTGATCGTCTGCAACGACGCGACGATCAAGGGCGGCACCTATTATCCGATGACGGTGAAGAAGCATCTGCGCGCCCAGGAAGTGGCGCTGCAGAACAATTTGCCGTGCGTCTACCTGGTCGATTCGGGCGGCGCCAACCTGCCGAACCAGACCGACGTGTTCCCCGACCGGGAGCACTTCGGGCGGATCTTCTACAACCAGGCCAACATGTCGGCGGCCGGTATCCCGCAGATCGCGGTCGTCATGGGCTCGTGCACGGCCGGCGGTGCCTATGTGCCGGCGATGTCGGACGAGACGATCATCGTGCGCAAGCAGGGCACCATTTTCCTGGGCGGCCCGCCGCTGGTGAAGGCGGCGACCGGCGAGGTGGTATCGGCCGAGGATCTCGGCGGAGCGGACGTCCACACGCGCCTGTCGGGCGTCGCCGATCACTACGCGCTGGATGACGACCACGCCCTGAAGCTGGCGCGCCGCATCGTCGGAAACCTGAATCATCGCAAGAGCGTAGACATCGATCTTCAGGAACCGATTCAACCAGCCTTCGATCCAGCCGAGCTCGACGGCGTCGTGCCTACCGCGCTTACCCAGCAGTACGATATTCGCGAGGTGATCGCGCGGCTGGTCGACGGTTCGGAATTCGACGAGTTCAAGAAGCTCTACGGCACGACGCTGGTGACGGGCTTTGCCCGTATCTCGGGGATGACGGTCGGGATCCTGGGCAACAACGGGATCCTGTTCTCCGAATCGGCCCGCAAGGGCGCGCATTTCATCGAGTTGTGCTGCCAGCGGCGGATACCGCTCCTGTTTCTGCAGAACATCACAGGCTTCATGGTGGGCCGCGATTACGAGGCCGCCGGCATCGCCAGGGACGGGGCGAAGCTGGTGACCGCGGTCGCCTGCGCCAAGGTGCCGAAGATCACCGTGATCGTCGGCGGTTCCTTCGGGGCGGGTAACTACGGCATGTGCGGGCGGGCCTACTCACCGCGCTTCCTGTTCATGTGGCCGAATGCGCGTGTGTCGGTGATGGGCGGCGAGCAGGCGGCTTCGGTGCTTGCGACCGTCAAGCGCGACAATATCGAAGCCGACGGCGGGCAGTGGCCCGCGGAAGAGGAAGAGGCGTTCAAGACGCCGATCCGCGAGCGCATCGAAGATGAAGGCCATCCCTATCACGCCACCGCGCGGCTTTGGGACGACGGCATCATCACGCCGGGCGAGACGCGCCGCGTGCTGTCGCTGGCGCTGTCGGCGGCGCTCAACGCGCCGGTGCCGGAGACGAAGTTCGGCGTCTTCCGGATGTAGATCGGAACGGGTCTAAGGAGATGCCCGGGTCAGGCACGGGCATGACGTGTTTCGTTTCTACGTCGCTGCCGGGCCTGACCCGGGAATCTCAGTTGAAACGGGACGTCTCAGGCCGCGTCATCCTCGGCTGCGGCAGCGTCAAGCCGCTTGTCGAGATAGCCGCCGACAATGGCCATCAGCTCGTCGACCTTGCCTTCGAAGAAGTGGTTGGCGCCGTCGATGATCTGCTGGTCGATGATGATGCCCTTCTGGGTCTTGAGCTTGTCGATCAACGTCTGCATGTCGTTCGGCGTGACGACCCGGTCGTCGGCGCCGTGGACGATCAGGCCGGACGACGGGCAGGGGGCCAGGAACGAGAAGTCGTAGAGATTAGGCTGCGGGGCGACCGAGATGAAGCCCTCGACCTCCGGGCGGCGCATCAACAGCTGCATGCCAATCCAGGCACCGAAGGAAAAGCCGGCGATCCAGCAGGCCCGCGCGTCCGGATTGAAGCTCTGCACCCAGTCGAGCGCGGCGGCTGCGTCCGAAAGTTCGCCCAGGCCATGATCGAAGGAGCCCTGGCTGCGGCCGACACCGCGAAAATTGAACCGCAGAACCGCGAATCCGCGCTCGGCGAACATGTAGTACATCTGGTAGGCGACCTGATTGTTCATCGTACCGCCGAACTGCGGATGCGGATGAAGGATCAGCGCGATACGAGAACTCTTGGTCTTCGGCGGCGTATAGCGGCCTTCCAGGCGGCCCGCGGGTCCGGTGAAGATGACTTCCGGCATTGTACGCAACGTCCTCTTTTTATGGTTGGTGGGAGGCTAGTGGCATGGATCGGTTTATCATGGTCTCGCGCGCGCTAATTCAACCGGCAGCGCGCTGGCGTTTCCTTGACACCCAACCAACACCCTCCTACAAACTCTTTAGAAGTTTTCGAAACTGGGCTTCGCCAGACGGCGGCTTGACGCAAGGTTCGCGGCGGCCCTGTCCGGAAGCTCCGACACACACCACATATCTTGTGTCCAACGCAAGACTTCAAGGCACGGAAACAGTGCCAAATGGCAAGAGGTGACTGGGTGAAGGCGAAAATCGCCTACCTGGACCATAACGCGACCACACCGGTCCGCCCCGACGTGATCGGGGCGGTGGCCGAGGCTATGGGCGTCACCGGCAATCCGTCGTCGGTGCATGCGGCAGGCCGTGCCGCCCGCAAGCTCATCGAGGACGCGCGCCGTAGTGTGGCAGCCCTCGTTGGCGCCGATCCGACGGCCGTCACGTTCACCAGCGGCGGCACCGAGGCAAACGCGCTGGCGCTTGGCCAACAGTCCGTCAGCGACATCCTTCTGATGTCCGCAATCGAGCATCCCTCGGTGCTGGGAGGCGGTCGATTTGCTAAGGATTCCATAGCGTTAATTCCTGCCGGCTCAGACGGCGTCATCGACCTGGCGTGGCTTGAGCAGCGGCTGGCAGGCGAGCCGGTTCCAGCCATCGTGTCGGTGATGCTGGCCAACAACGAGACGGGCGCGATCCAGCCGGTCGCAGAGGTGGTGCGTCTGGCGCATGAAGCCGGCGCGCGTGTCCATTGCGACGCGGTGCAGGCGGCGGGCCGAATCGAAATCGATTTGGCCGGACTCGGCGCCGACTATCTGACCCTGTCGGCACACAAGATTGGCGGACCGCAGGGCGTGGGCGCGCTCGTCCGCCGCGACAAATCAGCGCCGATCGTGCCGCTCGTTCGCGGTGGCGGTCAGGAGCGCTCCCATCGTCCAGGGACGGAAGCGGTAGCGGCAATTGCCGGATTCGGCGTCGCGGCGCGAATTGTTGCGGACGAAGCGGGAAAAACGAACGAAATTGCCGGTCTCAGGGACTGGTTCGAGTCGCAGCTGCGCACTATCTCGCCGGGTGCGGTGGTATTCGCGGCGGAGACGGAGCGGCTTGCCAATACGAGCTGTTTCGCGGTTGAAGGACTTCCGGCGGAAACGGCCATGATCGCGCTCGATCTCGACGGTGTGTGCGTCAGTTCAGGGTCGGCCTGCTCGTCGGGCAAGGTCGGCCGGTCACACGTATTGGCCGCCATGGGTGTCTCGCCGGACCTTGCCTCCGGCGCGATCCGGGTCAGCCTCGGCTGGTCGAATACGAAGAGCGACGTGGAACGCTTCATTGAAGCCTGGCGGCGTGTTCAGTCGAAACGCGACAGCCGCCGGCAGGAGGCAGCCGAAGCGGCATAAGCGAAACCCGCGGTCCTTGAAACCGCGAGTGAAGGAGCAATTGATGCCTGCAGTTCAGGAAACGATCGAGCAAGTTCGCGAGATTGACGTCGACAAGTACAAATACGGGTTCTTCACCGATATCGAGTCGGAGAAGGCGCCGAAGGGTCTGAGCGAGGAAATCGTCCGGTTCATCTCGGCCAAGAAGGGCGAGCCGGAGTGGATGCTCGAGTGGCGGCTGGAAGCCTATCGGCGCTGGCGCACCATGACCGAGCCCGCCTGGGCCAAGCTCGAGTATCCGAAGATCGACTTCGAGGATCTCTACTACTACGCAGCGCCGAAGACGGCGGTGGCGCCGAAGAGCCTCGACGAGGTCGATCCCGAACTGCTCGCCACCTACGCGAAGCTCGGCATCCCGCTGACGGAGCAGGCCGTTCTGGCCGGCGTCGAAGGCGCGCGGGTCGCGGTCGACGCCGTGTTCGATTCGGTCTCGGTCGTCACCACCTTCCGCGAGGAATTGTCCAAGCACGGCATCATCTTCTGCTCGATTTCCGAAGCGCTGCGCGAGCACCCCGAGCTGGTGCGCAAGTACCTGGGCTCGGTGGTTCCGGCCAGCGACAACTTCTATGCGACGCTCAATTCGGCCGTGTTTTCAGACGGTTCCTTCGTCTACATCCCGCCGGGCGTGCGCTGCCCGATGGAGCTGTCGACGTATTTCCGCATCAACGAGCGCGATACCGGCCAGTTCGAGCGGACCCTGCTGATCGCCGACAAGGGCTCCTATGTCAGCTATCTGGAAGGCTGCACGGCGCCGATGCGCGACGAAAACCAGCTGCACGCCGCGGTTGTCGAAATCGTGGCGCTGGACGATGCCGAGGTGAAGTACTCGACGGTCCAGAACTGGTATCCGGGCAACAAGGAAGGCAAGGGCGGCATCTACAACTTCGTCACCAAGCGTGGCGATTGCCGTGGCAAGAACTCGAAGATTTCCTGGACGCAGGTCGAGACCGGTTCGGCGATCACCTGGAAGTACCCGAGTTGCATCCTGCGCGGCGACAATTCGCGCGGCGAGTTCTATTCGATCGCGGTTTCGAACGGCCATCAGCAGGTCGATTCCGGAACCAAGATGATCCATCTGGGCAAGAACACCTCGAGCCGGATCATCTCCAAGGGGATCGCCGCCGGCGTTTCGCAGAACACCTATCGCGGTCTCGTCTCGGCACATGCCAAGGCGACCGGCGCGCGCAACTTCACCCAGTGCGACTCGCTTCTGATCGGCGACCGTTGCGGCGCTCACACGGTGCCCTACATCGAGGCGAAGAACTCATCGGCCCAGTTCGAGCACGAGGCAACCACCTCGAAAATCTCCGACGACCAGATGTTCTACTGCACGCAGCGCGGCTTGTCGGACGAGCAGGCCGTGGCGCTGATCGTCAACGGCTTCGTCCGCGAGGTCCTGCAGCATCTGCCGATGGAATTCATGGTCGAGACCCAGAAGCTGATCGGCATCAGCCTTGAAGGCAGCGTCGGCTAGCGACCGCTACGAAATTCAGAACGAAAGACGACGAAATGACCGCTTATCTTGAGATCAAGAACCTGCACGTGAAGATCGCCGACGAGGATACCGAGATCCTGCGCGGCGTCGATCTGACCGTGAACGCAGGCGAAGTGCACGCCATCATGGGGCCGAACGGGTCGGGCAAGTCGACGCTCTCCTATGTGCTGGCCGGCAAGGCCGACTACGAGGTGACCGAAGGCCAGGTGCTGTTCCTGGGCGAGGACCTTCTGGAGATGGCGCCCGACGAGCGGGCCGCTGCCGGACTGTTCCTGGCCTTCCAGTATCCCGTCGAGATCCCCGGCGTTGCCTTCATGACGTTCCTGAAGGCCGCGCTCAACGCCCAGCGCAAGGCGCGCGGCGAGGCCGAATTGTTGACGCCCGACTTCATGCGCATGGTGCGCGAGAAGGCAACCGCGCTGAACGTAACGCAGGACATGCTGAAGCGGCCTGTGAACGTCGGCTTTTCCGGCGGTGAGAAGAAGCGCGGCGAGATCCTGCAGATGGCGCTTCTGGAGCCGAAGATCTGCGTGCTCGACGAGACCGATTCCGGTCTCGATATCGATGCGTTACGGCTGGTTTCCGAAGGCGTCAACGCGTTGCGCGGGCCGGAGCGGGCGATGATCGTGATCACGCACTATCAGCGGCTGCTCGACCATATCGTGCCGGACGTGGTGCACGTCATGTCGGCCGGACGCATCGTCAAGACCGGCGGCAAGGAACTCGCCCACGAACTCGAGAAGTCCGGATACGCAGCCTTCACCGAGGCGGCGTAGGCTGGATGGTGGGAGATACGGGTATGAACGTCGAGGTCCGCAACAAGCAGACCGCTGCCGAGCAGGCCGCGAGCGATCAGTTCGCCGCCGTCTCCGGCAGCCTGCCGGGCACGGATGCCGTCGCCGCGACGCGCGCTGCTGCAATCCGCCGCTTCACCGAGGCCGGGCTGCCACACCGGCGCATCGAGGAATGGAAATACACCGATCTGCGCGGCGCGCTGCGCGAGTTGCCGGCGCCGGCCGTTGCCTCGGATACGCCGATCGGGCCGGATACGCTTGGCGAGATCGACGCCTGGCGGATCGTCATCGTTGACGGTGGCGAACCCCGGCTGCCGGACGGACTGGCCGGGCAGGGCATCACCGTCGAGCGGCTGAGCGAAGTGCTTGCCGCCGGCGTGCTGGAGGCTGAGTGGCCGGAAGGCACGCCTTCGGCAATGCTTGATCTCAATACGGCCTTCGTCGCCTCCGGCGTCACGCTGCGCGTTCCCGAAGGCGTTCACGTCGACAAGCCGATCCATATCGCCTGCGTGACGACGGTGCCCGACGCGGCCTCGATCTATCTGCGCAACAGCGTCGAAGTGGGAGCAGGCGGTTCGGTCACCGTTGCGGAAACCTTCGAGGGGCCGGACGGGATCGCCTATGTGGTGAACACCGCGACCCGTGTGACGGTGGCCCGCGACGCACAGGCGACCTGGGTGAAGGTCCAGCGCGACGGCAACAAGGCCGTGCACATGGCGACACTGGCCTCCGACGTGGGGCAGGGCGGGCGGCTGACGCTGGCGCCATACACGACGGGCGCCGCCCTGTCGCGCAACCAGTTCGCCATCGCGTTCGCCGGCGAACATGCCGAGGCCAATCTCGCCGGTGTTCATCTGCTGTGTGACCGCCAGCTCGGCGACACGACCCTGTTCGTCGACCACGCGTTGCCGCACGGTACGAGCAAAGAGCTGTTCAAGTCGGTTCTCGACGACGAGGCCCGCGGCGTCTTCCAAGGCAAGATCATCGTGCGCCAGGACGCCCAGAAGGTCGACGGGCGGATGATGACGCAGTCGCTGATGCTGTCGGAGCGGGCCGAAGCCGACAACAAGCCGGAACTGGAGATCTACGCCGACAACGTGCAGTGCGGCCACGGCGCGACGTCGGGACGGATCGACGAAGACCTGCTGTTCTATCTACGTGCCCGCGGCATTCCCGAACTGGCGGCCAAGGCGCTGCTGATCGAGGCGTTCGTCGGCGAAGCGGTCACGGCGATCGGCAACGAGGCGATCGGCGAGGCGTTGTCGGAACTGACGCACGAGTGGGTGTCGCGGCACTCCCATCAGGAGCCCGGTTCGTGAGTGAGGTTCAGAGCATCGTTTCCGGATCGATGGGATACGATGTCGAGCGCATCCGCGACGATTTCCCGGTCCTGAAGCGAGAGGTATACGGCAAGCCGCTGATCTATCTCGATAATGCCGCTTCGGCGCAGAAGCCGCGGCAGGTGATCGAGGCGATCAGCCACGCTTATGAGCACGAGTACGCAAACGTGCATCGCGGGCTGCATTACCTGTCCAACACCGCGACCGAGAATTTCGAGAACGCGCGCGAAAAGGTGCGCGGTTTCCTCAATGCTGCGTCCGCCGAAGAGATCATCTTCACCCGAAACGCCACCGAGGCGATCAACCTGGTCGCGTCCTCGTTCGGCCAGGGTATCGGCGAGGGCGACGAGATCGTGCTCTCGATCATGGAGCACCATTCCAACATCGTGCCGTGGCACTTCCTGCGCGAGCGCAAGGGGGCGGTGCTGAAATGGGCGCCGATCGCCGAAGACGGCAGCTTCCTGATCGAGGAGTTCGAAAAGCTTCTCACGCCGCGCACCAGGATGGTCGCGATCACCCACATGTCCAACATGCTGGGCACCGTCGTGCCGGTGAAGGATGTGGTGCGGATCGCGCACGACCGCGGCATTCCCGTCCTCATCGATGGCAGCCAGGGCGCTGTGCACCTGAGCGTCGACGTTCAGGACATCGGTGCAGACTTCTATGTGTTCACCGGCCACAAGGTGTACGGCCCGACCGGCATCGGCGTGCTGCATGGCCGCATGGACGCGCTCAAGGGGCTGCCCCCGTTCAACGGTGGCGGCGAGATGATCCGCGACGTAACCACCGAGACGGTGACCTACGGCGAGCCGCCGCACCGCTTCGAGGCCGGCACGCCGCCGATCGTCCAGGCGATCGGACTCGGCGTGGCGCTGGACTACATGGACGAGGTCGGCCGCGAGGCGATCAGGGCGCACGAGGAGCGGTTGCGCGATTACGCGCACGAGCGGCTCGGCGCGATGAATTCGCTCCGAATCTTCGGCACCGCGCCGGGCAAGGGCGCCATCGTCTCCTTCGAGATGGCGGGCGCGCACGCCCATGACGTGTCGACGGTTATCGACCGCTACGGCGTCGCCGTGAGAGCCGGAACGCACTGCGTGCAGCCGCTTCTGCAGCATTTCGGTGTCACTTCGACGTGCCGGGCCTCGTTTGGCATGTATAATACGCTTGAGGAAGTCGACAGCCTTGCCGAAGCCCTTGGCAAGGCGCAACAGTTCTTCGCCTGAGGAGACCGACCGATGAATGATGTGAGCGAACAGGCCACGGATACAGCGCCGGCCGCATCGGCGGACACGGTGTCTGCGATCCCCGCCGAGGAGCTTGAACGGATGACCGATGACATCATCGGCGCTCTGAAATCCGTCTACGATCCGGAGATTCCGGTCGATATCTACGAACTCGGCCTGATCTACCGGATCGACGTGGACGACGACCGCAACGTGGCGATCGACATGACCTTGACTGCGCCGGGCTGCCCGGTCGCCGGCGAGATGCCGATCTGGGTGGAGTCGGCCGTCAGCGCGCTGAGCGGCATCGGTGACGTCAGGGTGCAGATGGTATTCGACCCGCCCTGGGATCCCAGCCGCATGTCGGACGAGGCAAGGGTCGCGCTCGATTTTTACTGACCTATATAAGGTCAGGACGCGAGTCTGAACGTAACGGCCCGAACGTAACGGATAGAGCCCATGACGACTGCGATACACGCGAGACCCAAGCCGAAGGCGGTGACGCTCACAGATGCGGCAGCCGACCGCGTTCGCGACATCATGGCGAATTCGGACCGACCCATCATTGGTCTTCGGGTCGGTGTCAAGAACGGCGGCTGCGCCGGCATGTCCTACACGATGGAATATGCCGAGGAGGCCGCGCCCTACGACGAGGTCGTCGAAGACAAGGGCGTCACCGTGCTGATCGATCCGAAGGCCGTCCTGTTCCTGCTCGGCACCGAAATGGATTTCCAGATCGACAAGCTGTCGTCCCGCTTCGTGTTCAACAACCCGAACCAGACGTCGGCCTGCGGCTGCGGTGAGTCGGTGACGCTTACCGCGGCGACACTGGACGCCTGAATGGCCCGAGCCTTGACACGGCGGCGGGGCGATGCCGGTTTCGCCTGAATTCTCGGATTTTATCGCCGAATTGTTCTCTGAGTTCGGTGGCGTTCGCGTCCGGGGCATGTTCGGCGGTGCCGGGATATTCCATGACGACGTCATGATCGGGCTTGTCGCCGACGGCACACTCTACCTGCGCACCGACGAAAAAACCGCGAGCGACTTCGCCGCGGAGGGCAGCGCGCCGTTCACCTACCAGGGCAAGTCTAAAACCATAGTGATGCCGTACTGGACGGTGCCGCTTCGGCTGATGGACGATCCCGAAGACTTCGCCGACTGGGCGCAGCGTGCGTTTCAGGTGGCGTTGACGGCAAAATCCAAGAAGAAGAAGGTTTGATTGTCCGGATTGCGGGGCGGCGACCGGACGTTCGCCGATTGTCAGGTTTTCAGATTTTCGGGTATCGAATTTTCAGGCAACGGCGGATTCGGACTCGGCTTCCGGCAGTTCGCTTTCGGACGTCACCTGGTTGCGGCCATTGTGCTTGGAGGCGTAGAGCGCCATGTCGGCGCGTTCGATCAGACTATCGCGGGTGTCGTTTGCCCGTAGCGATGCGACGCCGATCGATATCGTGATACGTCCGAGACTTTCGCCGGTGGAGCGCTTGATCAGCTCTTTCGCCATCACCGCCGTTCGGATCTGGTTGCCGACGACAACGGCGGAGCGCAGCGGCGTGTTCGGCAGAATGACCGCGAATTCCTCGCCACCGTAGCGCGCCGCGATGTCGCGTCCCTTGACGGCGCCCTTGATGGCGGCGCCAACCAGGCGAAGAACCTGATCGCCGGTCTGATGGCCGAAGGTATCGTTGAATTTCTTGAAGAAGTCGATGTCGCACATGGCTAGCGATACCGGCTCGCCGCGACGCGTGGCGATATCGACGGCGCGTTCCAGGCTCTGGTCGAAATGCTTGCGGTTGGCGAGGCCGGTCAGCTGATCGGTCAGCGATTCATAGCGGATTGCTTCCAGGCTTTCCTGCAGATCGGTGATCTGGCCGCGGGAGTCCTTCAGTTGGGCCTCGAGCGTGCCGTTACGCGCCTCCATTTCGGATGTCGCGTGAATGATCTTTTCGAGGATGACCCGCATCTGCTGCTTGTTTTCGGCCGAGCCCAGGCCGTCAGCTGCCGATCGCAAGGATTCGCCGTACTGCTCGCATGTGTTGCCCGAAGACTCGAGCATGACGATGATTTCGTCGAGTTCCTTTGAAACCCGTGCACTAACCTCGCCGACGCGGTCGCTGAGGCGAACCGGAGAGAGGAATTCGTCGTAGAATCGCTCGGTCAGGTCTTCCGGGAGGTGACCCAGACGCTTCAGTGCGTCGTTGACCGCTTTGTTGAGCTCGCGGTTGAAACCGGCGGCGTAGATGTACCAAAGCTCGTAGTTACGGGGATAAGCGGGTGTGCGATTGCCCTTCAAATAGGTAAGCGCCGCTTCGCCGTATGTGATGGATCTTTGAAATTCGTCTGTCCGTGTCACTGGCGTTTTACCCCCGAAAATCTAGACACGCCCCCGCGTGCATCGACCGTGGCCGTGCAGCTAAACAATAGTTTCCGGCACCTTAACGCAGGGTTAAGTTACGCAGCGTCCGCAAAATGCCGGACCGGCGACGCAAACTTTTGATATATTTAGTTTATTCCGAGGATTCAGGGCTGCGGCGAACAGGGCGCAGCAGGAAGCTGGGCACGTGCTCACCGAGACCGACTACAGGCGCGTCTGAGTCGGACCGGGACTTGCCCCGTCCGGATTTCGCGGAACGCGGCTCGTCCTTGCGCCGAGGCCTTTCTGCCGGGCTCTTTTCTGCCGGGCTCTTTTCGGCTGGCGCGGCTTCGGCCTTTGCCTCGCTGCGCGATCCACCCCGTTTCCGCCGACCGCGGGGCGCTGTTTCCTTCGGCGCATCGCGGGAGACTGGAGCTTCGGCACTGCCGTCCGACACCCCGGCGTCCGCGGCTCCAGAGGGCGCCGCTCCGGTATCGGCAACACCGTCGCGGGTGGGAATCGCTTTGCCGATCAGTTTCTCGATCGAACTGAGGTACTTGCGGTCGGCGCTGGTCACGATGGTGATGGCATCGCCTTCGCGACCGGCCCGGCCAGTCCGGCCGATGCGATGGATGTAGTCTTCCGCGTGGGTGGGCACGTCGAAGTTGAAGACGTGGCTTACCGCAGGGATATCAAGGCCGCGCGCGGCGACGTCGCTGGCGATCAACAAATTGAGCTCGCCGGCCCGGAACTTGGCGAGTGTCGCCATCCGCTCGCGCTGATCGAGATCACCGTGCAATGCGCCGGCGTCGAAGCCGTGCCGTTGCAGGGAACGGTGCACGGTGGAGACATCGCGCTTGCGATTGCAGAAGACGATCGCGGTCGTCAGATTCTTCGCGGCCCGGATTTCGCGCCGCAGCGTCTCGCGCTTGTCCTTCGGCGTCGACGGCGACGAAACCAGCACCTGACGCACGGTCTCGGCGGTGGTCGCCTTGCTGTCGACCTGGACCTGAACTGGATTCTGCAGGAACTGGCCGGTCAGCTTCTGGATTTCCGGTGACATGGTCGCCGAGAAAAACAGTGTCTGCCTCGTGAACGGCACGAGCCGACAGATGCGCTCGATGTCCGGGATGAAGCCCATGTCGAGCATGCGGTCGGCTTCGTCGATGACCATGATGTCGACGCCGGTCAGCAGCAGCTTGCCGCGCTCGACATGGTCGAGCAGCCGGCCCGGCGTGGCGATCAGGACGTCGGCGCCGCGATCGAGTTTCTTGTTCTGCTCGTCGAAGGACACGCCGCCAATCAGCAGCGCCACGGTCAGCTTGTGGTTCTGTCCGTAGATGACGAAGTTCTGCTCGACCTGGGCTGCAAGCTCGCGCGTCGGCTCGATGATCAAGGTGCGCGGCATGCGGGCGCGGGCGCGCCCCTTTTCAAGGAGCGACAGCATCGGCAGCACGAAGCTGGCCGTCTTGCCGGTACCGGTCTGGGCGATTCCAATGACGTCGCGCCGCTCGAGCACGTGCGGAATCGCCTGTGCCTGAATCGGAGTCGGTTCCTTGTAGCCCGCCGAGTCAACGGCGGACAGAACCTTCTGGCTCAGACCGAGTTCAGTAAATAGCATCTACCGGCCACCCTGATCCGTGTGGCGGGATCGTCGCAAACGCAGAGATTTCAAGGATTCTTGTTCCACTTGGGTTTGAGCGGAACATAATGGGTACTCGTGTCATGTCAACGGCACTTTCTGGGTGTTTACGCATTTCGGTTACCGCGTGCGTGCGTGGGGATTTCCCGCGATCCTGTTCCGGTGAATGTGAAATCGCCGAAATGCGGCCCTGAATGAGCCTCCCTGATGACGGAAGTGGGGCGGCCGCAGGCTTGTTCAGTGTCCCAACAGGGCGCATTCGTAAGCGCCGGGATCGGAGAGCAACAGCATGTATTCTCCGGCGCCGCCGCTGCCGTCCGCGCCCGCGTAGAGAAGGGGCAAAATCAAAAAGGCGAAAACGTCGGGCGCATTTGCTATTGAATTCCCCCGGAAGAATAGTCTGAGACACGCTCCAGTCGCCGATCCCGTACGGGACCGGAACGCGCCGGACGAGAGGGGGAGACACCGTGACCTATCCGATCGTGTTCGTGCCGGGGCTGTTGTGCACGCCGGCCCTCTACGCTCCCCAAATCGCAATTCTCTCCGCCCAGACGGAGTGCATCGTCGCCGATCACACCCGACATGATTCGATGCGTGCGATCGTCGATAGCATCCTGGATGCGGCGCCGGAGCGCTTCTATCTCGTTGGCCTGTCGATGGGCGGCTACATCGCGCTGGAGATGGCCGAACACGCGCCGGAGCGGATGGAGAAGCTGGTGCTGATGGATACGTCCGCGAGGGACGAACGCCCCGAGCAGACAGCGTCTCGCCGTGTGTTGATGACGGTCGCGCGCGAGCAAGGGATGGATCCGGTGATCGACCGGCTACTGCCGTTGTTCATCAAGGAAAGCCGTCTGTCCGACAAGGCGCTTACCGCGATCGTCGCGCAAATGGCACGTGACACCGGAGTCGACGCGTTCATCCGGCAGGAAACGGCGATCATCGGCCGAAAGGACGCCCGTCCGGACCTGGCGGACATCACATGTCCGACGCTGGTAGTCTGCGGCGACGCCGACAAACTGACTCCGCCGGAATTATCGGAAGAAATCGCCGCCGGCATTGCCAACGCCCGGCTAGAGTTCATCGCCGGCAGCGGCCATATGACGACACTCGAAAAGCCGGAAGCGGTAACCGCGCTGCTGACAGAGTTCCTGCGACTGCAATAGCCGGCCTTTGACGCCTGGCCTCAGATATCCAGGTCCTCGGCGAACTCGGCGTTGTCCTGGATGAAGTGGAAGCGGGCGTCGGGATTGTTGCCCATCAGCCGCTGCACGGCGTCTGTGGTGCCTTCCGGATCTTTCTCGACGTCGACGCGCAGCAACATGCGGCGCGTCGGGTCCATCGTCGTTTCCTTGAGCTGGTTCGGCAGCATTTCGCCGAGGCCCTTGAAGCGGCCGATATCGATCTTGCCGCGGCCGGAGAACTCGCTGCGCATCAGCTCGTCCTTGTGGGCATCGTCACGGGCATAGAGCGTCTTGCCGCCCTGGCTGATGCGATAGAGCGGCGGCACCGCGAGGAACAGGTGCCCGTCCTCGATCAGCTTCGGCATCTGCCGGTAGAAGAACGTCATCAGCAGCGCGGCGATATGGGCGCCATCGACGTCGGCGTCGGTCATGATGATGACCTTGTCGTAGCGCAGGTCTTCGCCGGAATACTGGCTGCCGGTGCCGCAGCCGAGCGCCTGGCTGAGGTCGGCGAGTTGCTGGTTGTGGGCGAGCTTGCCAGACGCCGCGCTTTCGACATTGAGGATCTTGCCGCGCAGCGGCAGCACGGCCTGGGTCTTGCGATTGCGCGCCTGCTTGGCGGAGCCGCCGGCCGAATCGCCCTCGACGATGAAGATCTCGGCGCCTGCGGTTCCGGTATGCGAGCAGTCGGCCAGTTTGCCGGGCAGGCGCAGCTTGCGCACCGCCGTCTTGCGGCCGACTTCCTTTTCCTGGCGCCGGCGCACACGCTCCTCGGCGCGCTCGATCACCCAGTCGAGCAGCTTGGTGGCCTGCTGCGGACTGGCGGTGAGCCAGTGGTCGAACTCGTCGCGGACGGCCTGCTCGACGATCCGCGACGCCTCGGCCGTTGCCAGCCGGTCCTTGGTCTGGCCCTGGAACTCGGGTTCGCGGATGAACACCGACATCATCGCCGTGCAGGAGGCCATGACATCGTCGGCGGTGAATATGGTAGCGCGCTTGCGGCCGGACAGTTCGGCGTAGGCGCGCAAGCTCTTCAGCAGCGCCGCACGGAGCCCCGCCTCGTGGGTGCCGCCGTCAGGCGTCGGCACCGTATTGCAGTACGAGGAGACGAAACCGTCGCGACCGGCGCACCAGGCGACCGCCCATTCAACGCCGCCGTGGCCGCCTTCCTTCTGCACCCGTCCGGAGAAGATGTCGTTGGCGACCGTCGTCTCGCCGGCGATCTCGGCGGCCAGGAAGTCCCTCAAGCCGCCGGGGAAGTGGAACACTTCCTTCTCGGGCACCGTGCTGTCGTCGACCAACAGCTCGGGCGCGCAGGTCCAGCGGATCTCGACGCCGCGGAACAGGTAGGCCTTGGACCGCGTCATGCGGAACAGGCGGGCAGGGCGGAACTGGGCCTTCCCGAAGATCGCGGAATCGGGCCGAAAGCGGATGCGCGTGCCGCGCCGGTTCATCGTTTCGCCGAGCGGTTCGATGGGCCCAAGCGGCCGTCCCTGCGCGTAAACCTGCCGGTAGAGCTGGCGACCGCGGGCGACCTCGACCTCGAGCGTTTCAGACAGCGCATTGACCACCGACACACCGACGCCGTGCAGTCCGCCGGACGTTTCATAGACCTTCGAATCGAACTTGCCGCCGGCGTGCAGCGTGGTGAGGATGACCTCGAGCGCCGATTTGTCCTTGTATTTGGGATGCGGATCGATGGGGATGCCGCGGCCGTTGTCGGTGACGGTCAGGAACCCGTCGGCTTCGACACTGACGTCGATCCAGGTGGCATGACCCGCGACTGCTTCGTCCATCGAATTGTCGATGACCTCGGCGAACAGATGATGCAGCGCCTTTTCGTCGGTGCCGCCAATATACATGCCGGGCCTGCGGCGGACCGGCTCCAGGCCTTCGAGCACCTCGATGTCGGCAGCCGTGTAGGCATCCTCCGCGCCGTTCGAAACGATGCGCGGAGCAGGTTTCTTCGGCGCGGCCGGTTTAGACGCTGTGGCAGCGGCTGTTTTCGGCGCTTCATCGAACAGGGACGGCAGGTCCTGCGGTTTCGTCATGGTGCGGTCTGAGGTGCTTGCGGTTGTCGTTTTTCCGGGAAACCCGGCTCGCTGGAAAGCGCGCCGAATCATTCACTGATTCTGCCATTTCAAACGCGTTAGTGCGATGGTTCCGCGCCGAAATACACGGGTTCAGCTAGGAAAGATATCGTTCCAGCGCCCAGGCACCCACGGCAATAGGGCCGGCGGCAGCTATCATGTAGGCGGGAAAGACTACGAGCGCCAGTCCGTCCTGTGCGTCCGGTTGCTCGTTCCACCAGAATACGCTGCCGAAACCCCAGATCCAGAACGCTGACAGTGCGATGAGCGCCAATGTGCAGACCATCAGCGGTGCCAGCCGGTCGAGCCGCCGGTTCAAAACGCCGAACGGAACATACGGCAGAAACGCCAGGGCGACGAAAAAGCCGATCGCGGGAATCGCGAAGACGCCGAGGCTGGTGTCCGCCTCCATCGCGATCGTCACCGCCACCAGCGCCAGGCCGAAAATGAAGAGTATCCAGTTCAAAACGCGCACCATGCGAGGCTGGCCTTTTTGTTCGCAAGAGTCGCGCGGAGTAGATCATAGCCGCCGAAGCGTAAGCAATCGGGGCGCAGCACATGTTTCGAACGTCGGTCCTGGCCGGGTTTCGCCTTGCTGACCCAGTTTCCTTACCCAGGAAAGCACGATGGCTCCGCGGCCGGGGGAGGCCGCGAAGCCATCAATGGTACGTCTCGTCATTCATGTTTGACGCAGAACGTGCGGATTTTGTCCTCGTAAGGATCGATGTAATCGCGCAAATCCGGTGCACGAAAATGAAGCTAGCCTCATTTCCGCGAAGAATTCACGCGAAATGACACTCGTATTCGATTGTCTATCTTGCGGCCGCTTCTGGAATGGTAGGAAAGTCTACACTGCCGGAAGCGGCGGGAACTGGGCCGGTGGGGTCATTGTCCTAGACCTCCCTTCCTGAATATCGTTAAAGTGTGCGCCTCGAGCGGCGGCCTGTCAATATATCGCCGGGAAAGTATTGTCGCGGCCTTGTGACCGGGCGGATTGGACGCGGCAAAAAAATGGGCCGCCCCTGACGGCGCGGCCCTGAATGCTACTACACAGACGGACGATTTCGCGAAGGCGGTACGGCTTGTCGACGGGGGCGTTTGCAAGCCGTGGCCGGATTCCCGTTGGCGGCAATCGGGGCGGGCAATCCGGACTGGAGTCACCTCCCTCAACCATCCTGCGGGGAACCTAACGGCTCCGCTTGACAGCGTCGTGACGGTATCCAGAGGTATTCTCAATCAGGCATCGCCGGCAAATCACGGTTCGTTCTTCGCGGCGATTCTCGCCGGCCAAAAAAAACGGGGCGGCCAAGGCCACCCCGTTGAAAGACCCGCGCTATTGCGCGCGGATAGCAATCAGACGCTGTAGTACAGGTCGAACTCGATGGGATGCGGCGTCATCTCGAACGCCAGAACCTCATCCATCTTCAGCTCGATGTAGGCGTCGATCTGATCGTCGGAGAACACGCCGCCGGCTTTCAGGTAGTCG
>CAJQNW010000122.1 GCA_905479765.1 uncultured Tepidamorphus sp. | reverse complement strand
TCCATCCTGATTTCAGGCTGCTCCAGCGGCATCGGCGCCCATTGCGCGAAGGGGCTCGCCGAGCGCGGCTGGCGCGTCTTCGCCGCCGCCCGAAAGCCGGACGATGTCGACCGCCTCGCCGAAGCCGGCTTCGAGGCCGTCCGGCTCGACTACGCCGACGAAGCCTCGATTTTTGACACGATCGCCACCGTTCTCAACGCCACCGGCGGCACGCTGGACGCGGTGTTCAACAACGGCGCCTATGCGCTTCCCGGTGCCGTCGAGGACCTGCCGACCGACGCGCTTCGCGTCCAGTTCGAATCCAACGTCTTCGGCTGGCACACCCTGACGCGCGGCCTGATCCCGGCCATGCGGGCCCAGGGCCATGGCCGTATCGTCCAGTGCTCGTCGGTGCTCGGCTACGTCCCGATGAAATATCGCGGCGCCTATATCGCCTCGAAGTACGCGCTCGAGGGCCTGAGCGAAACGCTGCGTCTGGAGCTGCTCGGCACCGGCATCCACGTCAGCCTCATCGAGCCCGGCCCGATCGAAAGCCGTTTCGAGGCGAATGCGCTGGCCGCATTCCGCCGGTCGATCGATATCGAGAATTCCGTCCACCACGCCGTCTATGCCGACCGGATCGCCCGCATGGAGCGCGGTGGCTCGACGTCGCGCTTCAAGCTCGGCCCCGAGGCGGTGTTGGCAAAACTCGTCCATGCGCTGGAAAGCCCCCGCCCCAGGCCGCGCTACCGGGTGACGGTGCCCGCCAATGTCGTCGCGGCACTGAAGCGCATCCTGCCGACGCGGACGCTGCACGCCTTCCTCACCCGCGCGTCGGACGCTGAAAAATAGACACCGGGAAATAACAGGGCGTCGTGAACCGGACGCGCACTCGTGCGTAGTCCAACTGAATGAAACAGTCAGGATCGATCATGGCCGCCCCGCACCAGACCGGCGAAACCCGCACCGGCTTCCAGGCCTACGCCGTCCTCGCCGTCTTCGTGATCCTGTGTCTCGGGGTTGGCTATCTCGGGTCGGCGGCCACCACGCCCAATCTCGAGCCCTGGTACGCCGGGCTGAACAAGCCCGCCTGGACACCGCCGGCGATCGCCTTCCCCATCGTCTGGACGACCCTCTACGTGATGATGGCGGTCGCCGCATGGCTCGTCTGGCGCAAGAAGGCCCCGGTCTATCCGCGGCGCACGGCCCTGGTTGCCTTCTTTGTCCAGCTCGCCCTGAACACGGCCTGGTCCTGGGCGTTTTTCGCCGCCCAGAGCCCCGGCTTAGGCCTGATCGTGATCGGACTACTCCTCGCCGCGCTTTTGTGGACGATCGTCGCGTTCCTGCGGGTTTCGCGGCCAGCCGGCTGGCTGCTGGTGCCTTATCTCGCCTGGGCCGGCTTCGCCACCGTGCTCAACGCGGCGATCTTTGCTATGAACGCGTAATGCACCGGCACGACGTCCGGCAAGAAGGCGCTTCAAATGGCTCAGATTTTCACCAATTACCTCCTGCCGGTCGCCCTCGCGGCGGTCGCCGTGGTCCTGCTGTTCGGGCTGTGGAACATGATGCGCGGCGGCAATCCCAATACCTCGCAAAAGCTGATGCGCTGGCGCGTCGGGCTGCAGTTCGTGGCAATCTGCATCGCCATGATCGCCGTCTGGCTGATGAGCCACAAATAGATCCGGAACCCGAAGGCGCGGCCCATGGTCATCCTGAACAAGATCTACACCAAGACCGGCGATGCCGGCACAACGGCGCTGTCGACCGGCGAGCGCCGGCCCAAGCACGATCTCAGGGTCTCCGCCTATGGCACCGTCGACGAGGCCAATGCCGCGATCGGGCTCGCCCGCCTTTATTCCGGCGCCGATCCCGATCTCGCCGAACTCGACGCCATGCTGGCGCGCATCCAGAACGACCTGTTCGATCTGGGTGCCGACCTGTGCACGCCCGACACCGGCGAAAAGCTCGAATGGGAGCCGTTACGCATCGTCGATGCGCAGGTCGACCGCCTGGAAGGCGAGATCGACCGCCTCAATGCCGATCTGACGACGCTGCGTTCGTTCGTGTTGCCCGGCGGCACCCCGGCGGCAGCCCACCTTCACCTGGCCCGTACCGTCATCCGCCGCGCCGAACGGCTGATGGTCGAGCTGTCCATGACGCCGGAGGAAACGGTCAGCGAACCGGCGCTGAAGTACGCCAACCGGGTTTCCGATTTTCTGTTCGTCGCCAGCCGCTGGGCCAACGGCAAGGGCAAGGACGAGGTATTGTGGGTGGCGGGCCAGAATCGCTGAGCACGCACCAGCGGTAGCGAATGGTCCCGGTTGCGCGGGTCAGGGGGAGATCAGGGGCCATGTTCGTACCGATCAGCGACAACAATCCGCTGCGTCACCTGCCGTTCCAGTACGTCACCGTCGGCCTGATCGGGATCAATGTCCTGGTCTACGTGCTGTTCACCAGCGGCATTGTCGTCGACGCGCTGGAATCGACCGCCTACTCCTTCGGGCTGGTTCCCGCCGTCTTCAACGACTACCGGACCCTGCCGGCCGAATACGCGGTGATTCCGGGCGGCCTGACGCTGATAACCTACCAGTTCGTCCATGGCGGTTTCCTGCACCTGATCTCCAACATGGCGTTCCTCTGGGTCTTCGGCGACAACGTCGAGGACGCCATGGGGCATTTCCGCTTTCTCGTCTTCTATCTTCTGTGCGGCGCCGCGGCCGCTCTGGTCCACGATTTCGCCCAGCCACAGTCCGTTGCCCCCCTGGTCGGCGCCAGCGGCGCGGTGTCCGGTGTCATCGCCGCCTATCTGATGCTGCATCCCCACGTGAAGGTCTGGGTACTGGTGCTGTGGCGCGTGCCGATCCGGCTGAAGGCGGCGTGGGTGTTGAGTTTCTGGGTGCTTCTGCAGGTCTTCAACATACTCGTTTCCGCGGAGGACGACAGCGTTGCCTGGTGGGCGCACATCGGCGGCCTGGCCGCCGGCGCGGTGCTGGTTCTGGTCATGCGGCGGCGCGGCGTGCCGCTGTTCGATCGCGGCCTCGTCACTGCGAGACCGCCGTCCGGGCGATAAAGCCGCACATATCTGTTGCGCAACTTGCGCACTGGCGTTGACACCTTATTGCACCGCAATTACCGTCCGCCGCGCTTCGATCGGTTTCTGGTCATCCGAACCCTCGAAGCACGGATTCTCTAGTCCGTATCGGCTCGTCGGCGAGTGGCCCGGTCAAATCCGGTCGCGCGCTGCTGTCTTTTCGTGTCCCCACCGAGGGAGTTGCGCTCTATGAAGGTTCTCGTGCCCGTCAAGCGGGTGGTCGACTACAACGTGAAGATCCGCGTCAAGGGCGATGGATCCGGGGTTGAGCTGGCCAATGTGAAGATGTCGATGAACCCCTTCGACGAA
The DNA here is from genome assembly GCA_905479765.1 of uncultured Tepidamorphus sp. Taxonomy (GTDB): domain Bacteria; phylum Pseudomonadota; class Alphaproteobacteria; order Rhizobiales; family Tepidamorphaceae; genus Microbaculum. The sequence goes on along the minus strand of CAJQNW010000122.1, from coordinate 735 downwards.
ATCGCCGTCGAAGAGGCGATCCGTCTGAAGGAGGCCGGCAAGGCCGAGGAGATCATCGCGGTGTCGATCGGCCCGCAGCAGGCTTCCGAGACGATCCGGACGGCGCTTGCCATGGGCGCCGACCGCGGCATCCTGGTGAAGTGCGACACGCCCGTCGAACCGCTCGCCGTCGCCAAGATCCTCAAAGGTGTCGTCGAGGCCGAAGGCCCGGGCCTGGTGATCCTCGGCAAGCAGGCGATCGACGACGACGCCAACCAGACCGGCCAGATGCTGGCCGCACTGCTGGGCTGGCCGCAGGGGACGTTTGCCTCCAAGATCGAGATCGGCGACGGATCGATGACGGTGATCCGCGAGGTCGACGGCGGACTGCAGACGGTGAAGCTGAACACGCCGGCGATCGTCACCACCGACCTGCGCCTCAACGAGCCGCGCTATGCCTCGCTTCCCAACATCATGAAGGCGAAGAAGAAGCCGATCGACGAGAAGACCGCCGACGACTACGGCGTCGACGTCGCTCCGCGTCTCGAGGTTCTCAAGACCACCGAGCCGCCGGCGCGCCAGGCCGGCATCAAGGTGGATTCGGTCGCGGCCCTGGTCGACAAGCTCAAGAACGAGGCGGGAGTGATCTGATGGCTATTCTGCTGATCGCCGAACACGACAATACCGACATCTCCGATCTCACCGCCAAGGCGATGAGCGCGGCCCTTGCAATGGGCTCGGATGTCGACGTGCTGG
>CAJQNW010000121.1 GCA_905479765.1 uncultured Tepidamorphus sp. | reverse complement strand
CTTTGGCCTTGGGATTCACGCAACCGGCCGCCGCGAAGAAAAAGTTCTCGTTCAAGCTGGTCTCATCGTCGTCCACCTGCGTGCCAAAGGCCGCCGGACGGGTGAAGATCACGCCGGTGGGAGCCAATCAGAAGCTCCAGGTCAAAGTCTGGAACCTGCCGAAAAATACGGACTTCGACCTGTTTGTCATCCAGGTTCCGGGGGCGCCGTTCGGTCTGTCCTGGTACCAGGGCGACATAGAGACGAACCGCAAGGGGCGCGGCACCGGCGAATTCATCGGCATATTCAGTAAGGAAACCTTCACGGTCGCTCCAGGCGTGGCGCCCGCGCCCGTCGTCTTCGATGACAACGCGGACAGCAACCCCGCGACGGCGCCTGTGCAGATGTACCATCTCGGCCTGTGGTTCAACTCGCCCGAGGATGCCGCGAAGGCGGGGTGCCCGGACCTCGTCACGCCGTTCAACGGCGAGCACAATGCTGGCGTCCAGGTTCTCAACACCAGCAACTTCCCCGACCTGAAAGGGCCGCTGCGCCGTATCAAATAGGGTTTCGGCAGGGGCGCTCTCGTCAGGGTCTTCCCCGCAGCCGGTCAGCCCCTCGGGGCATGACGGGCGGCTGAAAGCAATAAAGGCCGAGCTTGCGCCCGGCCTTTTCGTGTATCGCCTGACGTTGCGCGCCGGCGTCAGGCGCGAACCGCCGTCAGGAACCGGTCGACTTCCGTCCGCATCGTCTCGGCATGGCTCGACAGCGCGGTGGACGCCTCCAGCAGCGTATTGGACTGCTGGCTCGACATGTCGACGGCGCCGGTGACCTCCTCGATGTTCTGATTGGCTTCCCGGGTGCAATTGGTCGCCTCGGCGATCGAGCGGGAGATCTCGGACGTCGCGACGCCCTGCTCCTCGACGGCTGCCGCGATGGCGGCGGCGATCTGGTCGATCTGGCCGATCGTCTCGGAGATGCCGCGGATCGCGGTGACCGCATCGCCGGTCGCGGTCTGCATGGAGCCGATCTGGGCGGAGATTTCTTCCGTCGCGTTGGCGGTCTGGGCGGCCAGCGACTTCACCTCGGAGGCCACGACCGCGAAGCCACGGCCGGCTTCACCGGCGCGCGCCGCCTCGATGGTGGCGTTCAGCGCCAGAAGGTTGGTCTGATTGGCGATCTGGTTGATCAGGTCGACCACCTCGCCGATGCGCTGACTGGCCTCGCTGAGCTCGGTCACGCGGGTGTCGGTGGCGCGGGCATCCTGCACGGCGCGGTTGGCGATCGAGGCAGATTCGGCCACCTGACGGCTGATCTCGTTGATCGAGGCCGAGAGCTCCTCGGTGGCCGCTGCGACCGACTGGACATTGGAGAAGGCGGTGTCGGTGGCCGCCGACACGACGCCGGCCCGCTGCGCGGTATCCTGCATGCTCCTGGCCATGGTGCCGGCCGAGCCGTGGACGCCCTCAGCCGAGCTCAGCACGTCGGAGACAACGCCCTTGACCGAGCTTTCAAACGTATCGGCGAGGCTGAGCAGAGCCTGGCGCTTGTCGAGCTCGGCCTGTTCGGCCTCGGCGCGACGCGCTTTCTCGATGCCGCGCATATCCTCGGCGTTCTTCTTGAACACCTCCATGGCGCGGGCAAGCGCGCCGATTTCGTTGTTCAGCTCGGTGCCATGAATTTCGATCGAGGTATCACCCTCGGAGAGCCGGCTCATATTGGCCGTGGCCTGCGACAGCGGGCGGGTGATGGTGCGGGTGATGGCCCAGGACACGCCGGCGACCAGGGCGATCAACAAGGCGGCGAGCAGCCCCTGCTTGATCAGCACGCTGCGGAAGGCTGCGGCGATGTCATCGGTGTAAACGCCGGTGCCGACGACCAGGCCCCACGGATTGAAGGACTGCACGTAGGAGAGCTTGGGGCTGGCGGCCTCCTCACCCGGACGCGGCCACAGGTAGTCGACGAAACCGGCGCCATCGCGGCCCGCGACCTCGTTCATCTCGCGGAAGATGTACTTGCCGCTCGGATCCTGCAGATTGGAGCTGTCGGCGCCGACGAGCTTCTTGGCGAACGGATGCATGACCATCACGTTGTCGGAATTGAAGATAAAATAATATTCGTTCTCGTCGTAGCGGAGCGCCTCTACAGCCGCGAACGCCGCGGCCTGTGCGTCGGCCTCGGACATCTCGCCGGCCCGGGCCTTTTCGTAGAAGGTGTTGATGACACCGATCGCGACCTCGGTGACATTGCGCAACTTGTCCTGCCGATCCGCAATCATCGTGTTTCTCAATCCGACAGCGTCGACCGCCAGGATCGCCAGCATGCCGAGCACGGCAGCAAGCACCACCAGGCCAATCCTTGGCCCGATACGAAGATCAGCAAGACGCATTTTCAACTCCTGTTAGAATTCCGCCCGCGGGTGGTCCGCTACCCAAGACGAAGACCGACCGTTCTGGTCGAGGCTTTAAATCTCCGGAAAATCGCTAAATTAGTGGTTAACTCACCGCGCTGTTCTCCAGCTATGCGCGAAGCTTAAGTTTTAATGGGCGTTTTTTCCGGATAAATGACGCTGCGGAACAAGATACCGTCCGGCGAAAATCTACGCGTACCGAACCCGAACTTGTCCACTCGTAGCAGCGCTTGTGTTTCGCGCCGATTGCGCCGATACCCCAAGCTACAAGCCACAAGGGCATGGGCAATTACGGCAAGCGGTTTCATGAATCTCGACGCGTATTTCCGACGGATCGGCTATTCCGGCGGCACCATCGCCAGCCTCGAAACACTGGAGGCGCTGGTTCTGGCACATACCCGGACCATCCCCTTCGAGAACCTCGATGTGCTGCTCGAACGCGCAGTGCCGATCGATATCGCCGATCTGGAGCGAAAGCTCGTGACCGAACGACGCGGCGGCTACTGCTTCGAGCACAATACGCTGCTGGGCCACGCGCTTGGCGCGCTCGGCTTTCAGGTTACCGGACTGGCGGCGCGGGTGGTGATGAACCAGCCGCCCGGCGTCGTGCTGCCGCGCACCCACATGCTGCTGCGCGTCGACCTCGACGACGGCCCGATGATCGTCGATGCCGGCTTCGGCGGCCTGACACTGACCGGGGTCTTGCGGCTTGAGCCGGATACCGAGCAGGGCACCCCGCACGAGCCGTTCCGGCTCGTCTCCAACGAAGACGGGTTCCAGCTGCAGGCGCGGGTCGGCGACACCTGGACGGCGCTTTATGAATTCGACCTGCAGGCGCAGCGTGAGCCCGACTTCGAGATGATGAACTACTTCACCGCAACCTATCCGGGTTCGGTGTTCCGCCACATGCTGATGGCTGCGCGGGTCACGGCCGAGGGGCGCATCGGACTTCGCAACAACATCTTGTCGATCCACACGACGGGCGACGTCTCGCAGCGGCGCGTCCTGGAAAGCGGCGCGGAAATCCGCGCGGCACTGGCCGGGCCGTTCGGCATCGCCCTGCCCGCCGATCCCGGTCTCAAGGCCGTGTTCGAACGGTTCGCGACGGAGAGCGGCTGATGGCCAGGCCGCGCAAGGGAGCGGTTGCCGCCGGCCACCCCTTGACGGCAGAAGCCGCCGCCGAGGTGCTGGCCGACGGCGGCAATGCCTTCGACGCGGCGATCGCGGCGCTCTGGATGGCCTGCGTCTGCGAGCCGGTGCTGGCGAGCCCCGGCGGCGGCGGGTTTCTCACCGGAACGGCGAACGGGCGAACGCGGGTCTTCGATTTCTTCACCGCCGCGCCGGCCCGCAAGATGCCGGACGACGAACTCGAGTTCGCCGAGGTCACCGTCGATTTCGGCACGGCGACGCAGGTTTTTCACATCGGCGCGGGGGCAAGTGCCACACCGGGCTTCGTGCCGGGCATTTTCGCGGTCCACGAGCGGGTCGGAACACTGCCGATGCACCGGCTGACCGAGCCCGCCGTGATCGCCGCGCGCGAGGGGGTCCGGGTCACCGCCCTGCAGGCCTATCTGTTCGGCGTCGTCGAGCCGATCTACCGCTGGAGCGACGAGGCGGCGGCCCTGTTTGCGCCAGAGGGCCAGATGCCCGCCGAGGGTGCAATTCTGAAGAACGCCGCGCTCGCCGACGCCATCGACGCCATCGGCCGGGAGGGCCTGCGGATCGCCACGCAAGGCGAGATCGCCGCGGCGATGGCAGGCGTTTCGGCCTCCCACGGCGGGCATCTCGGCCGCGCCGATTTCGCCGGATACACCGTCGACCTGCGCAAGCCGCTGGAGGCGGAGGCCGGCGACTGGGGGGTGTCGCTCAATCCGCCCCCGGCGCTCGGCGGCGCACTGGTGACGGCCATGCTCCGGGCCATCGATCCGGAGGAGGCCGCCGATCAGTTGGCCCGGGCGCACGTTGTCGACGCGGTCGACCGGTTCTGGCGGCAGGCGCCGACCGATCCGGGCCGGCTGCTCGACGAGGCCGGGCTTCGGCCGACGCGGGCGGCAACGCGCGGCACGACCCACATCAGCGTCATCGACGCAAAAGGCAACGCAGCCGCCGCCACCGTTTCCAACGGCGAGGGCAACGGCCGGCTGGTGCCCGGCTGCGGCTTCATGCTCAACAACATGCTAGGCGAGGAAGACCTCAATCCGGACGGCTTCCACCGCTGGACACCGGGCGCGCGGCTCGGCTCGATGATGACGCCGGGGATCGCAAGCGCGAAAGACGGATCATTGCTCGCGCTTGGCTCGGGGGGCTCGAACCGGATCCGCACGGCAATCCTGCAGGTGCTGCTCAACCGCTGCCTGGCCGGCATGCGTCTGCAGGACGCCATCGACGCGCCGCGCCTGCATATCGAGCGCGGCCATCTCGACTTCGAGGATTTCTTTGCCGCATCCGACCGGGAGCGGCTGATCCCGGGCTTTCCCGATCATCGGGCCTGGCCCGACCGGAACCTGTATTTTGGCGGCGTCCATGCGGTCGAGCGCACCGCGAAGGGCGGTTTCGAGGCCGCCCGCGATCCGCGCCGCGGCGGGGCCAGCCGCATCGTCTAGAAGGCAGACAAATGAGCGAACCCGAACACGGCTTCAGGCCGCTGGACTTCATCGAACGCGACCCCAACGAGATGGCGGTGCGGGCGCGGGACTTCCGGGCGCTGATGGCGCGGCGGCGCACGGTGCGGGATTTCTCGGATCGCCCGGTGCCGCAAAGCCTGATCGAAAACTGCGTGATGACGGCAACCTCCGCGCCGTCGGGCGCCAACCAGCAACCCTGGCATTTCGCCATGATCGCCGACGCGACGGTGAAATCACAAATTCGCGAGGCGGCCGAGGCCGAAGAGCGGGATTTCTACGCCGGACGGGCCGGGGAGGACTGGCTGGGCGCGCTGGCGCCGCTTGGAACCGATGCCGACAAGCCGTTCCTGGAAATAGCGCCGTGGCTGATCGCGGTGTTCGGCGCGCGGTACGGGCGAGAGAACGGCAAGCGTATCAAGCATTATTACGTGCCCGAATCGGTCGGCATCGCCACGGGACTGCTGATTGCGGCTCTGCACAACGCCGGCCTCGCAACGCTCACCCACACGCCCGCACCGATGGGCTTCCTCAACGAAATCTGTCACCGGCCCGACAACGAAAAGCCTTATGTGCTGGTCGTCACCGGCTATCCGGCCGAAAATTGCATGGTGCCCGACATCTCCCGGAAATCTTTCGCCGACGTCGCAAGTCTATTTTAGGGTTTCGGGCCGCTTATCGGTCATGAAACGTTTTTATCGGTTTGACCTTCCCCGATTCAGCGAACAAACAGTAAGTTGCCTTCACTGGACGTCGGGTCAGAATCGCGTGAGAGGAACACATGCTCAATTGGACGAACCTTGCGAGAGCAAGCGGGATCGGGATCGCCGCCGCACTGGGCTTCGCCGGCGCCGCCATTGCGCAGGACAAAAAGCCGGGTGACGCCGAAACCGCGCCTGCGGTGGTCGTGGCGACCGTCAAGAACGAGGACGTCACCAATTCCACCCAGTTCGTCGGCCGGGTCCAGGCGATCCAGCAGACCGAACTGAAAGCGCGCGTCGAAGGCTTTCTGGAGTCCGTCGACTTCAAGGAAGGCTCGATCGTCAAGAGCGGCGAACAGCTCTACCAGATCGAGACAGGCCCCTACGAAGCCGCACTGGCAGGTGCGCAAGCCGCGCTGGCAGCCGGAAACGCGGCGAAGGCCAGCGCCCAGGCAAAGCTGCAGGACGCCGATCTCAGCCTGGAACGGCAGTCGACGCTGCTGAAAAGCGACACGGTCTCGCAGGCCGCGGTCGACAAGGCCCAGGCCGATCGCGACCAGGCCTACGCGGCGGTCCAGTCCGGCGACGCCCAGATCTCCGACGCCAACGCGCAGATTCAGACCGCCCAGCTCAACCTGTCCTACACGAAGGTGACGTCGCCGATCGACGGCCGCATCGGCAAGACGAATTACACCAAGGGCAATCTCGTCAACACCGCGTCGGGGACGCTCGCCACCGTCGTGCAGATGGACCCGATACGCGTCGTTTTCTCGATCTCCGACCGCGACTACGTGAATGTGGTCGAGACCGCCCAGAAGGAAGGCAAGGACAACCCGAACGTCGAGGTCAAGGAAGATTTCGTGCCGACCCTCGTCCTGCCGGACGGCAAGCCGTACGAGGACAAGGGGGAAATCTCCTTCATCAACAACGAAGTCGATCCCAACACCGGCACGATCGCCGTCTACGCCGACTTCCCCAACAAGGACTTCGTGCTGGTGCCGGGCCAGTTCGTCACCGTCACGGTTGCGGTCGGCAAGCCCCAGTCGCTGCCCGTCGTGCCGGCCGGGGCGGTCCTGCAGGACAAGCAGGGTCCCTATGTGCTCGTCGTCGGAAAGGACAACCGTGCGCAGATCCAGCGGATCGAGACGGCAGACAAGATGCAGACGGGATGGGCGGTCAAATCCGGCCTCACGCAAGGCGACACGATCATCGTCGACGGCATCCAGAAGGTGAAGCCGGGCGAGGTCGTCAACCCGCAAACCGCCAAGACCGCGAGCTGACGCACCATGTTCTCCTCCATCTTCATCGAACGGCCACGCCTGGCGATGGTCGTTGCCATCGTGATCACGCTGGTCGGCGCCATCGCCATCTACGCGATCCCGGTGGCCCAGTATCCCAATATCACGCCCCCGGTCGTGCAGGTCCAGGCGACCTACCCCGGCGCCGATGCCGAGACGATCGCGCAAACGGTCGCCGCTCCGATCGAGGAACAGGTCAACGGCGTCGAGAACATGATCTACATGTCCTCGACGAGCGCCTCGGCGGGGACCTACACGCTGAACGTCTCCTTCGATATCGGCACCGATCCTGACATCGCGCAGGTCAACGTGCAGAACCGCCTGCAGTCGGCGCTGCCGGAGCTGCCCCAGAGCGTCACCGACCTCGGCGTGACCGTGACCACGCAGCAGCCGAGCTTTCTGCTGATCGTCAATATCTTCTCGCCGAACGAGACCTACGACGGACTTTTCCTGTCGAACTTCACGTCGATCAACGTGGCCGACCCGATCGCCCGCGTGCAAGGCGTCGGCAGCGCCTCGATCCTCGGCGAACTCGACTACTCGATGCGGATCTGGATGGATCCGATCCGGATGGCGGCGCTGTCGATCACGCCTCAAGACGTCTACACCGCCATCTCCGAACAGAATATCCAGGCCGCCGTCGGCCAGGTCGGCGCCCCGCCAATCACCGACACGCAAGTCCTCCAGTACAACATCACCGCTTTGGGCCGGCTGACCTCCGCCGATCAGTTCGGCGATATCGTCGTGCGCACGAATTCCGACGGCGCCATCGTCAGGGTCCGAGATATCGCGCGCCTCGAACTGGGCGCCCAGACCTATGCGGCCACCAGCCAGCTGAACGGAAAACCGTCAGCGACGCTGGCGATCTACCAGTCGGCGAATGCCAACGCGCTCGGGGTCGCCAGTGGCGTGCGGGCGGAGCTGGAGAAACTGAAGTCACGCTTCCCCGACGATGTCGACTACATGGTCACCTACGATTCGACGGCATTCGTGACGGCGACGATCCACGAGATCATCGAAACCCTGCTGATCACCGGCGTCATCGTCCTCATCGTCGTCTTCGTCTTCCTGCAAGACCTGCGGGCGACGCTGATCCCGGCGCTGACGATCCCGGTCTCGCTGATCGGTACGTTCGCCATCTTGCTGGCGCTCGGGTTCTCGGCGAACACCATCACCTTGTTCGCGATCATCCTGGCCATCGGCCTGGTGGTCGATGACGCTATCGTGGTGGTCGAGAACGTCCAGCGCATCATGGAGGAAGAGCCCGGCATAACGGCCAAGGAGGCTGCGCACCGCTCGATGCGGCAGGTCACCGGCCCGATCATCGCAACCACGCTGGTGCTGGTCGCCGTGTTTGCCCCGGTCGGTTTCCTGCCGGGCATAACCGGCGAACTCTACCGCCAGTTCGCGGTAACCATCTGCGCGGCGGTCTCCCTGTCGGCGCTGAACGCCCTGACGCTCAGCCCGGCGCTGTGCGCCGTCGTGCTGCGGCCGCCGCGCGAGGCGCGCGGGCCATTCCGCTGGTTCAACCTCGGCCTCGACAAGACGCGTAACGGCTATTCGCGCATCGTCGGCGCGCTGGCGCGGCGCTCGATCATCGCCGGCCTCATCATCCTCGCTGTCGGACTTGGCGCGGGTTACCTGTTCAAGGTCACGCCGACCGGCTTCATCCCGACCGAGGATCAGGGCGCCCTGTTCGTCAACATCCAGCTGCCGGACGCCGCCTCGACGCCACGCACCCAGGCGGTGGTGAACCAGGTCGAGGAGATCGCCAAGAAGACGCCGGGCGTCGCCGACGTCATCACCGTCAACGGCTATTCGCTGCTGTCGGGCGCCTCGTCGTCGAATACGGCACTCGCCGTCGTGGTGTTCGAGCCGTGGGACGAGCGCCAGACGCCCGAACTGCGGCTGCGCGGCATCTACCAGAGCCTCAGCCAGGCCTACTCGCAGATCGCCGAGGCCGACATTCTCGCCTTCCCGCCGCCTTCCATTCCGGGCATCGGCGCGACGGGCGGCTTCGACATGCAGCTCGAGGCGCTCGGCGGGCAGTCGCCAGAGGAGCTCGCGGCGGTCATGCAGTCCTTCGTCGTGGCGGCGAACGGCGAGGCGTCGATCGACCGCGCCTATTCGACCTTCTCGGCAAGCGTGCCGACGTTGCTTCTCAATCTCGACCGCGACAAGGCGCAGAGCCTGAAGGTGCCCGTCTCGACCCTGTTCCAGACGCTCGGCGCCCAACTCGGCTCGCTCTACGTCAATGACTTCAACGCCTACGGGCGCACCTACCAGGTGAACCTCGCCGCCGACGAAGAATATCGCACCGATATCGAGGACATCCTGAACCTGTACGTGCGCAACAACGACGGCGAGATGGTGCCCGTCCGCACGCTGGCGACGGTCGAGCCCGACCTCGCGCCCACCCTGGTCATGCGCTACAACAACTTCGCGTCGGCGACCATCAACGGGTCCACCGCGCCGGGCTTCTCGTCGGGCCAGAGCATCACGTCCCTGGAGCAGGTCGCCGAGAAGGTGCTGCCGAGCGGCTACAGTTACGAATGGTCGGGGCTGACCTACCAGGAGGTAACCGCCGGCGGCCAGGTCGGCATGATCTTCGCCCTGGCGATCATCTTCGGCTACCTGTTCCTGGTCGGCCAGTACGAGAGCTGGTCGGTGCCCTTCGCGGTGATCACCTCGGTGGCCGTGGCCGTGCTCGGCGCCATCGCGACCATCGCCTACGTCGGCATCGCCAACAACATCTACTGCCAGATTGGCATGGTGCTGCTGATAGGACTGGCGGCGAAGAACGCGATCCTGATCGTCGAATTCTCCAAGGAGCAGCGCGAGGCCGGCAAAAGCCTGATCGACGCGGCGATGGAGGGCGCGCACATGCGTTTCCGCGCAGTGCTGATGACGGCGATCGCCTTCGTGCTCGGCATCGTGCCGCTGGTGCTGGCAACTGGCGCGGGCGCCGCGAGCCGCGTGTCGATGGGCTTCACCGTGCTCGGCGGCATGGCCGCGGCGACCTTCTTCGGCATCATCCTGATCCCGGGCCTCTACGTGATGTTCGAATGGGTCGGCGAACGGCTCACCGGCAAGCACAAGCGCGAGCCCGATCCCTTCGCCGAACCGATCGGCAAGCCGGCCGGCGGCGGCGGCGAGGCGTCGGAATGAGGCCGGCTCAGGGCGGCATATCGGCGCTTTAGCGGTATTCCGCCCCCTTTTGGGGACCGCAATGAGACCCGAGGTGGCGAGGGAAGTGGTGTAACCGCTTCCCTCTCCTCACATCCGGTGGTATCAGCGCCGCCATGACCGAAACCTCCCATATCCGCAACTTCGCGATCATCGCGCATATCGACCACGGCAAGTCGACGCTGGCCGACCGGCTGATCCAGATCACCGGCGGCCTGACCCAGCGCGAGATGCGCGAGCAGGTGCTCGATTCGATGGACATCGAGCGCGAGCGCGGCATCACCATCAAGGCGCAGACCGTGCGCCTGAAATACACGGCCAAGGACGGCCAGGACTATGTTCTCAACCTGATCGACACGCCCGGCCACGTCGACTTCACCTACGAGGTGAACCGCAGCCTGGCGGCCTGCGAGGGCTCGCTGCTGGTCGTCGACGCATCGCAGGGCGTCGAGGCGCAGACGCTGGCCAACGTCTACCAGGCGATCGACGTCAACCACGAGATCGTGCCGGTCCTCAACAAGGTGGACCTGCCCGCCGCCGACGTCGACCGCGTCAAGCAGCAGATCGAGGACGTGATCGGGCTCGACGCCTCCGACGCCATCGAGATTTCGGCGAAGACCGGCGTCGGCGTGCCCGATGTGCTGGAGGCCGTCGTCACGCGCCTGCCGCCGCCCAAGGGCGACCGCGACGCGCCGCTGAAGGCGCTGCTGGTCGATAGCTGGTACGACCCCTATCTCGGCGTCATCGTGCTGGTGCGCATCGTCGACGGTGTGCTGAAGAAGGGCATGAAGGTGCGCATGATGCGCGCCAAGGCGACCTACGAGGTCGACAAGGTCGGCATCTTCACGCCGAAGCTCGTCGATACCGCCGAACTCGGCTCCGGCGAACTCGGCTTTCTCACGGCTAGCATCAAGGAGGTGGCCGACACCAACGTCGGCGACACCATCACCGAGGAGCGCCGCCAGACCGCCGAGCCGCTGCCGGGCTTCCGCCCGTCGGTGCCCGTCGTGTTCTGCGGCATCTATCCGATCGACGCGGCCGATTTCGAGGACCTGCGCGCCGCCGTCGGCAGGCTTCGCCTGAACGACGCGAGTTTCGGCTACGAGATGGAAACCTCCGCCGCGCTCGGCTTCGGCTTCCGCTGCGGGTTTTTGGGCCTGTTACACCTGGAAATCATCCAGGAGCGGCTGGAGCGCGAGTTCAACCTCGACCTGATCGCGACCGCGCCGAGCGTCGTCTACAAGATGCAACTCACCAACGGCGAGGAAATCGAGCTGCACAATCCGGCCGACATGCCGGACGTCGTGAAGATCGATTCCATCGCCGAACCGTGGATCCGCGCCACCATCCTGACGCCCGACGAGCATCTGGGCGCAATTTTGAAGCTCTGCGAGGACCGGCGCGGCGAGCAGGCCGACCTGTCCTACGTCGGCAACCGGGCGATGGTCGTCTACGACCTGCCGCTCAACGAAGTGGTGTTCGATTTCTACGACCGGCTGAAATCGGTCTCCAAGGGCTACGCGAGCTTCGACTACCAGATCACCGGCTACCGCACCGGCGACCTCGTAAAGATGTCGATCCTCGTCAACGGCGAGCCGGTCGACGCGCTGTCGATGCTGGTGCACCGCTCCAAGGCCGAGGCGCGCGGCCGCCAGCTCTGCGAGAAGCTGAAGGACCTGATCCCCCGGCACCTGTTCAAGATCCCGATCCAGGCGGCCATCGGCGGCAAGGTGATTGCCCGCGAGACCATCGCGGCGCTGCGCAAGGACGTCACCGCCAAGTGCTACGGTGGCGACGTGACGCGCAAGCGCAAGCTTCTGGAGAAGCAGAAGGAAGGCAAGAAGAAGATGCGCCAGTTCGGGAAGGTCGAGATCCCGCAGGAGGCGTTCATCGCCGCGCTGAAGATGGGTGAGTGAGGGTCGCGGCGCTTAAAGCGCCTCGATGAAATGCGCAGCATTTCAAGTCACGAACGCCCGAGGCGACGCCGCCGAGGGCCGGAAGCGGTTCGCCATTGTGTTCCAGAGGAATCGACTCTGAGTAGCGATTCGGCCACCATCGACGTGTGGTGCTAGTGGGATTTCTGCGATGGCGAGAAAAGAATCGTGGGCAGAACTGGACAAACTCGGTGAGAGGCGGGTCAAGAGAGAACTCTCCGATGGCAAATACGGAGGCACTGACTCGCCTCGATACAACGAAGTCATGGATTGGCTCAGCCTCCGGGACAGTAATCGTTCGCGAAGCACAGAGATTGCCGCATGGATAGCTGCGGTAGCCGCCATTGTTGGGGCAGTGTGCGCCGGGTTTGCTCTTTTTCTGTAGATCCTTTTTGTCTGACGGATATCTGTCGCGATATTGTTTGAACAAGAGCTCATCTCCGTCTGGATCCCCGCCTTCGCGGGAATGAGCGGAGGGGGAGATTTATCCCAGAACCTTCGACGCTCTGGCAGCTTGGATAACAACTCGCTTAGCATCGGCGATACGCGGGTACCTTCTCCGCTTTCCGCTCATTCCCGCGCAGGCGGGAATCCAGGGGCGCGTCGCAGGGCTTCTGCCCACACACCGTCATGCCCGGATCGATCAGTCCCTTGGGCGGTCGCTAGATCAACCGGCCGTACAGGTCTTGCCATCTGGGATTCACGTCCTCGATCAGACGAATCTTCCACGCCCGGTTCCATTTCTTGATCTGACGTTCGCGCTGGAAGGCGGTTTCGCGTGTTTCATGCTGCTCGAACCAAACGAGTGTCTTCACCCCGTGCTCACGTGAGAAGCCGGGCATCACTCCTTCGCGATGTTCCCAGACTCGTCGCGGCAGGTCGTCCGTCATGCCGAGGTACAACGTCCCGTTTCGGTGGCTGGCGAGCATGTAGACGGAGAAGGCCATGAGGCCTCCTTGCAGAACCATACGTCGGGCTATTCGATCATCCACAAGTTAGCGGGACTGCGCCGGGTTTCCGAGTCGCTCCTGGATTCCCGCCTTCGCGGGAATGAGCGGAGGGGGTGAGTCGGGTCCAATACCCATGGCATCCGGAAGGAGGGAAGGCCGGACTAATCCGCTCATGCCGCCCTGTTCGGGAGGTTCACGGGAATCATCTCCATCATCCGCTCATTCCCGCGCAGGCGGGAATCCAGGGCCGGATCACGGGCGGTCGCGGGACGGCATTGGAAAGGGGCGGTTTCCCGTACGCCTCGAAGACCGAGTGGTTTCGCGCCTCGAAAAATCGATTGGCGCGCTGACCATTCCCCGATCTCGGCGCAAAAAACTTGGGCAACCCCTCCCCAGCCGCTCATGCCGACCTGTTCGGGAGGTTCACGGGAAGCATCTCCATCTTCCGCTCATTCCCGCGAAGGCGGGAATCCAGGGGCCGGATCATGGGGTGGCTGCGAGGCGGCATTGGATTCGGCAGTTTCCTTCACGTATCCAACCCCTTACCCGAAATATCCCCCAATTCTATTCACGCCATCCAAACCTCCCGTATCCTTGTCCCATCCCCTCCACGCGGGGGCGTGCCCGGATCCGACACGGACCACGCGGAGGGGAGCGGCGCCTCCATGTTTCGTCGTCGGGACGGGGCATCGGGGAGGTTGTGGACCGCCAGTCCCGTACTACGGCGGGGCCGTGGTAGACCAGCACGACAACGCCGGTCGCCGGGTCGTGCGTCAGGCCCCCGCAAGGAATTGGGGGTACAACGGCGAACCGCAGCGATGCGGCCGCACGCGGTCCGAGTGACCCAAAATCGCCGCGGCGGGCGCTCGCAAGAGCACCTCCAAACGGACTACCCGAGCCGGTGTTCTCACGAGCGCCCGCGCCCCCGGCAGGCTAGCCTGCCCAGCCTGAGGCTGGACCTCTCTTTGGGGGCATACGATAGGCTCCTAGACAGCGGCCAGATCGCCGCACCGAATCGAAAACGCCAACCCCGCGCGGAAGACCGCCGGGGCGATTAGGGTTGCCCGCCCCACCCGCTCATTCCCGCGAAAGCGGGAATCGGCCTCCGTAACGCACTACCGCGATACCCGCGCCGTCACGCCGCGGGGGTGGCCTGAAAATGGGACGGAGCACGTCGACGGAGATTCCCGCTTGCGCGGGAATGAGCCGAATACCGTACGGGCCCGGTGAGAGGTTACCGCCTGAGCCGCATCACGCAGGGCCTCCTCCCCCGAAAGGCTCGACCGCCGCACGCCCCCGTGGCAGGTATGATCGCATGGACCACGGCCCCATCCTGCTCACCATCGGCGCGATCCTGCTGGTCAGCCTCGGCGCCGACACGCTGGGGCGGCGCACCGGGCTGCCGCGGGTGACGCTGCTGGTCGCCACCGGCATCGCCATCGGGCCCTACGGCCTCGACCTGATCCCCGAGCCGATGGGCGACGCGACCGAGTTCATCGCGGCGATCGCGCTGGTGATGGTCGCCTTCCTGCTCGGCGGGGAACTGTCGCGCGACAAGCTTAAGAAGAACGGGCGGGCGATCGTGATCGTGTCGCTCGCCGTCGTGCTGGTGACGGCGGTCGTCGTCGGGCTCGGGCTGATCGCCGCCGGCATGGCGGTGGTGCCCGCCGTGCTGCTGGGCGCGGCGGCCACCGCGACCGATCCGGCCGCCACCCGCGACGTGGTGACGGAATACAAGGCGAAGACCGGCAACGTTGCCGCCGGGGGCAACGGCTTCACTCAGCGGCTGCTCGGCATCGTCGCCATCGACGATGCCTGGGGGCTGGTGGTGTTCGGCATCGCCATGGGGGTCGCGGTCGGCATCCAGAACGGCGGCATCGCGGGCGTCGAGCTGGGCCTTGCCGCCGACGTCGCCTGGGAACTGTTCGGCGCGGTCGCGGTCGGCGTCATCGTCGGGCTGCCGGCGTGCTACCTGACCGGCCGCGTGCTGCCCGGCGAGCCGACCCAGATGGAAGCGCTCGGCGTCGTGCTGATCTGCGGCGGCGCCGCCATGTGGCTTGGCGTCTCCTACCTGCTGGCGGCGATCGTCGCCGGCGTCGTGGTGACCAATCTCGCCAGGCACCACCGCCGCTCGTTCCGCGAGATCGAGTACATGGACTGGCCGTTCCTGGTGCTGTTCTTCGTGCTGGCCGGCGCCTCGCTCGATCCCGACGCGTTGATCGCCACCGGGCTGGCGGGGGTTGCCTATGTCGTGTTCCGGCTGATCGGCCGCTTCATCGGCGGCTGGATCGGCGGACAGCTGGCGGGCCTGCCGCGGATGGAATCGGCCTGGGTGGGCGTGGCGCTGACGCCGCAGGCCGGCGTGGCGCTGGGCATGGCGCTGGTGGCCGCCGCCGAATTCCCCGAGTACCGGGACGCGCTGCTCGCCATCTCGATCGGGGCCACGGTGGTGTTCGAGCTGATCGGCCCGATCCTCACCCGGCTCGCCTTATCGCGGGTGGAACACCGGGCGCCTAAAAAGGAATGAGGGGGCCATCAAGGGGCCTGCCCAAGGGCGTGCTTCCGCGCTAAACAGGGAGAAACTGTGATCACAAAGCGATCGACGGAGCACCCATGACTCAAACAGCCGATATCGTCGTCACCAACGCCCAGGTCCTGACCGTCGATCCCGACAAGCCGCGCGCCGAGGCGATCGCGATTGCCGGCAACGAGATCCTGGCGGTCGGATCGGCGGACGATATTAAGGGTCTGCGGACGAACGAGACACGGGTGATCGACGCCGGCGGGGCAAGCGTCTTGCCGGGCTTCAACGACGCCCATGTGCATCTGTTCGCCGGCGCGGGCGGTCTCGGCAACCTGGAACTCAGCGACGTGCACGGCCTCGATGCGCTGAGGGAAGCGGCGCGGGCGTTCGCGGCGACACGGCCCGACGATCCGCTGCTGACCGGGCAGAGCGCCCACTACACGATCCTGTCGGAGACGCAGCGGCTGACCCGCCAGCATCTCGACCAGGCGATACCCGACCGGCCGTTCATCGTCGTCGCCGCCGACCATCACACGGTCTGGGCGAATACGGCGGCGCTCGAGAAGGCGGGCATCCTGCACGGCAAGAAGGTCGGACCGGGCAACGAGGTCGTCATGGGCGCCGACGGCCTGGCGACCGGCGAACTGCGCGAAAGCGAGGCGTTCAACCCGATCTACGCGCTGGATACCGCGGGCATGCGCACCCGCCTCGGGCTGGAAACGGGCGGCGAGCCCGATCCGGCACCGAGCGCGGCCGAACGCGCGCGCGACCGTGACGTGATGCGGCGCGGGCTTGCCCATTGCGCCCGGCACGGCATCACCTCGGTGCAGAACATGGACGGCAATCTCTACCAGCTGGAATTGCTGGAGGAGATCGACCGGGAGGAAGGCCTGCCGGTGCGCGTGCGCGTGCCGTTCCACTTCAAGAATTTCATGGGCCCGGACGTCCTCGACAAGGCCGAGCACATGGCCCGGACCTACACGTCGGAGCGGCTGAGATCGGGCTTCGTGAAGTTCTTCATGGACGGGGTCATCGATTCCTGGACGGCGGTGATGCTCGACGATTATCCGGGCAAACCCGGCTGGCGCGGCGATCCGCTGTTTGCGCCGAAGCGCTTCGCCGAGCTTGCCACCGAGATCGACAGGCGCAGCCTGCAGATCGCCGTGCACGCGATCGGCGACGGCGCGGTGCGCATCGTTCTCGACGGCTACGAGGCGGCCAGGCGGGCAAACGGGGCACGGGATTCGCGCCATCGCATCGAGCACATCGAGGTGATCCATCCCGACGACATTCCGCGGTTCGCCGAGCTTGGCGTCGGCGCCTCGATGCAGCCGATCCACGCGCCGGGAACCGGCTTCCCGCTGGAGCCCACGGCCTCGATCATCGGCCGCGACAAGGCGCCCTACGCCTATGCCTGGCAGACGCTTCGCGAAGCCGGCGCGCCGATGATCTTCGCCACCGACTGGCCGGTGTCGCCGATCGATCCGATGCCCAACCTGAAGGCCGCCGTGGCGCGCAAAAAGTGGGCGGACAGCGATCCCGACCAGCGCCAGAGCCTGGGGGCGGCGATTGCCTCCTACACGCGCGACGGCGCCTGGATCGAGTTCATGGAAGGCCGCAAGGGCAGCCTGAGGCCCGGCATGCTGGCCGACGTTGTCGTTATGTCGGCGGATATCGAGACGCGCGATCCCGAGACGTTGCACGATGTGCGCCCGGCCGTCACCATCGCCGACGGGCGGATCGTCCACGAGGCGTAAGACGACCGGCGCGACAACAGGCTTCAGGACCAGGGACCACGATGGCGGTAAACAGCGACCTCTATCTCACGACCAAGGAGCTCGCCGACCTGCTCCGGGTCAAGGAGCGCAAGGTCTACGAGCTGGCGGCGGCGGCGGATGTGCCGTTCACGCGGGTGACCGGCAAGCTGCTGTTTCCCCGTCACCTGATCGAGGCCTGGCTTGCCCGGCACACGGAAGTCTCCGGCGACCTGACGGCGCTGCCCGATCCGCCGCCGGTCGCCGCCGGCAGCCAGGATCCGCTGCTCGACTGGGCGCTCAGGGAATCGCGATGCGGCATCGCCACCTTCTTCGACGGATCGCTGGACGGGATCGAGCGGCTGGCCAGGCGCGAGGCGCTGTTCTGCGGCATGCACATCGCCGAGCCGGCGGATGGCGGAGATGAACGCGGATGGAACGCCGCACGCGTCGCGACGCGGTTTCCGATGATGCCCGTGGTGCTGACCGAATGGGCGTGGCGGGAGCGCGGGCTGATCGTCGCGCCGGACAATCCGCTCGGGATCGAAACCGTCGCGGACCTGAAAGGACGCCGCTTCGTGCCGCGCCAGGCCAAGGCCGGGGCGCAGCACCTGTTCCATGACCTCTTGAGCGAGGCCGATGTTCCCGAAAGCGCGCTGACGCTGGAGGCCGCCGCGCGCACCGAGCACGACGTGGCGATTACGGTGCTGAACGGGCGCGCCGACGCAGGCCTGGGCATCGCATCCGTCGCGCGCGAATACCGGCTCGGGTTCGTGCCGCTGTTGCGCGAGCGCTTCGACATCCTGGTGTGGCGGCGCAGCTGGTTCGAGGGCCCGTTCCAGGCGCTGGTCGCGTTCTGCCAGACGCCGGCATTTCGCGACAAGGCCGAGGAACTCGGCGGATACGACGTGTCGGGCTTCGGCACGGTGCATTACAACGGGCCGTGAGGGGCCACCGGTATCCGGATGGACAAGGGCCCGGATGAAAAAAAGCCGATGCGGCGAGTGCCGCACCGGCCAGTTTGAACGCATTTGCGCTCAGGAAATTTTCAGTGGCAGCCGCCGCATCCCCCAACGATCTGCGGCGGCCGCCGGTTATGAAGATCAGCCCGACGTCTTGTCCGCGTTCGGGAAGAACAGCTGCTGACCATCGAGCTTGTAATCGGCGATCGCCTTCTGGCCTTCGGCGCTCAGCACCCAGTCGACGAACGTCTTGGACAAGTCCGCCTTGACGTTCGGGCATTTGTCGGCGCTGACGGGAATGATGCCGTATTGATTGAACATCCGGTCGTCGCCTTCGACCACGATTTCCAGATCGCCCTTGTTCTGGAATGCGATCCAGGTGGCGCGGTCGGTCATCGCGTAAGCATCCATGCCCGCTGCCGTGTTGAGCGTGGCGCCCATGCCCGAGCCGGTCTCGCGGTACCAGTCGCCGCTCGCGGCCTTGGGGTCGATGCCGGCGGCCTGCCAGAGCCGAAGCTCTGCCTTGTGGGTGCCCGAGTCATCGCCGCGCGAGGCGAAGGCGGCCTGCTTTTCCGACAGCGTCTTGAGCGCTGCGGCGACATCCGCCGAGCCCTTGACGCCGGCAGGATCGGATTTCGGGCCGACGATGACGAAGTCGTTGTACATGACGTCGGAACGGTTGGTGCCGTAGCCCTCGGCGACGAACGTTTCCTCGGCCGGCTTGGCATGCACGAACAGAACGTCTCCGTCGCAGTTCTGGGCGTTCTTGATTGCCTGGCCGGTCCCGACCGCGACGACACGAACCTCGATCCCCGATGTATCGGTGAACATCGGCAGAAGATGCTTGAACAGCCCCGAGTTCTCCGTCGAGGTCGTCGACTGGACGATGATGAAGTCGTCGGCCGCGAGAGCCGGTGCGGGGCCGGATACCGGCAGACCGGCAAGGGCGAGGCCGGCGCCGGCAAGCAGACCGACCACGAAGCGTTTCGTCGTTTGTTTGACCATGATTTTCACTCCCTGAGTGTTTTCTTCAGATGACGAGATCGCCCGCCAGGAAATCCGTCGCCGGCTTCGACACCGGCGACTGGAAGAAGCGGAAGGCGGCCGTGCGCTCGGCGACGCGGCCGCGGTGGATGAAGACGACCTCGTCGGCGAGACGCCGCGCCTGACCGAGATCGTGGGTGACCATGACGATGCGGGTGCCGTTCGCCGCAGCCGCATCGATGAGCTGCTCGATCGCCTGGGTGGATCCCGGATCGAGGCTTGCGGTCGGTTCGTCGAGGAACAGAATTTCCGGGCGCGTCGACAGCGCGCGCGCCAGCGACAGGCGCTGTTGTTCGCCACCCGACAGGACGCGCGCCGGAGAGGCGGCGAGATCACCGAGGTCGGCAGTGCGCAGCATCTCGGCAACGCGGGGATTGCGTTCTGCGCGCGGCAGGCCACGGACCTTCAACGCATAGTCGATGTTGGCGGCGACCGAGCGACGCAGCAGGACGGGCTTCTGGAAGACCATCGCCTGGCGGCGCAGGATGCCGGCATCGGCGGGGCGGCCGTTCCATGTCACCCGCCCGGCGGACGGCCGGATCAGGCCGTGCAGCAACCGCAGGAGCAGGCTCTTGCCGGCTCCGTTCGGACCCAGCACGAGAGTGCGCGCGCCGGGAAGGAGCGTGAGATCTATACCGTCGATGAGTCGCCGCCCGCCGGCCTCGAACACGAGACCCTCGGCCACGAGCGGCAGGATGTCGCCCGCGCGCGGCGCGGCGATGGACACGGCCGTGTCGAGCGAGCGGATGTTATGCACGGGCCGCCTCCAGCCGGTCGGAGCGGAAGGCGAGGACCGCGGCATTAACACCCAGTGCCAGCAGCAGCAGGATGATGCCGAGCGCGAGTGCCAGCGCGAGATTGCCCTTCGAGGTCTCCAGCGCGATCGCCGTGGTCATGACCCGGGTGACGTGATTGATGTTGCCGCCGACGATGATCACCGCGCCGACCTCGGCCACGGCCCGGCCGAAGCCGGCGAGCATGGCCGTTGCCAGGCTGGCGCGCGCGTCCCACAGGAGCGTGCCGACTGCGTCGTACCAGCCGACACCCAGCGAACGCAGCTGCTCGTCGTACTCGCGGTTCAGATCGTCGACGACCTGGCGGGTCAACGCGGCGATGATCGGGGTGACCAGGATCGCCTGGGCGATGATCATGGCCGTCGGCGTGTAGAGGAGCTGCAGGACGCCGAGCGGGCCTGCGTTGGACAGCATCAGGTAGACGAGCAGACCGACGACCACCGGGGGCAGGCCCATCAGCGCGTTGACGACGACGATCAGACCGCCGCGGCCGGGAAATCGCGCCACGGCCAGAAGCGCGCCGAGCGGCATTCCGATGAGACCTGCGATCAGGACCGCCGTCAGGCTGACACGCAGGGAGAGCAGCACGATCTCGACAAGATCGGTATTGCCGGTGGCGATCAGCCCGAAGGCCAGTACGAAGGCGTCCGTGAAGTCCTGCATAGGACGGGATACAGCCCAGGTTGTTTTGCTATCCCGGATCGTAGTTATCGAATGATGTTTCGTCTACGGATTTGGCATCTTATGGAAATAAAGACAAAGAAGACATAATTTCGTAAAGCATATGAATGTCTGCAGGCCGGCCGGGGGGCGCACTTCGTCCAATGCGGCCAGCGCACACGGCGACGGACTTACATCTGCATGACTTTGATGGCGGCCGGTCCGAGAATGACGATGAACAGGACGGGCAGGAAGAAGACGATCATCGGTACGGTCAGCTTCGGCGGCAGCGCGGCGGCCATCTTTTCGGCGGCGGCCATGCGCATGTCGCGGTTTTCCTGGGCCATAACGCGCAGGGCGTGGCCGAGCGGCGTTCCGTAGCGCTCGGCCTGGATGAGCGCGGTCACGACGCCGCGCACGCCGGAAAGACCGGTGCGCTTGCCCAGGTTTTCGTATGCCTGCCGGCGATCCTGCAGATACGACAGCTCCGCCGTGGTCAGGCTCAGTTCCTCGGCCAGTGCGACCGACTGCGCGCCGATCTCCTGCCCGACCTTGCGGAAGGCAGCTTCGATCGACATGCCCGATTCCACGCAGATCAGCATCAGATCGAGGGCATCGGGAAAGGCTTGTGAAATTTCCAGCTGCCGACGCTTGATCTGGTTGGACACGTAAAGATTGGGCCCGAAGAAGCCGGCATAGGCCGCGCCGACCGCGATCAGAATCTTGATCATCAGCGGCTGGGATTCGTAATTGCCGACGAACAGCAGATAAATCAGGGTCCCGACAAACAGGATGGGCGGCAGCGCCACGCGGAAAAACAGGAACGTGATCAGCGCCGCCTGACCGCGGTAACCCGCCATTTTCAGCTTGTCGCGGGTGTCCGCGGATTCCAGGAGCTTGCGCAGATTGAGGCGATCGACGACCTCCTGCATGTAGGCCTTCGGCGATTTGCGCAAAGCGACCCGGCTGCTTTCGCTCGCCAGCCTGGCGCGTTCACGCGTGCGCATTTCGGCGCGCTCCTTGGCGACGTATTTCATCCGGTCGTTGAGGCGATCACCGGACAGCAGCGGCATGCCGACAGACAGGATCGCAGCGGCGGCGGCCACCGCCGACAGAATCGCCAGCAACAGGGAGGGATCGTAGATAGTGTCGATGAAATCCGGCATCGCCTGAGCCTTTAGAACTTGAAGTTGATCATCTTTTTCATCACCAGGACGCCGAGCAGCATCCAGGCGCCCGAACCGGCCAGCATGAGATGGCCCAGCCGTTCGGTCCAAAGCAGCGCGATGTAGCCGGGCGACGTCAGGAAGACGAGCAGCATGACGACGACCGGAAGCGCGCCGATGATCGCGGCCGATGCCTTGGCTTCCTGACTCATCGCCTGAATCTTGCCCTGCATCTTCTTACGGTCGCGCAAAACCTTTGACAGATTGGTCAGCGCCTCGGAGAGGTTGCCGCCCGATTTCTGCTGGATCGTGATGACGATGGTGAAGAAGTTGACCTCGGCGAGCGGCATGCGGTCGTACATGCGCTCCACGCAATCGGAAACCGGCAGGCCGAGCGCCTGGGATTCGATGATTTGCCGGAACTCTGACCGGACCGGTTCCTGAACCTCGCCGGCGACGATCCGCAAGCAGTCGTTCAGCGGCAGGCCGGCCTTGACGCCGCGCACCACGACATCGACCGCATTGGGGAATTCCAGCAGAAACTTCTTCGCGCGGCGATTCCTGAGAAAGGCAAGCAGCCAGTACGGGACCCCGACGCCGCCGACGACGAGAAGCCCGAGCAGAACCAGCGGCTGCGCGCCGCCCAGCATGCCCAGCAAGACAAACACCACAGCGAGCACCGCGCTGAAAATGAAGTATCCGCGCACCGTCCAGGACAGGCCGGCCTGGCTGATCCGCGCCCGAAGCGGCGGCCGCTTGCGCGCCTTCTGCTTCGACTCGAGATCCTTCAGGGTGTCCTGGACCTGCTTTCGCCGCTTGTTGGCGTCGAGCTCGGCTTTCACCGCCGGCGACGACGTCGGCCGGCGCGTGGTCAGCGTCTTCACCCGCTTTTCGGCGCGGCGTTCCCCGGACAGCAGCGGATAGATGAATACCCAGGCGACTCCGCCGACGCTGAGCATCACCATCACGGCGATCGACAGACTGATCATGCTTTCACTGAGCATGTGGATCAGCCTCCAAACGAATCCGAGCCTTCGACGTCTTCGACTTCGGCGGCGTCGAGGGCGGCGGCCAGGCGATGCTCTTCGTTGTAGTAGCGGGCGCGGTCCCAGAAGGCCGGGCGCGCGATACCGGTCGAGCGATGCCGGCCGCTGATGTTTCCGTTGGCATCCTCGCCGACGATCTCGTAGACGAACAGATCCTGCAGCGTGATGATCTCGCCCTCGGTGCCGATCACCTCGGTGATATGCGTGATCCGGCGCGAGCCGTCGCGAAGACGGGCGGCCTGCACGATGACGTCGATCGAAGAGGTGATCATCTCGCGGATGGTGCGCGAGGGCAGATTGAACCCGCCCATGGTGATCATGCCCTCGATGCGCGACAGAGCCTCGCGCGGGCTGTTGGCGTGCAGCGTTCCCATCGAGCCGTCGTGGCCGGTGTTCATGGCCTGCAGCAGGTCGAAGGCCTCGGGGCCGCGGACCTCGCCGACGATGATGCGTTCGGGACGCATACGCAGGCAGTTCTTGACCAGCTCGCGCATGGTCACCTCGCCCTCGCCTTCCAGGTTGGGCGGACGCGTTTCCAGACGCACCGTATGGGGCTGCTGCAGCTGCAGCTCGGCGGCGTCCTCGCAGGTGATGATGCGTTCGTCTTCGTCGATATAACGGGTCAGGCAGTTCAGAAGCGTCGTCTTGCCCGAACCAGTACCGCCAGAGATGACGACGTTACAGCGGCTGCGCCCGATGACCTCGAGGATCGTCGCGCCTTCCGGCGAGATCGTGCCGAATTGCACCATCTGCTCGAGCGTCAGCTTGTCCTTCTTGAACTTACGAATGGTGAGCGCCGGACCATCGATCGCCAATGGCGGCACGATAACGTTGACGCGGCTGCCGTCGGGAAGGCGCGCGTCGCAAATCGGACTGGATTCGTCGACGCGGCGGCCGATCTGGCTGACGATGCGTTGGCAGATATTGAGGAGCTGGCCATTGTCGCGGAAATGGACGTTGGTCTGCTCGATCTTGCCGGACACCTCGATGTAGACCGTATCGGCGCCGTTGACCATGATGTCGGCGATGTCGTCGCGGGCCAGCAGCGGCTCCAGCGGTCCATAGCCCAGGACGTCATTGCAGATGTCGTCGAGCAGGTCCTCCTGCTCGGCGATCGACATGACGACGTTCTTCAGCGAGATGATCTCGTTGACGATGTCGCGGATCTCGTCGCGGGCGGATTCGGCATCCATCTTCGCCAGCTGGCTGAGATCGATGGCGTCGATCAGCGCCGAAAAGATCGTCGTCTTGGTATCGTAATATTCTTCGGACCGCGACGCCCGCTCCCTGCGCTCCGATCGCGCGGGCGGCGCCTTCGGGGGCTTGGGCGGCACAGGTGGCTTGGGAGCTTCCGCATGAGCCACGGGAGGTGTTGGCGCTGTGGGTTGAGTCTGCGGGGCGGAAGCCTGCGGAGGCATCGGCTGCTGCTCGCCACCGCCGTAACCACCACCTGGGGCTGCACCTTGCGAAGCGGCCATGCCCGGATCTGCGCCGAAATCCGACCCGGGAGCCGCGCCGGAGCTTACACTCGATGCATCGCCATGATCCGAAGCCGGACCTGGTGGGGCCGGGATTGGCGGCACCGCTTTCTCAACAGGCTCGACGTCCCGGTCCAGCGGTTCGGGCCGCTCGGCCGGGGGCCGCGGTGCGGCCTGCGTCTGACTACCTCGTTTTCCGAACATATGGGATCAGATCCGCTCAGTTCTTTTTCTTAAGAGAAAGGCGTTCCAGCAACGGCCCCAGCGCCGAGCGCTTGCCCTTGCGCAGCTCCGAGCGGCCGGTCAGCACCTCGGCAAGCGCCCGGAAGGCTTCGACGGGTTTGGCGTTGCCCTGGATCTCGGCGATCATCTGGCCGTTGTTGGACGCGTTGGCAAACAGCACGGGATCGAAGCCGATCGTCGTGAAGGGCTGCAGTTCCAGCGCGGCGCCGAAGTCCTTTTCCGAGATCTCGGGCTTTTTGGGCACACCGACCTGGTTGAGCACCACGATCGGCGGCCGATCGTTCGGGCGCGCCTGCTTGAGCATATCGATAAGGTTCTTGGCGTTGCGCAGATTGGCGAGGTCGGGAACGGCCGTGATTACCACGTCGTCGGCGCCCAGCAGCGTCGCCTTGGCCCAGGCGGTCCAGACATGCGGCACGTCGAGTATCACGGTTGGAACGGTCTTGCGGATGAGCTCGATGACCGGCTCCATCGAGTTGCCCGGCAGGTCGTATTCCTTGTCGAGCGTCGACGGCGCCGTGATCAGGCTGAGATGATCGGTGCACTTGGAGAACAGCCGGTCGAGATAGTTCTCGTCAAGTCGCTCGCGCGCGAAGACCGCTTCGGCCATGCCCTGGGGCGGATCCTGGTTGAAGTCGAGCCCGGCGGTGCCGAAGGCAAGGTCGAGGTCGGCGATCACGACATCGCTGACGAGTTCCTGCGAAATCGCCCAGGCAACGTTGTGGGCGACGCTCGAGGATCCGACGCCGCCCTTTGCGCCGACGAAGGCAACGGTGCGGCCCAGCGGGTCGGTACCGGGGACATCGAACAGCGACGACAGAGTGGACAGTGCAAGAATTGCGTCGACAGGCGCGAGCAGGTATTCGCTGACGCCCTTGTGCATCAACTCGCGATACAGGCCGATATCGTTCGCATGGCCGATAACGACGACCCGGGTACCCGGGTCGCAGACCTCGGCGAGCCGGTCGAGATGCCCGAGCAGTCCGTTTCCGTCCGCCGTCGACTCGACGACGATGACGTTCGGCGTCGCGGCTTCGACGTAGAACTCGCGGGCGGCCGTTATACCGCCCATCTGGACGGTCATATGCGCGCGGCTCGCGCGCCGGTCGGCGGCAGCTTCCGAAAATGCCGAATTGGCTTGCGATGTCTCACAGAAGACCTGGATCGACACCCGAGGCAATGGCGGAATGTACCGGTCGGCATCGGCGGAGGCCTCCGGCAACTGTTTGTCCGGCGCTTGCGCCTCGAGGCGCCGGGCATCGCCTTCATCCAGCTTTCCGGCATCCAGTTTTTCAGCGGCAACGGGCATGACTACTGTGCGACCTCACTGATCTGGCCTACGTCCTCGTCATTGTAGGTCGTGGAGGGATCCTCGCCCTTGCGGTACTTGTCGTAGACCGTGTCACGCCGCGAGCCATTGCGCGCGGTCATGGTGCGCGGACCTTCCAGGTCACGCGGATCCTCGACCATGGCGGCCAGATTCTTCTGCGACGCGCAGCCGAAGTTCTCGTAGGGGAGATTCTCGTGGTTTCCCGCGGCGTTGGTTGGCCACGCGCCGCATTCCAGCGTCGTGATCATACGCTCGTAGGCCAGCCGCACCGGAGCCTCGTACAGCGTCGTGCGATATCCGGTGACATGCACCGAATCGACCGGCATGCCATAAGCGGAGGCGATTTGCTTGACTTCCTCGACCACCGAAACCGCCTCGGTTTCATTGGCGGTGCCGATCGGTGCCATGACCTCGAGGCCGCCGGTGCCGCGGCGGCGCCAGCCGAGGATGAACTCCTCGACCATCGCCCGGTCGGGCCGCGACAACCCGTTGCCGTCGGCGTTGAGATCGAGCTTGGTGCGTTCTGGAACGATCCCGATCGGATAACGCTGCTCAACCGATGTCGGGACGGACCCGGTGATCACCCGATCGGATTTGCAGGCCGCCAGCGGCAGACCAACCAGTACGACCACCGCGAGGTGGCGGGCTGTCAAAGAGAGCGACATCTTGTTCGACCTGACTTTCATTGGTTCATCGGCCATCGATCCATCGGCACGTGCCGCCCCTATTCCACAATGAAGCCGATCGGGCCGCGGTAGTTGCCCGCCGGATTTTCCTCGGCGATCCCGTACAGCCGGTTCAGACGTCCAAGCAGAATCGTCGCGGGATCCGGCGCCGGGGCGAAGTTCTTGTCGGGCCGGGCGAGCTCGTCGCGGGCCACAGGCTTGCTGAGGTACGGGGTGGCCAGGATGACCAGTTCGGTTTCCTCGTTCTGGTAGTCACGGCTCTTGAACAGGGTGCCGAGGATCGGCACGTCCATGAGGCCCGGGACACCGTTCAGGATCTGCCTGGTGTTCTGCTGGATGAGGCCGGCCAGCACCAGGGAGCCGCCGCTGGGCAGTTCCACCGTCGTATCGGTACGCCGCGTCTTGATGCCGGGTATGGCCGTGTTGTCCAGCACGACGCTCGTCTGGTCGTCGATTTCGGACACCTCGGTCTTCACCTTGAGGCTGATGCGGCCACCGCTCAGCACGACCGGCGTGAAGGCGAGCCCCACACCGAACGGCTTGAACTCAACCGAAAGCTGGCACAATCCGGTATCCGGATCGCAGGTATTGCCGACCGGTACCGGGAACTCGCCGCCGGCCAGGAAGTTCGCGGTCTCTCCGCTGATCGCCGACAACGTCGGTTCGGCAAGGACCCGCAGCAATCCCTTTTCCTCGAGCGCGCGCACATTGGCCGCGATCCCGACAGTGCCATTGGACCACTGGGCACCGAAGGCGTTCCCCCAGCCGACGCCGGCGCCGTAGAGGGCCGGGGTTTTCGACAGGCCGAGACCGAACGAGGGGTTCGAGATAATATTGGCGAGGACGCTCCCGGAATCGATCTGGAGATTCAGGTCGACGCCCAGCTCCTTAAGGGTCTGCCGCTTCATCTCCACCACGCTCACCTTCAGGAAGACCTGCTCGGAGCCCGAGACGGCGATCATGTTGAGGACTTTCGCCGGATCTCCCGCGAACCGGGCGGCGATGTCGACGGCCTTCTCCGCATCGGAAGCTATTT
>CAJQNW010000120.1 GCA_905479765.1 uncultured Tepidamorphus sp. | reverse complement strand
ATGGTGATGCCGGGCGACAACGTCGCGATCACGGTCGAGCTGATCGTGCCGATCGCGATGGAAGACGGCCTGCGCTTCGCCATCCGCGAGGGCGGCCGTACCGTCGGCGCCGGCGTCGTCTCAAAGATCATCGAGTAAGTCTCCGGACGGCGTGTCCATGACGGGCGCGCCGACCACTTTTCGGGACAGTCATTCAGGACAGTCATAATGAACGGGCAAAATATCCGTATCCGGCTCAAGGCCTTCGACCATCGGGTCCTGGACGCCTCGACGCGCGAGATCGTGAACACCGCGAAACGTACCGGTGCGCGCGTGCGCGGGCCGATCCCGCTGCCGACGCGGATCGAGAAATTCACCGTCAACCGCTCGCCGCACATCGACAAGAAGAGCCGCGAGCAGTTCGAGATGCGGACCCACAAGCGGCTCCTCGACATCGTCGAGCCGACTCCGCAGACGGTTGATGCCCTAATGAAGCTCGATCTCGCCGCCGGCGTCGACGTCGAAATCAAGCTGTAAGGACGAGGAAGGCGACACGGTCATGCGCTCAGGACTGATCGCTCAGAAGGTCGGGATGACCCGTATCTTCACGGACGCCGGAGAACAGATTCCGGTTACCGTGTTGAAGGTCGACGGGTGCCATGTTTTGGCCCACCTGACCAACGAGAAAAACGGCTACACCGCGCTTCAGCTCGGTGCGGGCCTCGCCAGGACGAAGAACACGGTGCGCGCCATGCGCGGGCACTTCGCCGTCGCCAAGGTGGAACCGCGCCGCAAGCTGGCCGAGTTCCGCGTGAGCCCGGAGAACGTGATCGACGTCGGTAGCGAACTGACGGCCGAGCACTTCGTGCCCGGTCAGCGCGTCGACGTTGTCGGCACGTCCGTCGGTAAGGGCTTCGCCGGTGCCATGAAGCGGCACAACTTCGGCGGCATGCGTGCCTCGCACGGTGTGTCCATCAGCCATCGTGCCCACGGTTCGACTGGTAACAGCCAGGATCCGGGCAAGGTCTTCAAAGGCAAGAAGATGGCCGGCCACATGGGCGATGTGCGGGTAACCACGCAGAACCTCGAAGTGGTGAACACCGACGTCGAGCGCGGCCTGATCATGGTTCGCGGCGCGGTTCCCGGCGCCAAGGGCGGCTGGGTTCTGATGCGCGACGCGGTTAAGAGCAAGTTGCCGGAGGGCGTTCCGTTCCCCGGTGCGGTCCGCAAGTCGGATGCCGATCAGGCGCCGGTGGCGGAAGCGGCTCCCGAAGCTGCGGGTGAAGTCGCTCCTGAAGCTGACAGCGGCGCGGAGGCTTGAAGACCATGAAACTCGACGTCATCGCGCTTGACGGCAAAAAGGCCGGGTCCGTTGATCTCTCCGATGAGATCTTCGGGCTGGAGCCCAGGGCCGACCTGCT
The DNA here is from genome assembly GCA_905479765.1 of uncultured Tepidamorphus sp. Taxonomy (GTDB): domain Bacteria; phylum Pseudomonadota; class Alphaproteobacteria; order Rhizobiales; family Tepidamorphaceae; genus Microbaculum. The sequence goes on along the minus strand of CAJQNW010000120.1, from coordinate 25,529 downwards.
GCAGCGCATGGTTCGCTGGCAGCTGGCCGCCCGTCAGGCCGGCACGCACAAGACCAAGCGCCGCGGTGAAATCAAGGCGACTACCGCCAAGATGTTCAAGCAGAAGGGCACCGGCCGTGCCCGTCACGGCGCCCGTACCGCTCCGCAGTTTCGCGGTGGCGGCAAGGCGTTCGGCCCGCTGGTGCGCAGCCACGCCCACGACCTGCCCAAGAAGGTCCGGATGCTGGCGCTGAAGCATGCGCTGTCGGCCAAGGCGAAGTCGGATGCACTGATCGTCGTCGACAATGCAGTCGCCGACAGTGCCAAGACCAAGGCGCTGGCCGAGAAGTTCGGCAAACTCGGCTTCACCTCTGCGCTGATCATCGACGGCAAGGAGCTAGACAACAACTTCCGGCTTGCCTCGCGCAACCTGGCTTTGATCGATGTGCTGCCGGTTCAGGGTATCAACGTTTACGACATCCTGCGTCGCGACAAGCTGGTGCTGACCAAAGCGGCGCTCGAAGCGCTTGAGGAGCGGTTCAAATGACCAATCTGAAGCACTACGACATTCTGGTCGCTCCGATGATCACCGAGAAGTCGACGCTCGCGTCGGAAAACAACCAGGTGGTCTTCAAGGTCGCGCCGACCGCGACCAAGCCGGAAATCAAGGCGGCCGTCGAGAGCCTGTTCTCGGTGAAGGTAAAGGCCGTCAACACGCTCGTGCGCAAGGGCAAGACAAAGCGCTTCCGCGGCATCAAAGGCAAGCAGTCGAACGTCAAGAAGGCAATCGTGACCCTCGAAGAGGGCCATGCCATCGACGTGACGACGGGCTTATGAGGCAGGGAAGGCGAGGGCACTAATCATGGCACTCAAGAGCTACAACCCGATGACGCCGAGCCAGCGCGAGCTGGTGATCGTCGATCGCGGCGCGCTTTGGAAGGGCGCGCCGGTCAAGAAGCTGACCGAAGGCCTGACCAAGTCGGGCGGCCGCAACAACACCGGTCGCATCACGATGCGTCGGCGTGGCGGCGGTCACAAGCGTCTGTATCGGCAGATCGACTTCAAGCGCACGAAGTTCGACGTGCCGGCGACGGTCGAGCGGCTCGAGTACGATCCGAACCGGTCGGCGTTCATCGCGCTGATCAAGTACGAGGACGGCGAACTCAGCTATATCCTGGCGCCGCAGCGGCTGGCTCCTGGCGATGCCGTCATCGCCAGCAAACAGGCCGACGTGAAGCCTGGGAACGCGATGCCGCTGGCTGCCATCCCGATCGGCACGATCGTGCACAACGTCGAGATGAAGCCGGGCAAGGGCGGGCAGATCGCCCGGTCGGCTGGTACCTACGTTCAGCTGGTCGGCCGTGATCAGGGATATGCGATTTTGCGGCTCAATTCCGGTGAGCAGCGCCTGGTGCACGGCCAGTGCATGGCGACCATCGGGGCTGTGTCAAATCCGGATCACTCCAATATCAACGACGGCAAGGCAGGCCGTTCGCGCTGGCGGGGCAAGCGTCCGTCGGTCCGCGGTGTTGCCATGAACCCGGTCGACCATCCGCACGGCGGCGGCGAAGGCCGCACATCGGGCGGTCGTCATCCGGTCACACCGTGGGGCAAACCGACCAAGGGCAAGAAGACCCGGCGCAACAAGGCGACGCAGAAGTTCATTATCCGCTCGCGTCACCAGAGAAAGAAGTAGGGCTAATCGATGACCCGTTCTGTCCGAAAGGGGCCGTTTGTCGACGGCTATCTCCTCAAGAAGGCGGAGGCCTCGCGGCAATCCGGCCGTAGTGAGGTGATCAAGATCTGGAGCCGGCGCTCCACGGTCCTGCCGCAGTTCGTCGGCCTCACCTTCGGTGTCTACAATGGCCAGAAGCACATCCCTGTGCAGGTCAGCGAAGACATGGTGGGCCATAAGTTCGGCGAGTTCTCGCCGACCCGTACATATTACGGCCATACGGCCGACAAAAAGGCGAAGAGGAAGTAAGCGATGGGTAAGCCCGCTCGCGAACGCACTCTGCCCGAGAACGAGGCAAAAGCGGTGATGCGCAACCTGCGCATTAGCCCGCAGAAGCTCAATCTCGTGGCCGCCGCGATCCGCGGCAAGAAGGTTGCGTCGGCTCTGGCCGATCTTTCCTTCTCGAAGAAACGGATCGCTCGCGACGTCAAGAAGACGCTGGAGTCGGCGATTGCCAATGCCGAGAACAATCATGACCTCGATGTCGACGACCTGATCGTCTCCGAGGCGCATGTCGGCAAGGCGCTGGTGATGAAGCGGTGGACGCCGCGGGCGCGGGGTCGCGTCGGCAGCATACACAAGCCGTTCTCGCACCTGACCATCGTCGTCCGACAAGTCGAGGAGTCCGCCTGATGGGCCAGAAAGTCAATCCGATCGGCCTGCGTCTAGGCATCAACCGTACCTGGGATTCCCGGTGGTTCGCCAATTCGCGCGAATACGGTTCGCTTCTGCACGAAGACATCAAGATTCGCGAAATGCTGAAGAAGACTCTTAAGCAGGCCGCGGTTTCGAAGGTCGTCATCGAGCGCCCGCACAAGAAATGCCGCGTGACGATTCATACGGCGCGTCCGGGTATTGTTATCGGCAAGAAGGGCGCCGATATCGAGAAGCTGCGCAAGAAGATCAGTTCGATGACCGACTCCGAGGTGCATCTGAACATTGTCGAGGTGCGCAAGCCGGAAGTCGACGCGATGCTGGTCGCCGACTCTATTGCCCAGCAGCTGGAGCGACGCGTGTCGTTCCGCCGGGCGATGAAGCGGGCCGTTCAGTCGGCCATGCGGCTCGGTGCCGAAGGTATCCGCATCAACTGCGGCGGCCGTTTGGGCGGCGCGGAAATCGCGCGCATGGAATGGTATCGCGAGGGCCGGGTGCCTTTGCACACGCTGCGCGCCGATATCGATTTCGGTGAAGCAACTGCGGTTACCGCGTACGGCACGTGCGGTGTCAAGGTCTGGATCTTCAAAGGCGAGATCCTCGAGCACGATCCGATGGCGTCCGAACGCCGTGCAGCCGAAGCCTCCGAAAGCGGTGGCGGTGGTGGCGGCCGTGGCCGTCGCGACGACGGCGGCAGAGGCGACAGAAGGTAAAAGAGAAGAGCAATGCTGCAACCAAGGCGCACAAAATTCCGCAAGCAGCACAAGGGCCGCATCCGCGGCGTTGCGAGCAGCGGTAATCAGCTCAACTTCGGTTCCTTCGGCATCAAGGCCCTGGAACCGGAGCGGATCACTGCCCGCCAGATCGAGGCGGCGCGGCGTGCCATCACGCGTCACATGAAGCGTGCGGGCCGTGTGTGGATCCGGATCTTCCCGGACGTGCCGGTGTCGAAGAAGCCGACCGAGGTGCGTATGGGTAAGGGCAAGGGTACGCCGGAATTCTGGGCGGCCAAAGTCAAGCCCGGGCGGATCATGTTCGAGATTGACGGCGTACCGGCCGATATCGCCCGCGAGGCGCTTCGGCTAGGTGCGGCTAAGCTGCCGATCAAGACGCGCTTTGTTGCGCGCCTCGGCGAGTGAACGGAGTTATTGAGATGAAGGCGAGCGAGGTCTGGACGAAGACCGAAGACGAGCTCAAGGGCGAACTGGGAAACCTGAAGAAGGAGCAGTTCAACCTGCGCTTCCAGCAGGCCACCGGGCAGCTGGAGAACACGTCCCGCGTGCGCCAGGTGCGCCGCGATATTGCGCGCATCAACACCGTGCTCGCCGGCAAGGCCCGCGCGGCCGCGGCCAAGGCTTGAGGTCAGAGAAATGCCGAAACGAATTTTGCATGGCACCGTGGTCAGCGACAAGAACGACAAGACGATCGTTGTTCAGGTGGAGCGTCGTTATACGCATCCACTGCTGAAGAAGACGGTGCGGACGAGCAAGAAGTATCATGCCCATGACGCCGACAATAAGTACAAGGCCGGCGACATCGTACGGATACAGGAATGCGCCCCGATTTCCCGCCAGAAACGCTGGATAGCGCTGGCGGAATAGGGACGCGGTTTAGAGTTTTAAGGACAGGCGCCGTGCGCCCGGATGTTTCCGAACACGGGCACGCGAAGAAAAGGACAAGAGGCCAGCCATGATCCAGATGCAAACAAATCTCGATGTCGCCGATAATTCGGGCGCGCGCCGGGTTCAGTGCATCAAGGTGCTGGGCGGATCGAAGCGGAAGTACGCTCACGTCGGCGACATCATCGTGGTGTCGGTGAAGGAAGCCATTCCGCGGGGCCGCGTTAAGAAGGGCGAGGTCATGAAGGCCGTCGTCGTGCGTACCGCCAAGGACATTCGTCGTCCCGACGGTACGGTGATCCGCTTCGACCGCAATGCCGCGGTTCTGGTGAATGCCCAGAAGGAGCCGATCGGCACGCGTATCTTCGGACCCGTACCTCGCGAATTGAGGGCGAAGAACCATATGAAGATCGTATCGCTCGCGCCGGAGGTGTTGTGATGTCGATGGCAAAGATCAGGAAGGGCGACCGAGTCGTCGTACTGGGCGGCCGCGACAAGGGCAAAAGTGGCGACGTCCTGAAGATGTTCCCCTCCAAGGAGCGGGCCATCGTTCAGGGTGTCAACATGGTGCAGCGCCACCAGAAGCAGACGGCGTCCGAAGAGGGCGGCATCAAGTCGAAGGAAGCGCCGATTCACCTGTCGAACCTGGCGCTCGTCGACCCGAAGGACGGCAAGCCGACCCGGGTTGGTTTCAAGGATTTGAAGGATGGTCGCAAGGTGCGTGTCGCCAAGCGATCTGGAGAAGTGATCGATGGCTGAAGCAGCAGCATACGAGCCGAGGCTCAAGACGCACTACAAGTCAGTCGTGCGCGGCGAGCTCAAGGAACAGTTCGGCTACGCCAATGAAATGGTCATTCCACGGCTTGAGAAGGTCGTGCTCAACATGGGCGTCGGCGAGGCCGTCGGCGACCAGAAGCGGGCGCAGGCGGCGGCCAACGAATTGACTCTTATCGCCGGCCAGAAGGCGCTGGTGACCAAGGCGCGTACATCGATCGCCACCTTCAAGGTGCGCGAAGGCATGTCGCTGGGCGCCAAGGTGACGCTGCGCAAGGCGCGGATGTACGAGTTCCTCGACCGTTTCGTGAACATCGCGCTGCCGCGCGTCCGTGACTTTCGCGGTCTGAACCCGAAGAGCTTCGACGGCCGGGGCAACTACGCCCTCGGCATCAAGGAGCACATCGTGTTCCCGGAGATTGACTACGACAAGGTTGACCACGTTATGGGCATGGATGTCGTCGTGTGCACAACGGCGCAGACCGACGACGAGGCCCGGGCCCTGCTCAAGGCCTTCAACTTCCCGTTCCGCACGTAATCGAGCGGAAACGGGAGACCCCAGGAGGTTTTTTCAAATGGCGAAGAAAAGTGCGATCGAGAAGAACCGGAACCGGGCGCGCCTGGCGAAGCAGTTCGCTGGCAAACGCGAACGGCTGAAGGCGATCGCCGATGACGAGTCGTTGTCGATGGAAGAGCGTTTCCAGGCACGGCTGAAGCTGGCCGCGCTTCCGCGCAACTCCGCGCCGACACGTGTTCGCAATCGTTGTGAAGTGTCGGGGCGTCCGCGCGGTTTCTATCGCAAGCTTAAGCTCTCGCGCATTGCGCTCCGCGACCTTGGCTCCAGGGGCATGATCCCGGGCATGGTCAAGTCGAGCTGGTGAGGTAACGAACGATGGCCATGACTGATCCGTTGGGCGATATGCTCACTCGCATCCGCAATGCGCAGATGCGTCGGAAGAACAAGGTGAATACGCCGGCTTCATCGCTGCGCCGGCGTGTGCTCGATGTGCTCGAGGCCGAAGGCTATATCCGGGGATATTCCGAAGTGGAATTGACCGGTGCCCAGGCTGAATTCGAGATCGAGCTCAAGTACTTCGACGGCGAGCCGGTGATCCGGGAGATCCAGAGGGTCTCGAAGCCGGGCCGCCGGGTGTACGCCTCTGTCAAGAAGTTGCCGGTGGTCTCCAATGGCCTCGGCGTATCGATTGTGTCGACACCCAAGGGCGTCATGCCGGACTGGCAGGCGCGCGAGGAGAATGTCGGCGGTGAAGTGTTGTGCCGCGTCTTCTGACGACGGTTACGAAGGAACGATCGGAGACGACGCGATGTCGCGTATCGGAAAAAAGCCGGTTGCCGTACCTAGCGGCGTGACGGCGACGATCGACGGCCAGTCCGTTTCGGCCAAAGGGCCGAAGGGCGTGCTGTCGGTTATCCTCAACGACGAGGTGATCGTCGAGATGACCGACGACGGGATCCAGATCAACCCGCGCGACAAGTCCAAGGACGCGCGGTCGAAATGGGGTCTGTCGCGGACGCTGGTCTCGAACATCGTCACCGGCGTCAATGACGGCTACACGCGTAAGCTGGAGATCCAGGGCGTCGGTTACCGCGCCCAGGTGCAGGGCAGCAAGCTGCAGCTTGCGCTGGGCTTCAGCCATGATGTGAACTATCCGATCCCCGAGGGGATCAAGATCGAATGCCCGAAGCCGACGGAAATCGTCGTCAGCGGCATCGACAAGCAGCGCGTTGGCCAGGTTGCGGCTGAGATCCGCCGCTATCGTCCGCCGGAGCCCTACAAGGGCAAGGGCGTCCGGTACGAAGGCGAATACATCTTCCGCAAGGAAGGCAAGAAGAAGTAGCGAGATCGGCGATGACCAAAGGTTTATCAAATCGCGAGAAGCGGACATTGCGTGTCCGGCGGTCCATTCGCCGGGCGGCGAACGGCCGGCCGCGGCTGAGCGTGCACCGCTCCTCGAAGAACATCTACGTGCAGATCATCGACGATGCCGCAGGGCGCACCCTGGCTTCGGCATCGTCGCTTGAGAAGGATCTGCGCGGTCAGCTCAAGACCGGCGCCGATCAGGACGCCGCCAAGGCTGTTGGCAAGCTGGTCGCCGAACGGGCGGTCAAAGCCGGCATAAAGCAGGTGGTTTTCGATCGGGGCGGATATCTGTTTCACGGGCGGGTCAAGGCACTCGCCGACGCAGCGCGCGAGGGCGGCCTCGAATTCTGAGGCTTCCCAATGACGCGACAGAAAGAGGAATGACGACGTGGCAGGCCGGATGAGAGACGATCGCGATCGCGACAGCGAATTCGTGGACAAGCTGGTCCACATCAATCGTGTCGCCAAAGTGGTCAAGGGTGGCCGTCGGTTCGGGTTCGCCGCGCTGGTGGTTGTCGGAGATCAGAAAGGCCGGGTCGGTTTCGGCCACGGCAAGGCGCGCGAAGTGCCAGAGGCGATTCGCAAGGCGACCGAAGCGGCGAAACGATCGATGGTTCGTGTGCCGCTGCGCGAAGGCCGTACGCTGCATCATGATGTGGCCGGGCGTTGGGGCGCGGGCCGCGTGGTTCTGCGGGCAGCGCCTGCCGGTACGGGCATTATCGCCGGCGGTCCGATGCGCGCAGTGTTCGAGACGCTTGGCGTCCAGGACGTCGTCGCCAAGTCGCTCGGCTCCTCGAACCCCTACAACATGGTTCGGGCCACATTCGATGCGCTTAAGGGCGAGGACAGCCCGCGTTCGGTTGCCGCCCGTCGCGGCCTGAAGGTTTCGGCTCTGCAGTCGCGCCGTCGTGACGCGGTCGGCGATGCCGCCGCCGTCGACGCCTAGGAGACACCCTGATGGCCAAGAAAAGCGACAAGACGATTACGGTCGAGCAGACCGGTTCGCCGATCCGGCGTCCCGGCGACCAGCGCGCGACGCTGGTCGGGCTCGGCCTGAACAAAATGCACAAGCGGCGCACCCTGGAAGACACTCCGGCAGTACGCGGCATGATCAACAAGGTCTCGCACCTGGTTCGGGTGGTCGAGGAAAAGTGAACGGCTACGGAGAGCGGGCACAATGAAGCTCAACGAGATCATAGACGTCCCCGGAGCCCGTCAGGCGCGTAAACGCGTGGGTCGCGGCATCGGTTCCGGCTACGGAAAGACCGCCGGTCGCGGTCACAAGGGTCAGAAGTCGCGCTCGGGCGTGGCCATCAAAGGCTTCGAAGGCGGCCAGATGCCGCTGCATCGGCGCTTGCCGAAGCGCGGGTTCAACAATATCTCTGCCAAGACGTTCGGCGTCGTTAACCTGGACCGTGTCCAGACGGCGATCGACGAGGGCAAGCTCGATGCCAAGAAGCCGGTGACGAGCGAAGCGCTCATCGTCGCGGGCATCGCCCGGCGCACCAAGGACGGTGTACGACTGCTGGGCAGCGGCGAATTGAAGGCCAAAGTGACCTTCCAGGTCCAGGGCGCCTCGAAGAACGCCGTCGCCGCGGTCGAAAAGGCCGGCGGCAGCGTCGAAGTCGCGGCTCTGGCGCCGAAAGGCGCGGCCGAGCCGGCGAAGTCGAAGAAGGCTGCTGCGCGGGTTGCAGCGGACAAGAAGCCGGCGGCCAAGAAGGCCGGCGGCGAAGACAAGCAGGGCTGAGGCATCGCCAGCGGCGCCCGGCCTATAGTGAACCGGGCCGATCGCGGCGGAGAAGAACATGGCGTCAGCAGCTGAACAACTCGCTTCCAATCTGAATTTCGGTGCACTTGCAAAAGCCACCGAGCTGAAGCAGCGCATCTGGTTCACTCTCGGTGCGCTGCTGGTGTATCGGCTTGGTACCTACATTCCGCTGCCCGGGATCAACCCGCAGGCGGTCGCCGAGCTTTTCCAGCAGCAGTCGAGCGGCATTCTGGGCATGTTCAACATGTTCGCCGGCGGCGCGGTTGGCCGCATGGCGATCTTCGCCCTGAATATCATGCCGTATATCTCGGCCTCGATTATCGTCCAGCTGCTGACGGCGGTTTCGCCGCATCTCGAGCAGCTCAAGAAGGAGGGCGAATCCGGCCGCAAGACGATCAACCAGTACACCCGCTACGGCACGGTGTTCCTTGCCGCGCTGCAGGCATACGGCATTGCTGTAGGACTGGAAGGGGCGGGCAATGTCGTCAACGATCCGGGCCTTTTCTTCCGGCTTTCGACGGTCATCACGCTGACCGGCGGTACCGTGTTCTTGATGTGGCTCGGCGAACAGATCACCCAGCGCGGCGTCGGCAACGGTATTTCGCTGATCATCTTTGCGGGCATTGTCGCCGGCTTGCCCTCGGCGATCGCAGGGATGCTGGAGCTTGGCCGCCAGGGCGCGATGTCGACCGGGATTATCCTGGGCATTTTCGTGATGGCGGTTCTGGTAATCGCGTTCATCGTGTTCATGGAGCGGGCTCAGCGTCGGCTTTTGATCCAGTATCCCAAGCGCCAGGTCGGCAACCGGATGTTCCAGGGCGACTCTTCGCACCTGCCACTGAAGCTGAATACCGCTGGTGTCATTCCACCGATCTTCGCATCGTCGCTGTTGTTGCTGCCGATCACCGTCGCGAACTTCTCGAGCGGCGAGGGTCCGGCGTGGCTGACGACGGTTACGGCACTGCTTGGCCACGGACAGCCGCTTTACATGCTGTTCTACGCCTCGGGCATCATCTTTTTCGCCTTCTTCTATACGGCTGTCGTGTTCAATCCGGCCGACACCGCCGACAATCTGAAGAAGCACGGCGGCTTCATCCCAGGTATCCGTCCCGGCGAGCGCACCGCCCAGTACATCGACTACGTGCTGACCCGCATCACGGTGGTTGGCGCGCTCTATCTGACGGTGGTGTGTCTGCTGCCTGAATTCCTGGTTACTGCCTGGAACGTTCCATTCTACTTCGGCGGCACATCATTGCTGATCGTCGTGTCGGTGACGATGGACACAGTCGCGCAGGTTCAGGGACATTTGCTCGCCCACCAGTACGAGGGTCTCGTCAAGAAGGCCCGGCTGAGAGGGGGGCGACGTAACAAATGAAACTGATTCTTCTCGGCCCGCCCGGGGCTGGCAAAGGCACCCAGGCGGTTCGGATTTCCGAGCGTTACGGCATTCCGCAGCTTTCGACCGGCGATATGCTTCGCGCCGCGGTTGCCGCGGAAACGCCGGTCGGTCTGGCTGCCAAGGACATCATGGCGCGGGGCGAACTGGTGCCGGATGACGTGGTCGTTCAGATCATTTCAGACCGGATTGACCAGCCGGATTGCAAGAACGGTTTCATTCTTGACGGATTTCCGCGCACGGTCGCTCAGGCCGAAGCGTTGGAAGGACTGCTGAAAAGCAAGAACATGCAGCTCGATTCGGTGGTCGAGCTGGCGGTAGACGATGCGATCCTGATTGAACGGATCGAAAAGCGGGCCAAGGAAACGGTCGGTGGGCCTCGTGCGGACGACAACGCCGAGGCGCTGAAGAAGCGCCTCGATGTCTATCACGCGCAGACGACGCCGCTGATCTCCCACTACAGTGGGAAAGAGATATTGCGTTCGGTGGACGGCATGTCCGAAATCGATCGTGTAACGAGTGACATAATTTCGGTTCTGGAATCCGCATGAGCGGTACCGGAAATGGCAAGCAGAGGTTGACGAAACACGTAACGATACGATATCCAGCGGCATCTATCCGCAAGGAATAGTGCCGACGGGTGTCATTCGGTCCAGGACGGGACCGGGGCGCCCGCGTCTGCGTTGCGTGCTAGTCAGACTTAATTGAACGAAAAGCCCGGCTTTTGAAAAGCCGGTCGGATTTGGAGCGAAAATCGTGGCCCGAATTGCAGGCGTGAATATTCCGACCAACAAGCGCGTTGAAATCGCGCTGTGTTACATCCATGGCATTGGATCGACCAAGGCCAAGGAGATCTGCGCGAAGGTCAGCATTCCCCCGGAGCGGCGCGTCAATGAGTTGTCCGATGCCGAGGTGCTGCAGATCCGAGAGACGATCGACCGCGACTATATGGTCGAGGGCGACCTGCGCCGCGACGTCGCGATGAATATCAAACGGCTTATGGATCTGGGCTGCTATCGCGGCCTGCGCCATCGCCGCGGTCTGCCGGTTCGCGGCCAGCGCACGCACACCAATGCGCGCACCCGCAAGGGGCCTGCCAGGGCGATCGCCGGCAAGAAGAAATAAGCGGCCGCCATTCGCGAGCCCAGGTAAGGATCAGACACGATGGCCAAAGAATCCACGCGCGTACGCCGCCGCGAGCGCAAGAACATCACTTCCGGTGTCGCTCATGTAAGCGCGACATTTAACAATACGATGATCACCATCACCGATGCGCAGGGAAATGCGATTTCCTGGTCGTCGGCGGGTACGATGGGCTTCAAAGGCTCGCGCAAGTCGACGCCGTTCGCCGCCCAAATGGCGGCCGAGGACGCGGCGAAGAAGGCTTCCGAGCACGGAATGCGTACGCTCGAGGTCGAGGTTCGCGGCCCCGGTTCGGGACGTGAGTCGGCACTCCGCGCGCTGCAGGCGGCCGGTTTCACGATTACCGCGATCCGCGACGTGACTCCGATCCCGCACAATGGCTGCCGTCCGCGCAAGCGCCGGCGGGTCTGATTTTTTCACCGGCGACGGGACCGTCCCGTTTCGCCGGTCACGCCGCGAGCGGGATGGCGGTTTCGTTCGCGCGGTTTGATAGCAATCCAACGAGGTTCGACCGTGATTGAGAAGAACTGGCAAGAGCTGATCAAGCCGAACAAGCTCGAAGTTGTACCGGGTTCAGACCCGAAGCGCCTGGCTACCGTGGTGGCCGAGCCGCTCGAGCGGGGGTTCGGCACGACGCTCGGCAATTCGCTTCGGCGCGTTCTGCTGTCCTCGCTGCAGGGTGCAGCCGTGACGTCTGTCCAGATCGACGGTGTTCTGCACGAGTTCTCGTCGATCAATGGCGTGCGCGAAGATGTGACCGACGTCGTCCTGAACATCAAGGACGTCTCGGTGAGCATGCAGGGCGAAGGTCCCAAGCGCATGGTGCTGAAGAAGCAGGGCCCTGGGCAGGTGACCGCAGGCGACATTCAGACGGTCGGCGACATCGAGATACTCAATCCCGATCTCGTGCTGTGTACGCTGGACGAGGCCGCCGAGATCCGCATCGAGTTCACCGTCAATACCGGCAAGGGCTATGTCGCTGCCGACCGTAACCGGCCGGAAGATGCGCCGATCGGTCTGATTCCGGTCGACAGCCTGTACAGCCCGGTCCGGCGTGTGTCGTATCGTGTCGAGAATACCCGCGAGGGCCAGATCCTCGACTACGACAAGCTGACCATGGACGTCGAAACCGACGGTTCGCTGAGCCCGGACGATGCGGTTGCCTATGCCGCGCGCATCCTTCAGGACCAGCTCGAGGTGTTCGTCAATTTCGAGGAGCCGAAGGCGGAAGTCGTCGAGGAAATGGTTCCCGAGCTCGCCTTCAACCCGGCGCTGCTCAAGAAGGTCGACGAGCTGGAGCTTTCGGTGCGCTCGGCGAACTGCCTGAAGAACGACAACATCGTCTACATCGGCGACCTGATTCAGAAGTCGGAGGCGGAAATGCTTCGCACACCGAACTTCGGACGCAAATCGCTGAACGAGATCAAGGAAGTGCTCGCCCAGATGGGTCTGCACCTTGGCATGGAAGTGGCGAATTGGCCGCCAGAGAATATCGAAGAACTGGCCAAGCGCTACGAGGATCATTACTGAGGCGCGGAAAACGCGCCCTTTAAAACGTAATTCGAGGAGAGTGCCATGCGTCACGGTAAATCCGGCCGCAAGCTGAACCGGACGGCGAGCCACCGCAAGGCTCTGTTCGCCAATATGGCCGCGTCGCTGATCCGCCACGAGCAGATCGTCACGACGTTGCCGAAGGCGAAAGAGCTGAAGCCGATCATCGACAAGCTAGTGACGCTTGGCAAGCGTGGCGACCTGCATGCGCGTCGTCAGGCGATCAGCCAGATCCGCGACAAGGATGCGGTGTCGAAGCTATTCGAGACGCTCGGCCCGCGCTACAAGGACCGCGCTGGCGGCTACTCGCGCGTTCTCAAGGCCGGCTTCCGGCACGGTGACGCGGCGCCGGTCGCTGTTATCGAACTGGTCGATCGCGACGAGAGCGCTCGCGGAGCCGAGGACAAGGCGCGGCATGCTGCTGAAGTGGCACAGGAGAGCGAGACGGTCTAAGCCGCTCGCTTTCGCTATCGAGTTTCAAAGGGGCCTTCTGGCCCCTTTTTCTTTGTCGGTCGTTTGCAAGTGCCGGTTCGGGATGAAGATAGATATGCCCAAGGCTGTTTTCCGGTGTCGCGGCACTCGCGCCTGTCAAAGCGCCGTGGCCGGAGCCGGCGGCAATTGTATTGATGTGCTGACTACTACTAATTTGGGGGTGGTGGCGGTACGATAGCGGTGCCGGTGCCGGTGTCCGCGGCTGCCGACGGGGGGCTTGGAGACGGCGTATCCGCGGGGGTTGCGGAACTCGACGACGATCCCGCATTCGGAGCCGGGACGGTCGGAAAATTCGTCTGAGCATTCGCCGGCGCGGCCGGCTTCGGATTGCCCGGACTCGGCATTGAAGCGGCCGGTTGTTTCGGCGGCGTGGGCGCTGCGGTTTGCCTCGGCGGGGAAACGGGCGTGTCGGCGCTTGAATTAGCCGGTGTTTCCGAACGCGGTTGCGTGCCGTAAACGCCTGAAATGTTCGGGGGCCTGGACGGATAGGATCCAGTCGCATCGAGACCCACGATGGAATACCCGTAGACAAAGTTCAGCAATTCGGCCGCGCTTGCCCGCGCGCTGCATATCCGCACCCGAATATCGATTGACTGGTAGGTTAATTGCAGCGTTCCGGCGGGTTTGTCGGCAGTTTGCCTTTGCCATGAATACAAGCACGTGGTTCCAGCGCCGGTCCGGCCGATCGCGTAGCCGATTGGCCCGTACCTGTTTTCGGCAAAGTCGGGAGACACTTTCATCGCCAGGCCCGGCAATCGCGCGTTCATTTCCTCATAGATAGCCCTCAGGTCGGGCTGGGCGGACACGGTTCCGTCGATCCGAGCCAAATCACTGTCGCCTGGACCGAAGGCCGTGACGTAGATCATGTTCTGTCCCTTGTTCGACGCATCCGTCGTCAAGGCGATTTCCTGCTGCACGGCGTTCGAGTACGGCTTCTGCGTTACAGCGACCACACTCGGGGCACCCGGAGGAAGTACCACTAAAGCGTGGCTCGCGGAGACCTGCTGAGCGGTGTCAGATTGGAGACCCGGGCCAACGTTGGACGGGGAACACGCTGCAGCGAAGACGGAAACGATCATCACCGGCAAAACGGGACGCACGCATGCGCGTGTTTTGGCCGGAGATAGCGAGAAATTCACCGGCACGCGTGCCTTTTCGTCCTGAACTCTGAATGGCGAGATTATGCGACGTGTTTTGCTCATAGTCCCCGACGCGTTTCCATAGGCGAGTTTCACCGTAAGGCCCGATGGAAAGAGGTTAGCGGTCGCCAGGTCAATCCCAAGTGCCGAAAATCGCGCCTTTTAACTAAAGGCATCATTTATTCATATCGTCATTGGTCCGCTGGTTAAATGTCTGTTAATTGACCGTTAGCCGGCACTTGAACCGGTGCACAAGGGGAAACGCCGCAATGATGTCACGTTCTGTGCGGTGGTTTTTAATATGGTAAGGTATTTAGTCGTTTTATTTTGGTTTTTGACGGCGGCTTGCGCGCTAATATTCGTCACTCAACCAGTCAGCCTTCAGGCACATCTAATGGCCGGCGTGCTGGTCGTGGTGTGCATGGTCGTCCTCAAATGGATCAAACCCGAAGGGGTGTGGCGCCAGATCGCCCTTGCCCTCGGGTCGGGCATGGTCCTGCGTTACGTCTATTGGCGTACAGCGTATACACTGCCGCCGATTTCCCAGTGGGAGTACTTCATCCCGGCGATAACGCTCTACCTTGCCGAAATGTACAGCGTGGCCATGCTGGCATTGAGCCTTTTTGCCGTCATCGATCCCTTGCCGTCACGGAAACCGCCGCGTCAGCTGGATGACGAGGAGCTTCCGACCGTCGACGTGTTCGTACCGAGTTACAACGAAAGCGACGACCTGCTGGCGTCGACACTGGCGGCAGCCAAGGCGATGGACTACCCGGCGGACAAAATGACGGTCTGGTTGCTCGACGATGGCGGCACCGACCAGAAATGCGAGGCGGAGGACGCGACCGCCGCGCTGGTTGCCCAGAACCGCCGGGCGCGCCTGCAGGCGCTTTCCGAAAGCATGGGCGTCCGATATCTGACCCGAGCGCGCAACGAGCACGCCAAAGCCGGCAATCTGAACAACGGACTGGCCCATTCCACTGCGGATCTGGTTGCCGTTTTCGATGCCGATCATGCTCCGACGCGGGATTTCCTTACACGAACGGTGGGCTATTTCAGCGAGGATCCAAAGCTGTTCCTCGTACAGACGCCTCACTTCTTCATCAATCCGGATCCGGTCGAGCGCAATCTGGTGACATTCGACTCGATGCCCTCAGAAAACGAGATGTTCTATGGCCTCATCCAGCGGGGGCTCGACAGATGGAACTCGGCGTTCTTCTGCGGCTCCGCCGCGGTGCTGCGGCGCGAAGCCCTGAACGATACGTCCGGATTTAGTGGCGTAAGTGTCACCGAGGATTGCGAAACCGCGCTCGACCTCCACTCGCGCGGCTGGGCCAGCCTGTATGTCGATCGGCCCCTGGTGGCCGGATTGCAGCCGACAACCTTTGCCGAATTCATCGGGCAGCGAACCCGGTGGGCACAGGGCATGTTGCAGATCCTTCTGCTTAAGTGGCCGTCCTTCAAGCGCGGCCTTACCTTTCCGCAACGAATTTGCTACGCCTCCAGCACTCTATTCTGGATGTTTCCGTTCGCCAGAATGATTTTTCTTATCTCCCCATTGTTTTATCTCTTTTTCTCGCTGAAAATTTTCAATTCTTCCGGGTCAGAATTCTTGGCATATGTTGCGACGTACATGTTGATCAATATTCTTATGCAAAATTACCTATACAGTAATTACAGATGGCCGTGGTTCTCCGAGTTGTACGAATATATTCAAGGTGTATACTTGATACGGCCTCTTATTTCCGTGTTTGGAAATCCGTACAAACCTACCTTCAGGGTTACATCCAAGGATGAATCCCGCTCGGAAGGCAGAATTTCCGAACTAGCTGCGCCTTTCTACGTCATATTCGCCGTGCTCTCGTTGGCCGTGGTGGCAACCGTCTGGCGCTTGATCACGCAGCCGTACGATACCGACATCACGCTCGTCGTGGGTGGATGGAACCTTTTCAATCTCGTGATCGTGGGTTGCGCCTTGGGCGTGGTCTCGGAGCGCCGTGACCTGCGCAAACGGGAACGCATCGAGATGTCGAGGCGGTGTGAGATCTTCATCGAAGGCAGGTCCATACCCGGGACCATCATCGATGCCTCGACAGGTGGCGTGCAGATCCGGGTGCCGGCCGCCGAGGTCAGGAACGTGAAGGCGGAGGATGTGATCGAACTGCAACTGGGTCGATCCGGGACCCTTGAAGCGGACAAGCGCCTGGAAGTGATCGTGCGCGGCAGCCAAACCGACGACGGCAGCGTTTTGCTGGGCTGCAGTATCCATGCGGCATCTGCGGATGAGTACAGCGTGATCGCGGACATGGTGTTTTCGGATTCGGAAAGGTGGGTGGCCTTTCAGGAACGCCGGCGCAACGAAGTTGGCGCCATTCGAGGGACTTTGCGATTCCTCGGCATTGCGCTTTTCCAAACCGGCCGCGGTCTTCTCTACCTGCTGATGGAAATCGGCAACTACACCTCCAGAAAAAACGCACCAGCGGGAGTGCGCTGATGACACCGGCATTCCATTCCGCCCGCAGGGGTCTCATCGGCATTCTGGCCTGTCTGATCGTGGCAGCACCGGCAATCGCTGCCGATGAGAAACTGTCTCCATTCAACATGACGCTCAAACCGGCGCCGCAGTCCGAAGCGGCGGGACCTGAGACGCAAGGCGACGAGCCGGTTTCAGATAAGACCGCGAATGAAAACGTCGGAGGATCCGAGACCGGAAACGAGCAGCTTGACGGCAGCATGTCGGAGAGCCGGGCCCTCGTTCAGGACGACGCCTTGCCCGCCAGCGACAATTCCATCGACCGGTATCTCGTGCCATTCGACAACATGGTGCTGTCCGGCGAGATCGACTCGCGAACCTGGTCAGTCTTCCTCACACCGGAGCAGGCCAAGAGCCCGGCACAATTCAACATCCAGTTCACGAATTCGGTCGTCGTTCTGCCGGAAGAGTCGCGGCTTCGCGCCATTATCAACAATCAGCAGGTGCTCGAGACGCCAATCGATGCTTCCTCGCGCCCGCGGGTTGTCACGTTCGATTTTCCGGCGCAAGCGCTTCGACCCGGTGCGAATACCATCCGCTTCGAGGTTCATCAGGCACACCGTGTCGACTGTTCGATTGAGGCGACATATGAGCTTTGGACGCGAATTCTGCCCGCGGGAACCGGTCTCAAATTCGCGAATGCCGAAGCAACCGCAATCCAGTCCCTGGCTGACCTTCCAGCTGTCGGCGTCGGTGCCGACGGACGGACCACGATTCACGTGGTCGATGTTTTCGATCCAGGTCCGGCCGGCCAGGAGAACTATCTCGATGCTGTCCAGCAAATCGCATTGCTTGGCCAATTCCCGCATCCGGTTGTCGAGGTTTCGGACCTGCCTCTCAAGATAGAGGAGAGATCAGGACACCTGGCTCTGGTGGTCGCAACGGTGGACCGAATAGCCGAGACACTCGGGTTCCGACCAGATGGGGCGGACGAACGGCCGGTGTTCGGTATTGTGTCCGGCTCCGACACCTACATTCCTGTCGTCGTTGCCTCCGGCCCCACCGTGGAAGCTGTGCGCGAAGCGCTCGAAGCAGTACGCGGTAGTCCCGGAGGAGGCTTTGCCTCGGTGGACAGTATCCACACCGGTACCTGGTCGACACCTGATGCGCCGCTGTTTTCCGAGGGGCGAACCGTTACCTTCGCGGAGCTGGGCGTGCCTACCCAGCAATTCGCGGGACGCCGATTTCAGACCCAGTTCGCGGTTGGCCTGACACCGGACTTCTATGCCGACGCCTATGGCGAGGCACTGCTTTATCTCGACGCCGCTTTCTCCCGCGACGTCGAACCGCAGAGCCGGATTGATGTCTATGTAAACGACAGGATTTCCTCGACGTTGCAGTTGCGGACTCGGGGCGGCGTCCTCATGTCGGATCAGCCGATCAGGATTCCACTCAAGAATTTCACCCCCGGAATCAATTTCGTTCGTCTCGAAGCTATTCTCGAAACCGAAGCGGATCGGACCTGTTTGCCGGGGACGACGCTCGTGCGGCAGCCACGTTTCGCCCTGTTCGATAGCACCGAGTTACATATCCCGGATTACGCGAAAATCACGCGCCGTCCTGATCTTGGGTCCTTCGCGGCCGGAGCCCTGCCTTATGCTCAGGATGAAGATCCGACGTTCATTCATCTGCTGGACCACGACCCGTTATCGCTGTCGGCCGCCGGAACAATTGTAACCAAGCTTGCGCTCGCCCGCGGACGTCCGCTGCCCCTAACCGTCGCAGGCACGGAGGCGGCCTTGGCGGGCAACGCAGCAATCATCATCCAGCCCTCAGATTCGATCGCACCCGGAATACTGGCGCGACTTGGCGTGAGCGAACCGATCGAACTGGCGTGGGGAAATGCGGCCGCGCCCCTCTTCACAGGTTCCATTCCTACCGACGACGATAGCGCGGTCATGCCGGGATTGGCACTCAGGGGGACGGTCACAAACACCCTTGGCGACGATGACGACGACCTGCGTTCGCAATGGCGCGAGAAAGTTTCGGGCAACATCCTGCAGAACCTGGTCTACGGAATTCGAAACTGGTTCTTGACCAATTCCGGGATCACGTCGGATTTGCTCGGGTTCGGCGACGCGCATCCGGAGCTGACACTTTCGTCGGTTGATACCGGATTGCTGATTGCTCAGGGAACAAGCCTCGACAACAATAAAGCCTGGACAATAGTGACAGGTCCAACAGCAGAGGACCTCGTTGCCGGAGTGAATGCGATCAGCGCTCCTCTCATGTGGCGCCAGGTCAGTGGCCGTGTGGCGGAATGGAATCGCAACACGATCATCGTTGAAAATTTCGCAGCGAGCAGCTTTGCCTTCGTTCCGACGCGTCCCTTGACGTTTTCGAACCTCCACCGCATCGCAGCGAACTGGTTCTCGAACAACATAATTGTCTACGCGCTAACTTTCATCGGCATGTGCGTATTGCTTGGCATTGCGACGACGCTGATGGTGCAGCGCACCGGGAGGGACAAGTGATTTCGGGTGCCTTTGGGGCGGCGCGGTTCGCAGCAATCCTGGCAACGGTAAGTCTGATGGGAGTACTGACATCGTCTGGTCTGGCGGAAGGTAATAATTATCAACGCCCGCCGATGCGGCTGTCCGTCCAGAACGCCGACTGGAATGCGTACAAGGACGCCTTCGTCACAAGCGACGGACGTATCGTCGATACGGCGAACGGCAACATCACGCACAGCGAAGGCCAGGGCTATGGAATGCTTTTGGCAGTCGCCGCCGATGATCCGGCAACGTTCGAACTGATCTGGTCGTTCACGCGGACCGAAATGCTGATCCGGGACGATGGGCTCGTCGCCTGGAAATGGGATCCTGCAGCCAGTCCGCATATTGCCGATGTCAACAATGCTACCGACGGAGACCTGCTGATCGCATACGCCTTGAATAGCGCCGGTGAGCGCTGGCGCAAACCCGAGTATCGCGAAGCGGCGAAAGCGCTTTCGCGTGTAATCGTGGACGACATGTTAGTTCCCATGAACGACGAAACCTATATTCTGCCGGGGGCCGAGGGCTTTCAGGACGAAGGGGACCCCGACCGTTTAATCGTCAATCCGTCCTACTGGGTGTTTCCCGCCCTGCGGAACCTTCAGCGTCTGGGCGGGGCCGAAATGCTCGACAAGACCCTCACGACGGGGCTCAACCTGTTGCAGGACGCGCAGTTCAGTGCACGGAAGCTGCCCAGCGACTGGGTGGAAATCGCGTCCGAAGGCGTTGCGCCGGCTCCGGACCTTGAAGAAGTGTTCAGCTACAACAGCATCCGCATTCCCCTCTATCTGCTCCTGGCCGGCATCGAGCGACGCGATCTTCTGCAGCCTTATTTTGACGACTGGGTCGAGCGGGGAAACGGAAGCCTCATGACCGTGGATGTCTCGGATGGAACCACGGTTTCCACGCTGTCCGATCCCGGGTATCGGATGCTTGCGGCACTGGTATCCTGTGCTGTCACTGGAAAATCCATTCCCGAAGATCTGAGATCGTTTTCGCCGACAGAATACTATCCCTCAACGCTCCATCTACTTGGCTTGTCTGTTGCGAGAGGTAGATACCCCGAATGTTGACGCGCTGCGAATTCTTTGGTCGTAACACCGCCTCGATGTTCCTTGTCGCGATCGGCCTCCTGATAATAGGGACGCCGCTGTCGGCCGACGATGTGGTTCCAACAGACGGCGCGGTTCGCCTGTTTGGAACGAACGGCAAAAATTCCGAGGAAAAAAAGCCGACCGCTCCCAGGCGTGAGTATGTCGCCGACGTCGATGAAAGCGCGCTGCGTTATTTTGCGGCTCAGGGCGACATCAAACGCATGCAGGCGGAAATTGCACGACTGAAAAGCCTGTATCCGAAATGGCAGCCGCCACGCAGCGTCGAGGAACTGTTGTCACAGTCCGACCTCGAGATCCGGTACCTCTGGGACATGTATGCGGAAGGCGATTACCTCGGTGTTCGCGAAGCAATTGCGGACCGGGAGAAAAGCGAACCTGGATGGGAATCTCCGCAGGCGCTGATCGAGGCGCTTGATGTCGCCGAGGCACGTCACCGCATGGCCAACGCGGCGTCGGCAGGCCAGTGGAAAACCGTCCTCGGGATCGCCGACGATCGTCCGCAATTGCTTGTTTGTGCTGAAATGTCGTCGTTGTGGAACGTTGGCGAAGCGTTCGCGCGGACGAAGCAGACACAAAGAGCATTAGACCTTTACACCTACATCCTCACCAACTGCAGCGACCCCGGCGAACGGGTCGGTACGGTGCAAAAGGCGAACGAACTGCTGTCGGTCGAAATGGTTGCCGATCTCATGAAGCTCGAACGGTCCGGTCCCGACGGGGAGGGTGAGTTCGAGGTCGTCCGCGCCGACATGCTGCGCGGCCGGATCGGCGCCGCGGCGAAAGACACGTCTACTGTCGTTTCGGACGAAGTCCTGACGAAGCTCGAGGAGTTTG
Organism: uncultured Tepidamorphus sp.; assembly: GCA_905479765.1. Classification (GTDB taxonomy): domain Bacteria; phylum Pseudomonadota; class Alphaproteobacteria; order Rhizobiales; family Tepidamorphaceae; genus Microbaculum. The sequence goes on along the minus strand of CAJQNW010000120.1, from coordinate 4,420 downwards.
CGCGCGAACGGCAGTTGGCGGGGGATGCCGAGCTTCTGGGTTTCTACTACTTCGGCCACGACAGCACTGCCAAAGCTGTGTCCTGGTTTGAAACCGCCCTCGAGTGGGGAGGTGAGGCAAAGGCGGCGGAGGGCAGCGTGCTTGCTCTGGCGCGATCCGGGGAGATCGAAAAGGCGATCGAAATCGGCCGCGAATGGAGAGACGCCGCGCCGGAAAACGCCCATGCCTACGTTTCGGTCATGACCGGCAAGCTCACCGCGGATCCACCAGCCCAGATAGATGCCGGTACGATCGGCGACTTCGCGTCGTTCGTTGTTTCGAAGCGCGCGTCCATCGGCGCATTGGGTCTCGGGTATTATGCGCTCAACACGGGTCAAACCGACATCGCCGCTCAGTGGTTCCAGGCGGCGATTGGTTGGGATCCGGACATGGAAGATGCCGCATTCGGCCTGGCCATTTCCTATCAGCGGCAGAAGAACTTCAAGGCGCTTGAGGATCTGCGTGCGCAATGGGCATCGAAGTCACATCGTATTGCCGAATTTGCCGAGTCGGCCGTGCGGCAGTCCAGGGCGGCATCCAGCGCCGGCGTTTCAGTCTCCGCGCAAAGTTGCCGTAAGAGCCAGCCGACGCCTGGGTCGCTTCTGCCCCGTCGGCCCTGGCGTATGGCTGGTGCCTGATGGAACTCGAACGGCCGTATGATGCGGCGGTCTATTTCGAGCGCGCCATGTCCGGAGATTCAAAAACCGCATCCGAAGCCGGATACGGCGCGGCACTCGCGTATCTGCGCAAGGGCATGACTACCGAGGCTGCCTCGGTGCTAAGGCGGGCCTCGCTGACGTCGAAGCGAGCATCCGAAATCCAGACGGCGATTCTGTCGCAACAGGCTGTCAACGCGTTCGATCAGCGCCAGTATGAGCAGACTTTGGCCTTTTTGGATCAACGCAGCGCGTTCGCGCCGGAGAGTATCGATCTCATGGTGATCCGCGGTTGGGCCTACTACCAGCTCGGTCGGACGTCATCGGCCGAAAAAGTGTTTCGTCGTGTCCTTCAGACGGGGCGCAACCGGCAGGCCGCCGAAGGTCTCAATGCCGTTCTCGAGCGGACGGGCAAGATCATACCGGGCGGCTAAAGGTCGAGTTGTTGTGGACCGGGGCGGCCGGTCGCGTAATGCGTAGGCCGGCACCGGCGTTCATCAGTACAATGGATTGCGACGAGACAAGTTTGCTCGGACGGTCTCGCCGTCGAATGCAGACATTGCTGCGATGGAGGCGGAATAGTCCAGCTGGGCGAGCTTGAATTTTCCGGCGTCAAGTGGCACCGGCGGCCCGGACATGGCATCGGGCGCGAAACCAGATTCTCAATGCGCGGAATTGCCCGGCAATGCCTGTCGGCGAATCGGCCACCGGGCCCTATAGAAACCGGATGGGTCACCCCTCCCACCCCGATAAGTACCGCGTTCTGAGCGAGGCCTTCGGCTTTACGGCCTTCCGGCCGGGGCAGGAGGAGATCGTCGATTCGGTGCTGTCGGATCGCAATGTGCTGGCCGTGATGCCGACCGGAGCAGGCAAATCGCTGTGCTACCAGTTGCCCGCGCTGGTGAAGGGCGGTGTCAGCCTCGTCGTCTCGCCGTTAATCGCACTGATGGACGACCAGGTCGCCGCCCTGAAACTGTCTGGCCAGAGCGCCGAGGCAATCCATTCGGGAAAGTCACGCGAGGATAACGTCGATATCTGGTTTCGGGTGGCGAGCGGCGAGGTGAGCCTTCTGTATCTTTCGCCGGAGCGGCTGATGACGCCGCGCATGCAGGCGGCGTTGTCGAAACTGGATATCGGGCTGATCGCGATCGACGAGGCGCATTGCATCTCGCAATGGGGCCACAGCTTCCGCGCCGAATATCTGAGCCTCGGAGCCCTCCGCGAGGTGTTTCCCGGCGTGCCGATCATGGCGCTGACGGCAACCGCCGACCGCTCTACGCGCGACGACATCTCCGAAAAGCTATTCGGCGGCGACGTTGAGGTCTACGTGTCAGGCTTCGACCGGCCGAATATCACGCTGACGGTTGCCGAAAAGTCCCGCGCCGGAGCGGAAATCGAGGCCTTCGTCAAAACACGGGGCGGCCAGAGCGGCATCGTCTATCGGATTTCCCGCAAGAAGGTCGAGGATACGGCCGCATCGCTCAACAAGGCGGGCATTCGGGCGCTGGCCTATCACGCCGGCATGCCGCCACCCGACAGGGCCGCCAACCAGGAAGCGTTCCTGGCCGAGCCCGGCATCGTCATGGTCGCCACCGTCGCCTTCGGCATGGGCATCGACAAGTCGGATGTACGCTTCGTTGTGCACGGTGATATCCCGGCGAGCCTGGAAGCCTATTACCAGGAGATCGGTCGCGCGGGCCGCGATGGCGAACCGGCGGATGCCTACATGCTCTACGGTCTCGACGATGTGCGTACGCGCCGTCGGTTCATCGACGAGGCGGACTGCGAGCCGGAACGCCGGCGAGTCGACGCGCTTCGGCTGGATTCGCTGCTCGGCTTCTGCGAGGCGACGAGTTGCCGGCGCGTGGCACTTCTGTCGTATTTCGGCGAGACGACGGGCCCGTGCGGCAACTGCGACATCTGCCTGGATCCACCGGCGCTCGTCGACGGGCAGGGCGCGGCGAAACTGGTGCTGGATCTGATACGCACCACTGGCGAGCGCTACGGCGCGGCCTATCTGGTATCGCTCCTGACCGGCGAGATAAGCGACACGGTGCAATCGCGCGGTCATGACTCGCTGCCGCTCTTCGCCGCGGGTGCCAATCGGAAAAAGGCCGAATGGCGTTCGATCCTGCGCCAGCTCGTTGCCACCCGTGCGCTTTTCGCGGAGCCCGGCACCTACGGATCGCTGATGCTGGGCGAGAAGGCGGAGGCCATACTCGATGGTTCGCAGGCCTTCCAGATACGGCTGCCCAGCCAGCGCAAATCGCGCCGCGAAAAGAGCAGCAGCGCGTCCGGCCGGCGGCTCAACGGTACGGAAACCGAGGTTCTGGTGCGTTTGAAGGCGCTGAGGCGCGAGATTGCGTCGGAACGCGGGGTGCCGGCCTATGTGGTGTTCCCGGACCGCACGCTGGAAGAAATGGTCGTCAAACAGCCGCAGTCCCTAGACGACATGGCCGAGGTGCGCGGCGTCGGTGCGGCGAAGCTCGAAGCCTTCGGGCGGACCTTCCTGAATGCCCTGAACGGTTGACCTCGGTCTTTTGAAGGCGCCACCGTGTCGCCGTTCTTTTTGCCAATCTGTCTCCCTATATTGACGCCATGCCAACAAGGCCAAAAACGAGCATCCGATGATCCGATTTACCTTTCTTGCCGCGGCGCTGGCGCTGACTGGCTTCGTTACCTCGCCGGCTTTCGTACAAACCGCCAATTCCCAGACGAAGGTCGTGCCCGACACTAAGGCCGCGATCACCTATTCCTACGCACCGATCGTCAAGCAGGCGGCGCCGGCGGTCGTGAACGTCTATTCGAGCCGCATGGTGAAGCAGCAGGCCTATCCGCCGTTCTTCGACGATCCGTTCTTTCGCCGCTTCTTCGGCAATCCGGGCTCGAACGGCGAGCGCAGCCGGATCCAGAAATCGCTCGGCTCCGGCGTGATCGTCGATGCTTCGGGTCTTGTCGTCACCAATGCGCACGTCATTCAAGGCGCCGACGAGGTGAAGGTGGCGCTGTCGGACCGGCGCGAGTTCGAGGCGGAGGTGGTACTGGCCGACGAGCGAACCGACCTTGCGGTGCTCAGGATTACCGATGACGAGCCATTCCCGGCACTCGAATTTGCCGATTCCGACCATCTCGAGGTCGGCGACATCGTGCTGGCGATCGGCGATCCCTTCGGTGTGGGCCAGACGGTGACGAGCGGCATCGTGTCGGCGCTTGCGCGCACCCAGGTCGGCGTCTCCGACTACGGCTTCTTCATCCAGACCGATGCGGCGATCAATCCGGGAAACTCGGGCGGCGCGCTGCTCGACATGCACGGTCGGGTCGTCGGCATCAACTCGGCGATCTATTCGCGCTCCGGCGGCTCGCACGGCATTGGCTTCGCCATTCCCTCCAACATGGTCCGTCTCGTCGTCGCCAGCGCACAGGCCGGTGGCACGTTGATGCGGCCGTGGATTGGCGCAAGCGTGCAGGAGGTGACGCCCGAGATAGCCGAGAGTCTCGGCATGGAGCGCCCGGTCGGCGTTCTGGTCGCCAACCTGCATCCCAAGGGTCCGGCGGCGAAGGCTGGCCTGGGCACCGGCGATGTGGTGCTTTCCGTCGAGGGCCGGGAGGTCGTCGATCCGAACGGCTTCCGCTACCGCATCGCCACGCGCGGCATCGACACGACGACGAAGCTGGAGGTGATCCGGCGCGGCAAGCGCAAGACGGTCAAGGTCGCGCTCATCGCG
>CAJQNW010000119.1 GCA_905479765.1 uncultured Tepidamorphus sp. | reverse complement strand
CGCAACTCAAGATCGGATTTCGGCGGCGTGTCGATCACCACGACATCGTAGTCGCGCGCGAGCGACCGCGCCTCGCGGCGTGCGCCCCATCCCGATGCGGTGCGGAATTCGAGTCCGGCGGCGTCCGCGCCGAACCGCTGTTCGCGCGCTTCGAACCACTCGCCCAGGCTGCTCTGCGGATCGGTATCGAGCACCGCCACCGTCTTGCCGCCACGAGCGAATGCGACGGCCAGATGCGAGGCCAGGGTTGTCTTGCCCGAGCCGCCCTTCTGCTGGGCGACAGTGAATGTCCGTCCGGCCATGCCGGTCCCCGCTGGCCCTGATGATCCCCGATGGGATGAGCGTGGCACCGCGCGTTGTGCAATGCAACAAAAACGTGCGGGCCGGGCCCGGATCCCCCCCCCGGATCCCCCCGGGTCCCCCAAGGTGCAGATCCCCGGTTCGCCGGGAGGCGGGGCGTGAAGGTTGCCGGGAATCGGCCGCGCCCGAGGTCGCCGGCTTCATCCTTGTCTCGACGCTGCTGACGATCGTCGTCCTGCCGCTGGCGCTGGCCTTCTGGGTCTGAGTGCCGTCGGCGCGAGCGTCGTTTGCGCGGCGGCCAGAAACCGGTCGCGCACCTCTTGTGTGAAGGGATTGTCGACGGCGATCGTCCGGTACAGTTCGTCGGAATCGTCGCCGACCGTCTCGGCCATGCGCTTAAGGTGGCCCCAGGTGCTGGTCGTCAGGTCGAGCGCGGGCAGGTCCATTGCCGAAATCGACCGCGCCAGGAAATGCGTCAGGCCCTGCACATAAGCCATCTGCCGGTCGTGGTCTTCCGGGCTGGTCAGTTTCACGGTGAGTCCCAGCCGGGTGCCGAGGAACCGCGCGACCCGGCTTGCGGCGCGGGCGTGGCCTGCGACCGCGCAGACGGCGATGTTGAGCCCCGCCACCCCGTTGCGGCCGCTTTGCGGTCCGAACAGCGGATGGGTGCCGACGATATCGACGGAGTCCGGCAGCGTTTCGCGCAGGACGTCCAGCGGCTTGACCTTGATCGAGCAGCACTCGATCACCAGCGCGCCGGGCGTCAGGTGCGGTGCGATTGTGCCAGCCACCTCTTCGAGTGCCCGCCACGGAACCGCCAGCAGCACGATGTCGCGCGACGCTGTCTCGGCGAGACTCTCGGCTTTCACGCCGTGGCTGAGGGCGAGGTCGGCGAGATCAGGGCGCGGATCGCTGACGGTGACGTCGAAGTGCCGGGAGAGATAGGGCAGGCAGAACGCGCCGAACGCGCCGGCCCCGATCAGCCCGAGGGTCCGCCGGCCGGCGCAGCGCCCCCCGGTCCCTCGGAGGGGCCCAGTCTTCGGGTGAGGCGAAATCTTCCGGGGAGGCGACGTCTCCCGGCGACGCGACGTCTTTGTGCCTGGTGTCTGAAGCATGGTCGTCTCCGTTGCGGTGTGCCCGGCAGGGAGACGTCGTCAGAAACGAAAATGCCGCCCTGCGGCGGCATTGTTTCGAATAAATGATCGATCCCGCGCCGCGCCTATGTCAGCGGGCGGTAATAGGTCCGGATGGGGTGGGCGGTTGCGATCATGGGCGCTTTTTCGTTTACGCCGGCCGCAATGTCAACCGGCCGGTGTCGCGGCAGCCCCGCCCGGTCCGATCGCCGGTCAGGCACCGTCCGCACCGCCGGGCGCGCTGCCGGGCGCGCCGAGCCAGGCCTCGGCCTGGTTCAGCAGGACCTCGAGGGTGTCGAGGTGGATGTCGATTTCGCCGACTTCGCGTTCGAAGAAAACGCCGGCCCCGAGCCCCGCGGTCGCCCCCGCGGTCGCCATGCTGGCGTCCGGGCGGTATTGCCGTTTCGCCCATTCGTAGCCCTCGCGCAACTCGCTCAGGATCGCCCGCCCGGCCTCGGGCGCGCCGACATCGAGGTTGCACAGTCCGTCGACCCAGTCGTTGGTCGTCTCGGCGGGAAAGATACGGCTGTAGCGCAGGGTGTAGATGAGCAGCTGGCGGGTTGTATGCAACTGGTCGTCGGCGCCGGCGGGCGGGTCCGCGGAGAGCCGTCCGGCATCGGACGGCGGATCGCTGGAGGCTTCGGATCCGGACCTGGGTTTTGGATCGTTTCGCATGTCGACCGACTCGATAATTTCATAAGCCAGCGAAGGTGAGCCTAGCCAATACAGCGACGACAGTCCAGATAGCAGTGGCCCTGTCCACGTTGTAAAGTGAAAGTATAGAAATATCGGTTTGAAGGCCGTATTCTGGCTAATCGGAAATAATCGTCCGATTAAATTGAATAAAATCTTCACTTTTAACCGTCCGGCCGCCGCATGCCGGATATATCAGCCAGAGGGAACGAGCACATGCCGAACGAAATTCAGCAGCCCAGGCCCTATGATCTTGTCGGCAATCCGCTTTTGATCGGCGGTATCGGCCAGGGTTTCGAGGCGACATTGCAATACCGCGTCCACGACGGGCACGACGAACGCACCGGCTTCTTCAACGTCGGCGGCGGCACCGGCGAGTTCGGTCATTTCCAGGTGTCCGCCGATCTCACCGGGGCAGCCTTCCAGCTCGACCGCCTGTTCGTCGAGGTCTACGAGGAAAGCGCCCGCGACGGCTCGGAGATCAACAAGGTGACGGTGCCGGTCATCTACGGTCCGCGCATCGTGGCGAACTACATCGGCTACCGCATCCATACGGTGGCGTCCGGCGATACGCTGTCGAAGATCTCCCAGCTGGCCTATGGCGATCCGGGAAAATTCCACAACATCGTCCGCGCCAATCCGCTGGTGATCACGGACCCGAACCTGATCTTCCCCGGCCAGCAGCTTAAAATTCCGATCGGGGCGTGAGGGCGGGGTCAGGACGGAAAATTATACTAGGAAATAAATCCTTGACAGTGTGACGCTGCCCGTATATGGTTTGGCCATGCTCGACACTTGCGTCAGGGCTCTGTTGATCCCGTCGGCGAAAACCGAAATCTGAAATTTCCGACATGACCAGGCAGGCTTGCCGTCGTGCCCCTTTCCGGCGGTGGTGCCAAAGCAAAGCGCCTCATCTATCGGCGGACTAACGAATCCGCAGTCACCTGTGCAGAAGGCTAAGGCTTTTAAACAACGGACAAAAACACGGCGCCATGCCCATCAAGCATACGACGTGTGCAACCGTCGCATGTTAATATGCTTGAAAGGGACCAATGATTATGTATCTTCATTGTGTAAACGCAGAACGCGTTCACGAGCGTGCAAGCGCTCACTGGAGGATATGATGATCACACAGCTGGCAAAATGGGGAAACAGTGTCGCGCTGCGCATTCCCAGTGCATATGCACGCGATTTGAATGTCAGCGAACGATGCAACGTAGATGTCACTATCGTGAGTGGCGCACTCGTCGTGCGTCCCGTAGAGGTTGACCAAAAATACGATCTATCCGAACTTGTCAGCGGAATAACAGAAGAGAATCTGCATGACGAGATCGGTACGGGAAATGCTGTCGGCGGCGAATTCGCCTAGTCAACAAGCATACTGTCCCGATGAAGGGGACATAATCGACATTCAATTTGATCCGCAAGCCGGACGTGAGATGGCCGGCAAGCATCCGGCCATCGTATTATCTCCCAAACAATACAACGAACGCACACGACTATGCGTCCTGTGCCCTATCACCAGCAAGGTGAAAGGGTATCCTTTCGAATGTCAAATCCCTGATGGGCTCGCAAGGCACGGGGTTGTCCTTGCCGACCACGTAAAAAGCTTGGACTGGAGCCAACGGGCGACCGTCTTCGCCTGTCAAGCGCCACCTGAATTGCTCAAAGACGTTCGTGCTAAAATAAAGGTCCTCATCAAAACTTAACTCCCGTTCGCGCCAACCGAGTTACCTTCTGAGGTATCGACAATAATGCGCATAGGAAAAAAGTCCTTGACAGCGTGACGCTACCCGTGTAGGGTTTGGCCATGCTCGACACTTGCGTCAGGGCCCCGGTGATCCCGCCGGCGAAATCTGAATTCTCCGAAATCTGAAATCCACAACGTGACCAGGCAGGCTTGTCACCGTGCCCCTCTCGGGCGGCGGTGCTGTCGCATGCCGGGAGATGCCGATGCCCACCGGCCATACCGTCACCTTCGACGAGCGCGCCCTGATGCGCGCGCTTTACGAGGGCGAACCCGACATGACCGTCGTCGAGATCGCCGCGACGATCGGCGTCAACCGGGCGACGGTCTTCGACTACGCCAAAGAGAACGGCTGGGTGCGGGCGAAGCGCGGGCCGGGGCCGCGGCCGGGCCCCGGGAGCGAGCCGGGCAACCGCCGCGCCCTTCTCAACTCGCTGTGGCTTGCCGCCACGCGCCAGGTGCTGGCGCTGACGGCAAGGAGCGGCGAGGCCGGCCCGGGTGCATCCGGCGGCGTCGACGCTCAGGCATTGATGGCCGCCGTGCGCACGGTCGAGAAGCTGATCGAGATGGAGGACGGCGAGCCGTCCGGCGGTGCGGATCGCACGGTCGACGAAGGCCCAGAGGACATCGATGACTTCCGTAATGAGATTGCGCGCCGCATTGAGAACCTCCTCGCGGAGGAAGAAGGCTGAGGCCGTACTCGATCTGGTTCCACCCGAATGGTGGGAGCGCCTGAACGCCGACTGGTCGGTCTGGGCGCGTGATGCGCAGCTTCCGCCGGATGTGTTTTGTGATCCGGCCCCCGATGACCCCGGCTCCAAAGGATCGCGTGGCTATGCCACCTGGCTGATCCTCGGCGGGCGCGGCGCGGGCAAGACGCGCGCAGGCGCTGAATGGGTGCGCGGGCTGGCGCTCGGCATCAGCCCGATCGCATCAGCCCCGGTGAGCCCGATCGCGCTGGTCGCCGAGACCTTTCAGGACGGCCGCGAGGTGATGGTCGAGGGCATCTCCGGTATCCTGTCGGTGCATGGC
>CAJQNW010000118.1 GCA_905479765.1 uncultured Tepidamorphus sp. | reverse complement strand
GATGCGATTTCGAGGTATTGGGCGAAAGCGTCCAGACTGACGTATTCGAAGTCGTCCTCGGTATTGATGCCCGCTAGGCCGACGGTTCGAGCGATGCTATCGAAGTTCAGATTGGCTTTGGACGAAAACTCGGGGAGGCCTTTCAGCATGCTCGCCGATATCTGCAAGTGCTCGAGGCTGACGCCGCGCATGAGCTTCCCTTACGTGTCCGGTAAATAATTTGGCGCGTTGGGATAAAAACTGCAAGCCCATACTGTTTGGTGGCGAAGTAGCATTTGACTTGTCGATCATATGGCTGCGGGCATCGCTACGCATTTCGGGGAAAATCCAGTTTCATGAACAAGGACGAGGGGTCGCCGGCGCCTGAAAGTGCCGCCCCGGGGTTGCACGAGCTATATCGACGCTGGTCCGGCAAAAAGACGCAGGACGGCCGGTTGCCGTCCGCGGGCGACATCGGCTTTGACGAGTTTCTGGAGCAGAACCCGGGCGCGGCCTACATCACCATCGGTCAACACCCCGACGGGACTCCGCGATATTTCTATAGCCGGGTCGGACCCACGCACCGGGCCGTCCTCGGCCGCGACGTCGAAGGCTACTGGCTCGACGAGATTGTCGACAACGACCAGATCGCCCAATACGAGACGACGTACAACAATCTCGTCGCCGAGCGCCGGGCACACTACTGGATGCGGCTGAACACCCCTGTGAGCGGCAAGCTGTTCACCTTCGAAAGGATGCTCGTTCCGGTCTCCGAAGACGGCAAGACCGTCGACGGGTTGATCGGCGTCTGGATCTGGATCGATTCCTAGAGCCCGGATTGACGCCCGCCGATCCTGTCGGCCGCGGGCGTCCCGGCTTCGCTCAGATCTTCTGATTGTACTCGCCGACCTCCGGCTGGGCCGATAGATACCCATCGATTTCGGCGAAGATCGAGCGCATGTTGGCCTCCGACGCCGGGCTCTCGACGACGACGACTAGCTCCGGCTTGTTGGAGGAGGCGCGCACAAGTCCCCAGGTGCCGTCCTCCAGCACGATCCGGATGCCGTTGACGGTGATCACGTCGCGGACCTGTTGCCCGGCGATCGCCGTTCCGGCATCGACCAGTCCCTTGAAATGGGCGATGGCGCGATCGACCACGTCGTATTTCACTTCATCGGCGCAATGCGGCGACATGGTCGGCGACTGCCAGGTCTGCGGCAGTGATGCGCGAAGTGCCGACAACGGCGTGCCCGCATTGTGGTCCAGCATCTCGCAGACGGCGATGGCCGCGATCAGCCCGTCGTCGTAGCCGCGGCCGACGGGAGCATTGAAGAAGAAGTGGCCCGACTTCTCGAATCCGGCCCGCGCGCCAAGCTCGTTGACCCGCCGCTTGATATAGGAATGCCCGGTCTTCCAGTAATCGACCGTGACGCCGTTCTCCAGCAGCACCGGATCGGTGGCGAACAGGCCCGTCGACTTGACGTCGACGACGAAGTTGGAACCGGGGTGCCGCGCCGAGATGTCGCGCGCCAGCAGGACACCGACCTTGTCGGCGAAGATCTCCTCGCCGGTATCGTCGACGACGCCGCAACGGTCGCCGTCGCCGTCGAAGGCAAGCCCAACCGCCGCGCCGTGCGCCTTCACCGCGTCGGCGACGGCGTGCAGCATCTTCATGTCTTCCGGGTTGGGGTTGTAGTTGGGGAAGGTGTAGTCGAGCTCGCAATCCAGCTCGACGACCTCGCAGCCGATTGCCCGCAGCACCTGCGGCGCGAACAGGCCCGCCGTGCCGTTGCCGCAGGCCGCCACGACCTTCAGCGGGTTCTTCAGGCGGTGTTCGCCGATCAGGTCGGCGGCATAGCGCTCGCCGAAGTTCTCGACATAGGCATAGCTGCCGCCTTCGCGCTCAACGCCCGATCCCAACAGCACGATTTCCTTCAGCCGGCCGATTTCGTCGGGTCCGAAGGTCAGCGGCCGGTCCGCGCCCATCTTGACGCCGGTCCAGCCGTTGTCGTTGTGGCTTGCCGTCACCATCGCCACGGCCGGGACATCGAGCGCGAACTGCGCGAAATACGCCATCGGCGAGACGGCAAGTCCCACGTCGTGGACGCGGATGCCGGCCGTCATCAGTCCGGCGACCAGCGAAAGCTTGATCGACTGCGAATAGGAGCGGAAATCGTGGCCAACGACGATGTCGGGGCGCACGCCGCGCTCGTGCAGCAGCGTTCCAATCCCCAGACCCAGCGCCTGAGCGCCCATCAGATTGAATTCGCTGCCGATCAGCCAGCGTGCGTCGTATTCGCGAAAGCCGGTCGGCTTGACCAGCGGTGTCGTTTCATAGGCCGCTGTGTTGACAGCGACCGCTGCGGTCGGCTTCGGAAGCATCACAAGTCCAATCTGTCGTTGAGGAAGCGCGCTAGCCTGTAGCGCACTCTTGGCTGGGAGAAAACCGTCTCATTTGACGAGTTCCAGGGTATCTCCCGATATCTTGACGCTGGCAAGGCGGTTGAGAAAAGTCATGCCGAGCAGGCTCGAATCTAGGGAATCGTCCTGCGACACCATTGCATGCACGTCCCTGACGACGATGCCTTTGACGTCGATCCGATCGAGTACGACGCTCGCCACCATGACCTTGCCGTTCGCCGTCTGGACCGAAACGTCATAGTTCAGCGAGCGTGGATCGAGCCCGGCGCGCTTGGCGTCTTCCTCCGTCAGCGCGACGGCGGATGCGCCGGTATCGGCCAGCATCTTGATGGTTCGGCCGTTTATCGACGCATTGACGATGAAATGCCCGCGGAAATCGGCCCGCAGCCGCACTGTCCGCGGGTTGTCGGCATAGGCCATCGTCTCTTCGGAGCGCTCGCGCTGGAAGCTGCTGCGGACGGTCGGATCGCTGACGAAGTTGTTGATCGCCGGCACCGCATACACGGCGGCGCCGAGCAGGAACAGGATAGCGAGTCCCCGTACCATCGCGGTCTCTCCGAAGTGTTCGGGCCGTTCGGCCGCTCGATCGGGGATAACCTTAGGACGGAAGGGTAAGCCGAGGGTGAAACCGGCCCTGTCGGATGCCGCGCTGGTTAAGAAGTGGTAAACGCAGGGCCGCTTCCGGCGTTTTTCCGCCTCAGTCGCGGCCGGTCAGCACCATTTCGTCGCCGCGCACCGAATAAGTGGCCAGCCTGTCGAGCACGTTGACGCCCAGCAGGTTGCCGCTGAGCGTGCCGGGCGGCGCAACGAAGGCGCGCAACTCGCGGAAGGCCAGCGGCCCTATTTCGAGGCGATCGACGGTAACGGGGGCCATGAAGGCACGGCCATTGGCCGTTTCGACGGGAACCGTGAAGGTGAGGCCGTCTGAGGAAAATCCCGCCGCTGCCGCCGTTGCCGGCGTCAGCGTCATGACGCTCGCGCCTGTATCGATCAGGAATCGCGCCGAGGCGCCGTTGATGCTGCCGCGCGCACCGAAATGGCCGCTGGCGTCGCGGCGCAGCGTCACGACCGTGTCGCCGCTCGCGTTCGTCGACGCGACCGGCAGCCCCGGGATCAGTTCGCCGAACACCCGTCCCGCGAGGCCGGCGAACTCGAACCGGTAGCTGTAGACGGTCACCAGGATCAACGCGACGCCGAGCCAGATCGCCGCCTGCCGTATGGCCGTGCCGATCTGAAACCGGCGGCTTGCCAGCATTGACCCGCCGATCACGATCAGCAGCGCGATGCCACTGACAAGCGAGGCGAAATCGGCATTCGTGACGCCGCCGACCATCCCGTCGGAATGGCGCAGCATCAACACGATGGCGGCCAGCGCGAGAACGCCGATACCGATCCAGGCGAGACTGTCGCGCCGCATGAAGGCAACTCTCCGTTCGGTTCAAGCCGGATGGCTGTTCCGGTTCATATGAGGGTGGCGGCCGGCAGCTTCAATCGAGCTCGATCCGCGATCCGTCACGTCAGGCAGGCAAAACAGCTGCATTCACGCCGCCGACCTGCGGCGCGAGCCCGGCTCCCGGTCGTCGTCCAGAGGCGGCAGCGCCTTCATCACGCGTTCGCGCGGGAAAATGACGGTTGCTTCGGTGCCCTCGCGCAATTTCGACTGCAGGTCGAAGCGCCCGCCGTGCAGTTCGACCAGCTTCATGACGATAGGCAGGCCGAGACCGGAGCCTTCCTCGGCGTTCTTGGCGGCCAGCGATCCGCGGCCGAAGGTCTCCAGCACGGTGGGGATTTCGTCCTCGGGGATGCCGGGGCCGCTGTCCTTGACGCTGAGATACTGCCCGCCGCCGGAGGTCCAGCCGACAGTTAGC
>CAJQNW010000117.1 GCA_905479765.1 uncultured Tepidamorphus sp. | reverse complement strand
GGATCGGCAAGACCCATTGCCGGCTCGGCCTGGAGCCGGGCTGGTATATCGGCGGCTACGCTCTGGTGAAGCAGGCCCTGATCCGCCACGTTCTCGACGAGGCCTGCGGACGCCTGTTCCTCACCCGCTCGCGCAGAATTGCCGATGCCGCGCGTCTGCTGCAGGCCATCGACAAGGCCATAACGCTCGACATGGACCTGTCGATCTTTGTCTATCTGACCGAGAAGAACCGGGAGTTCTCCGGCCAGTTGAACCGGCTGGCCGATGAATTCAGCGACATCATCGCAACCATCACCGCGGACCTTTCCGCCGAATCCGAACGGCTGCAGTCCGAAGTCGGCGCCCTGGAGACGGTTGTCGATGGCACCAACCAGCAGGTCACGATCGTTTCGGCGGGCGCAGAAGAGGCGAGCGTAAACCTGCAGACGGTCGCTTCCGCGGCCGAAGAGCTGTCCGGCTCGATCGACGAGATCTCGCGGCAGGTGAACGACGGCGCACGGGTATCATCGGATGCGGTGGACAAGACCGGGGAGATGAGCCGCAGCGTCGACAGCCTGTGCGAGGCCACGGGCAAGATCGGCGATATCGTACAGTTGATCGAGGACATCGCCGGGCAGACCAATCTGCTCGCGCTCAACGCGACGATCGAGGCCGCCCGCGCGGGCGAGGCCGGGCGCGGCTTCGCGGTCGTCGCCGGCGAGGTCAAGGACCTCGCCAGGCAGACGGGGGCCGCGACGGGCGATGTCTCGGAGCGGGTCAAGGACATCCAGGAAATCGCGGCGACCGTCGGCGAGAATATCGCCGTGATCTCCCGGTCGATCAACGGCGTCCAATCCATGTCGTCGGCTATTGCCTCGGCTATCGAGGAGCAGACGGCCGTGACCCGCGACATTTCGCTTAGCGTCACCGAGGCCGCTGGCGGATCCGGATCGGTTTCCGAAGCCGTCCAGTCGGTGTCCGCCGCGGCCGCCCGATCGCAGGCATCCGCCGGATCGCTTGCCGAGGTCGCGGCCCACATCCGCGATAAAGCCTCCGAACTCGACCGCCAATCGCGCCAGTTCATCGATCGCATCCGCAACGCGGATCAATCGAATGCGGAAGTGGCCTGATACTGGGCTGCTCCGCAGGGCGGCTCGGCTTGGGGGACGGGCCGCCCACCCTCGCTTCGCCGTCGACGCTCCCGGCTTGCCGGCTAGCCGGCGTCCGCCCGCATCAGCGCCGCCCCGTCGGCAAGCGCCTTGAGTTTGCCGACGGCGACCGTCCGCGACAGCGGCGCCAGGCCGCAATTGGTGCAGGGCAAGATCCGCTCCGGCGCGGCGAACTCCGTCGCAGCCCTCAGCGTCGCGGCCACCTGTTCCGGCGTTTCGATGGCATTGGTGGCGACGTCGATCGCGCCGACGAGGATGTCCTTGTGCTTCAGCAAGCCGATCAGCGACAGCGGCACCTTCGAGGCGGCACATTCGAGCGACACCTGGTCGATCCGGCTGGCGTTCAGGGCGGGGAAGATTTCCTCGTACTGGCGCCATTCCGAGCCAAGCGTTTCCTTCCACTTGATATTCGCCTCGATCCCGTAGCCGTAGCAGATGTGCACGGCCGTCTTGCAATTCAGACCTTCGGCGGCCCGCTCCAGCGCCGCCACACCCCAGTCCTTGACGTCCTCCATGAAGACGTTGAAGGCCGGCTCGTCGAACTGGATCACGTCGGCGCCGGCGGCCTCCAGTTCCCTTGCCTCCTCGTTCAGCACCGCGGCGAAGGCCATTGCCATGTCGGCGCGGCGGCCGTAGTGGGCATCGGCGATCGTATCGCAGATCGTCATCGGTCCCGGTAGCGTCCATTTCAGCCCGCGTTTCGTATGCGCGCGGGTGAAACGCACCTCCTCGACATGCACCGTCCGTTTGCGCGTGATCGGCGACGTCACCGTTGGAACATCGACGACGTAGCGATTGTCGCGGATGCCCATCTTGGTCTTCCTGTCCCAGTCGATTCCGCCGACGTGTTCAAGAAAACCGTGCACGAAATGGATGCGGAACTGCTCACCGTCCGTGACGATATCGATGCCAGCGTCTTCCTGCTCCTTCAGCCAGACCAGCACCGCGTCGCGCTTGGCCGCCTCCAGCTCATCCCCCTGGTAGCGCCACTTGGCCCACAGCGTTTCCGGCTCGGCCAGCCAGAACGGCTTCGGCAGGCTCCCGGCAATGGTGGTCCGGAACAACTTGGTCTCGCCCATCGGTTTCCTCCATATCGCGCCGATCTTTGTTTGTCGGCGCAGGGAAGAACCGTACCGGCAGGACCAGAGGGACGGAAAGGGGAATGCGGGGAAACGCCGCCCCGAACAAGGTGTTTCGCTTATCGGTCAACACTGTCCGGGGCCGTGAGTGCAGGCGATCAGGCCGCGGCCCGCGACTGCGTGCAGGCATCGCGGATCGCCGCGATGTGGCGATGGTCGGTGCCGCAGCAGCCGCCCAGCACATTGAGATTCGGCATGACTTTGCGCAGATCGTTGAAGCGCCGCGCCAGATCGTGGGGATCGCCTTCGTCGAGCGTCTCGGAGTCGTCGAGTTCGGCATGGCTCTTGGTCGAGGCGTTGGCGCGAACCCCGCGTACCCGCTCGATCCATCCTTCGCCGCGCCTGACAGCATCCTCGAAATGCGTCGGATGGGCGCAGTTGATCATGTAGTAGGCCGGAAAGGCTCCGGTCGCCGTATCGACGGCCCGGATCGCAGCGCCGACGTCCTCGCCGGACGGCAGCCTGCCGTCGGTCTCGGTCGTGAACGAGATCACGCAGGGTATGCCGGCGTCTCGGGCCGCCAGCGCAATCCCGGTCGCCTCGGGCACATTGGTCATGGTGATCGCGGTCACCATATCGGCGCCGGCCTCGGCGAAAGCGCGGATCTGGGCGGAATGATAGGCGCGCGCTACGGCAACGCTCATGATCTCCCCGGGGTCGTAGCCGTCGCCGCGCGGACCGACACAGCCGCTGACGACGAACGGCGCGGCCGGGGTCTCATGGGTATCGCGCAATTCGCGCATCAGGTGGATAGCGTCGCGGTTGACCCTGGTCATCGCGGCTGAGTCATAGCCCAGCTTGTCGCCCCAGTCGGCGCTCGCCCGCCAGTTCGGGCTTTCCAGGATGAACCCGTGCCCGCCCTCGACCGCAAGCCCGGCATAACGGCCGAAGTAGCGGCGCAGCGTTTCACGGCCCTCCTGGGTGTCGAGAAGCGTGAAAGCGGCGAAATAGGGCAGCTCGAGACCCTCCTGGAAGATCAGTACCGTCTCGATGCCGCCGTCGGACAGGAACAGCTTGCCTGAGGTTTGCGGAAGAGTGTTGCGGTATTTGGACATCGCCATTGGCTCCGTTTTCGTGCTGACGCGCATTCGAGCACCTGTCTTGGGCCGGCCTCGTACCAGAAGGATGTCCGGACTGTTTCCGGCAGGTAACAGTCGGGTACGGCACGGTCGGGCCGCCGAAACACGCCGCACGTCCGCGAAGATGCAGGAAGCCGCCGCGCCTGACGGGCGACGGCCGGGCCGCCTATGCTATTGTTTTATAGACACGATTTTCATTGTCGCCGATGACTGCCGTTGCCCGCCGCATCACTCGTCGTCGCGGGACGACGGGGGGAAATGTTCGACATGCGTCTCGGCGGTACGACCGAAGTAGAGGACTCGCCGGCCCGGGAATGACACGATGTAGCCCGCGCACCCCAGGGCCTTCACGTTCTTGCAGAACGCCGCGTAGGAATAGTCGGGGGGATCGGCCTGCGCCCATTTGACCTGGGCTGCCACGCCGGACTGGTCGAACCGGGGAGCAACCGGCGTTTCCGAGTCCGGGTTTTGCAGCACCACATTGTCCCCATCGGGCTGGAAATACGTGGTCGTGTTGCGACGATAGTCGACAGCATATCCCTCGAAGCCGGCGCTGATCAGCATGCCGACGATTTCCGGAAAGGCCATCGTTTTATCGTAGGCCGCGTTCAGGCAGGTTTGGGCAATAGCACCGTGTTGCGCGTCCATGACGCCTCCTTTTCAAGATTTCTGCCGCATCAGTCGATCGGGGGAGCCGCGAGGTCACGGTCCAGAACGATCTTTCGCAGAATCTGTGCGAGCCTCTGCCGTTCGTCGGCGGCAAGGCCGCCAAAGAACGCGGCGTCGTTCCGGTCGGCCAGGTTGGCAAGTCGAGGAACAAGGGTCCGGCCCGCCTCATTGAGACTGAGCGTATGCGCCCGCCTGTCTTCCGGATTGGGCTGTCTTTCGATGAGGGACTTCTCGACAAGCCGGTCGGCAAGTTTCGAGATTGCCCCTCTGGTCATGCCCATCCGCTCCGAGAGGTGAGATGGCGCGATAGACTCCACGTCGTAGAGCACCCGCAGGAAGACCCACTCCGCCACGGTCACCCCTTCGGCTTCGACCTCGCGGGCGAAGCCGTGAGAGACGGCGTTGGACACCATTCTGAGCCAATAGCCCAGATGGGCATCCAGATTTGAAGGTCTCTTGTCCATCGTCGATCCCATTAGTTGACTAGGAAACTGCCAAAATTTAGTTTCCTAGTCAACGAGATTTCTCGCGCTGGTTCGATAACAGGATTGTGGGTCACGCGCCCGCACTCGGCTGCCTATTGCCGGGGCGGCCGGCAATCCGCTTTTTGGAAGGTGCAGGACAATTTGGAGCGGGCGATGAGATTCGAACTCACGACCCCAACCTTGGCAAGGTTGTGCTCTACCCCTGAGCTACGCCCGCTCTGGCGCCGCCACTTGGGCGGTTCGGGCGCCTTATATGCACAACAGCAGGGGCGATTGCAACTGGTGTGACCGTTCAAAGACGCGCAATCGTCGGATTGTGATAAATGGGCTCCGATTCTAGAAGCGTATAATTGATCCGCCCACTGCGCATCTGACCGCTGAACGACCGCCCAAAACGCAGGATCTGGCCCATCATGCCGCACTCTCCCGACGATCTTCTCGCCCGGCTGGACGCCCTCGGGTTCGAGACCACCACAGTCGAGCACCCCCCTCTGTTCACCGTCGCGCAGTCGCAAGATCTGCGCGGCAGGATCGAAGGCGGGCACACCAAGAACCTGTTCCTGAAGGACAAGAAGGACCGGCTCTGGCTGGTGGTCGCCCCCGAGGACGCCGAAATCGACATGAAACGCCTGCATTCGCGGCTGGGCTCGGCGCGCCTGTCGTTCGGCAAGCCCGAACTGCTGCTGGAAACGCTCGGCGTCGTGCCTGGCTCGGTAACGCCATTCGGCGCCATCAACGATGCCGAAGGCCGCGTGACGGTGGTTCTCGACGCCGCGCTGATGGTCCACGAGCTGCTGAATTTTCATCCCCTCAGCAACGAGGCGACGACGACGATTCGCCGCGACGACCTGATTGCCTTTCTCAAGGATTGCGGTCACGAACCACAAATCATCGCCGTATCCGGACCAACGGCCGATTCCGCGGAGGGGTGATCCGGATTTGCAACTGTTGCCGTCACGCCCCATCTTAGGCGGTGACAGACAAGACATGGGACTCCGGGGCGCGCCTGTGCGACCGGACGGGCAAAACAGGACGATCAGATCATGGACCTTTCATCCCTCGCACCCGGCGGCAGCGGCGGCGGAATCGGTGGCGCGGCGGCCGGCGGGCTCGTCAAGGAAACGACCACCCAGGACTTCATGAAGGACGTCGTCGAGGAATCGAAGAACCAGCCGGTTCTCGTCGATTTCTGGGCGCCCTGGTGCGGACCCTGCAAGCAGCTCGGCCCCCTGATCGAGAAGGTCGTGACCGAGGCCAAGGGCGCGGTCAAGCTCGTCAAGATGAACATCGACGAGCACCCCTCGGTCGCCCAGCAGATGGGCGTCCAGTCGATCCCCGCCGTTTTCGCCTTCGTCGACGGCCGCCCGGTCGACGGCTTCATGGGCGCGGTTCCCGAGAGCCAGATCAAGGAATTCATCGCCAAGATCGCCGGCCCCTCGGCCGAGGAAGCGGGTCTTGAGGACGTGCTTGCCTCCGCGCAGGAAGCCTTCGACGAGGGTGATATCGCCGGTGCCGCTGAAATCTTCGGCGCCGTCCTGCAGGAAGACCGCGAAAATCTGGCCGCGATCGCCGGCCTGACGCGCTGCCTCGTTGCCGATGGCGAACTCGACAAGGCAAAGCAGACGCTTGCCCTGGTGCCGCCGGACAAGCAGAACGATCCGCTCGTCGCGGGCGCCCGCGCATCGCTGGAGCTGGCCGAGCAGACCGCCGACCTCGGCGATATCGGCTCGCTCGCAAAGGCGCTGGAAGCCGACCCGAACGACCATCAGTCCCGTTTCGACCTGGCGCTGGCGCTGAACGCACGCGGCGACCGTGAGGATGCCGT